>NZ_CP028348.1:300000-600000 GCF_003454795.1 Novosphingobium sp. THN1
GATCATCTGCAGGATTTCCACTTCGCGCGGGCTGAGCGGATCCTCGATGGCGTGCAGCGCTATCTCCTGCGCAACATCGGGGTGAAGATGGCGCTGCCCGCGATGAACAACGCGAATCGCGTTGAGCAATTCGCGGCGCAGACTGCTTTTCAGCAGAAATCCCGCCGCCCCGGCCCGCATCGCCTCAAGCGCCTTTGCATCCCCCGAGTAGGTGGTCAGCACGATGATCCGGGCATCGGGATGTGCAGCGCGGATCTTCACGATGGCTTCGACGCCCGTCATTTCGGGCATGCGCAGATCCATCAGAACCACATCGGGGCGCAATTCTTCGTATAGCCGCACGGCCTCGATGCCGTTTGCCGCTTCGCCCACCAGTTCCATGTCAGTCTGCAAGGCGATGATCGCACAAATGCCCTCGCGCAGGATGGGGTGATCATCGGCAATCAGGATGCGTATCGGGGCAGCATTCCCGGCTGACATGCGCGTATCTTGCCCTCTGGCAGCGTTGCCCGAGCCCGACCGGGCAGCGGCAAGTGTTTGTCCCTGCGCCGAAGATTACCACGACGCGGCGGTGGTGGGTAGCCACCCGAAAGCGGGCCGTCACGCCCCCCCGACCGGGTGTATCCGGCGCGGCAAATGCGGATCATTCTCGTGAGGTAACGAGGGGCGCCCGACATGACCGACAGAGCGGACCAACCACCTATCACTTTGCCAAGACGTGGATTTCTGGCTGCCGGCACGGTTGCGACAGCACTGACTACGCTGCCCGGCATCGCCTTTGCCACGAATACGCCCGCTTCAGGAGAACGCACGATGGGTACGATCACCACCAAGGACGGCACGACGATCTTTTTCAAGGACTGGGGGCCGAAAAACGCCCAGCCGATCGTGTTCCATCACGGCTGGCCGCTGAGCGCAGACGACTGGGACAACCAGATGATGTTCTTCCTGCAGCAGGGGTTCCGCGTGATTGCGCATGACCGGCGTGGGCATGGCCGTTCGTCCCAGACCGACACGGGCAACGAGATGGACACGTATGCGGCAGACGTTGCCGCGCTGACCGATCACCTCGACCTGCGTGGCGCCGTCCATATCGGCCATTCCACGGGCGGTGGCGAAGTTGCCCGCTATGTGGCCCGCGCCCGGCCCGGCCGCGTGGCCAAGGCGGTGCTGATCGGCGCAGTTCCGCCGATCATGCTGAAGACAGCCTCTTATCCAGGCGGATTGCCAATGGAAGTGTTCGACGGCTTCCGTTCCGCGCTGGTCGCCAATCGGGCGCAGTTCTTCCAGGATGTGCCGACCGGGCCGTTCTACGGCTTCAACCGTCCCGGTGCCAAAGTCAGCCAGGGGCTGATCGACAACTGGTGGCGGCAGGGCATGATGGGTGGTGCCAAGGCGCACTACGATTGCATCAAGGCCTTTTCGGAAACCGACTTCACCGAAGATCTCAAGGCTATCGATGTGCCGGTGCTGATCATGCATGGCGAGGACGACCAGATCGTGCCCATTGCCAATTCGGCGCACCTCGCGATCAAGCTGGTCAGGAAGGGTACGCTCAAGACCTATCCGGGCCTGCCTCACGGCATGGCCTCGACCCATCCGGATATGATCAACGCCGACCTTCTCGCCTTCATCAAGGCTTGAGGCGATGAGCTACTCCAGCCGCATCGACCTTTCGGAACACGTGCGCAAGCAGGCCTGCGGCTTGCTGCAGGCCCGCCTGTCAGACGCGCTCGACCTCGAGGCACAGGCCAAGCAGGCGCACTGGAACGTCAAGGGACCGCACTTCCTGCAACTGCACCAGCTGTTCGACGCCGTGCACGACGAGATCGAGCAGTTCGTCGATCTGCTGGCAGAGCGCATCACCACGCTCGGCCATGTGGCCGACGGACGCGTGACCACCACCGCCGCTGCGACCACGCTCTATGGCTATCCGCTGGAGGCCACGGGCGGCGAGGCGCACCTCAAGGCCCTCAGCGCAAGCCTTGGCGCCTTCGGCAAGGCGATGCGCGAGGCGATCGATCAGGCGGGCGTCATCGGCGATGCCGATACGGCCGATCTGTTCACGCAAGTCTCGCGCGAGACCGACAAGCAGCTCTGGTTCCTCGAAGCGCATCTGCAGGCGCACTGAACCCCCAAACCCCGTCAGGAGAAATTCCCATGTCCTTCCGTTCCCAGAAGCTGATCAACGCTGACGATACGCTGTTCATCTTCATCGACCACCAGCCGCAGATGGCGTTCGGCGTCACCAGCATCGACCGGCAGACGCTCAAGAACAACACCGTGGCCCTGGCCAAGGCGGCCAAGCTGTTCAACGTGCCGATCATCCTGACCGCGGTCGAGACCGAGAGTTTCTCGGGCTATATCTGGCCCGAACTGCTCGACGTGGTGCAACAGAAGCCGATCGAGCGCACCTCGATGAACTCGTGGGATTCCGATGAACTCGTCGCGCAGGTCAAGGCGAGCGGGAAGAAGAAGCTGGTCAT
Source organism: Novosphingobium sp. THN1 (assembly GCF_003454795.1). GTDB lineage: Bacteria > Pseudomonadota > Alphaproteobacteria > Sphingomonadales > Sphingomonadaceae > Novosphingobium. Next base: position 302,487 of record NZ_CP028348.1, read on the forward strand.
CGCCGCGCTGTGGACCGAGGCCTGCCTGCTGTTCCCCACGCTCTGCGCGATCGAGGAAGGGTTCGAGATCTACATCGTTACCGACGCCTCCGGCGGAACCTCGCAGGAAGCGCATGACGCTGCCGTGCGGCGCATGGAACAGGCTGGCGCACAATCGCTCACCACGATCAATGCCCTGCTCGAACTGCAGCGCGATTGGGCGCATCGCGATACCTACAATGGCGTGATGGACATCGTGCGCGAGCATCTGGGAGCATACGGCATGGGCGTCGATTATGCCTACACCATGGTCCACAAGGCCCCGCAGCGCGGCGCTTTCCCGCACGAAGCACCCCACCCCGAAGGCCACTGATCCCTCACCGGCCCAATCGGGAGCCTCCTGCCCATGAAGCCCTATCTCGCCGCCCTTGGCATCGGACTGCTGGTCGGTGCCCTCTACAGCCTGCTCGGCACGCGATCGCCCGCCCCTCCCGCGATCGCGCTGCTGGGACTGCTCGGCATGCTGCTGGGCGAACAGGCCGTGCCGCTGGCGAAACGGGTGATCCATGGGCAGGAGGTCGCTTTGTTCTGGAAGACCAGTTGCGCGGAACGGGTGACTGGCCTGCCGCCTGCGCCGGATGACCAGCCATGAGCGCCAGTCGCCGCGAGACCCTGGCCGGGGCACTTGGTGCCTCGGCCTTGTCCCTGATTCCCGGCCTTGCCCGCGCCAAAGACAGAAAGCCCCAGCCCATGCGTGACGACCTTATCATCGTGAACGCCCTCGTCACCACGCTCGACCGCGAGAACCCCCGCGCCGAAGCCGTGGCGATCCGCGACGGGCGCTTTCTGGCGGTTGGCTCCGAGCAGGAAGTGCGGGCGGCTGCGCCCGACGCAACGGTCATCGACGCCCGAGGCCGCCGCATGATCCCCGGACTTATCGACAGCCATATGCACATCATCCGGGGCGGGCTGAACTTCAACATGGAACTGCGCTGGGACGGCGTGCCGACGCTCGCCGATGCCATGGCGATGCTCAAGGCGCAGGTTGACCGCACGCCCGCGCCGCAGTGGGTGCGCGTCGTTGGCGGTTTTACCGAGCACCAGTTCGCCGAGAAGCGCCTGCCGACGCTGGCCGAACTGAATGCCGTTGCGCCCGATACGCCGGTGTTCATCCTTCACCTTTACGACCGCGCCTTGCTCAATGCCGCAGCGCTGCGCGTGGTGGGCTATGGCAAGGACACGCCCAACCCTCCCGGCGGAGAGATCGTGCGGGATGCTGCCGGCAATCCCACCGGGCTACTGCTGGCGCAACCAAACGCCACCATCCTCTATTCCACGCTGGCCAAGGGACCGAAGCTGCCCGAGGACTACCAGATCAATTCCACCCGCCACTTCATGCGCGAGGTGAATTCGCTGGGCGTGACCAGCGTGATCGATGCGGGCGGCGGGTTCCAGAACTACCCTGACGATTACCACGTGATCGAAAAGCTGCACGATGACGGGCAGTTGACCGTGCGCATCAGCTACAACCTGTTCACCCAGAAGCCGAAGGAGGAACTGGCGGATTTCGCCGGGTGGGTAAAGCAGGTCACACCGGGTCAGGGGGACGACACCTATCGCCACAACGGCGCCGGCGAGATGCTGGTCTATTCCGCCGCCGACTTCGAGGACTTCCGCGTTGCCCGGCCCGACATGCCACCCTCGATGGAAGGCGATCTCGAACCCGTCATCCGCCTGCTGGCCGAGAACCGCTGGCCCTGGCGCCTGCACGCGACCTATGACGAAACCATCGGTCGGGCGCTCGACGTCTACGAGAAGGTCAACCGCGACGTGCCGCTCAGCGGCATCAACTGGTTCTTCGATCATGCCGAGACGATCAGCGAGCGCAACATCGACCGTATCGCCGCGCTGGGCGGCGGCATCGCCGTGCAGCACCGCATGGCCTATCAGGGCGAATACTTCGTCGAGCGCTACGGCGCCCGCGCCGCTGAACGCACCCCGCCGATCGCGCGAATGATCGCCGCCGGCATTCCGGTCGGCGCAGGCACGGATGCGACGCGCGTTGCCAGCTACAACCCGTGGGTTTCGCTGTCATGGCTGGTCACCGGACGCACCGTGGGCGGCCTCGCCCTCTATCCCGGCGCAAACCGCGTGAGCCGCGAAAAGGCGCTGGCGATGTGGACGCACGAGAACACCTGGTTTTCCAGCGAAGTCGGGAAAAAGGGCCAGATCAAGCCGGGCCAGCTTGCGGACTGCGCGCTGCTTTCAGCGGACTACTTCGCAGTGCCCGAACGCGACATTGCGCATATCCGTGCCGTGCTGACGCTGCTGGGCGGCAAGGTGGTCCATGGCGAAGAAGACTTCGGCTCGCTGGCCCCTGCCCTGCCCGCGCCAATGCCTGACTGGTCGCCGGTCAGGACCTTCGGTGGCTACTACCGGGAACCCGAAGCGGCAGCGAAGCTGGCCAGCGCATGCGGCTGTGCATCGGCTTGCGGCGTCCACGGGCACGATCATGCCTCTGCCCTTGGCGCGAGCGTTCCGGCCGCAGACGTGCAGAGCTTCTGGGGCGCGCTCGGCTGTGGCTGCTGGGCGGTCTGACGATGCGCTATCCCGAACCCCGCTTGATCCACACGATCCTCGATTGGCCGCCGACATGGTTCCTGGCGCGGCTGCTGCTGGTGGGGGCTTACCTTGTGGGTGGCCTGGCCAAGCTGACCGACTGGCCGGGGCCGTGGCGGAACAGGCCCACTTCGGGATGGCCCCGCCTGCGGTCTGGGCGGCACTCACCATTGCGGTGGAAATCATCGGGCCGCTGCTGATCCTGCTGGGGCGCTTCGTCTGGCTGGGCGCAGGCATGCTCGGCGTGTTCACATTGCTGGCCGCTTTCGTCGCCAATGCCTTCTGGACGATGGAGGGGCAGGAGCGCTTCTTCGCGACCAATGCCTTTTTCGAACATGTCGGGCTGGTGGGTGGCTTCATCCTGGCCGCGCTCGTCGCCGAGCATGCGCGACGACAGGGTCGTCCCTGAGCCGCGTCAGGACTTCAGTGGGTGCGCCAAGGAGAAGACATGAACGAAAGCGTACCCCTCAAGACTCCCACGCCGCTGTTCCGGTTGCTGCTGGTTCTGTCCGCCACTACCGGGATGGTCGACGCGGCGAGCATTCTGGGCATGGACAAGGTGTTCACCGCGAACATGACCGGCAACGTGGTGTTCCTCGCCTTTGCCACAGCGGGGGCCGAGGGGTTCCATGCCTGGCACTATGTCGTCGCACTTGGCGCGTTCATGCTCGGCGCGGTCCTCGCCGGGCGGATGTGGCGCAGCAACAAGGCCGAACGGTTGAGCCACATGCTGGTCCGGGCAGCCGCGATCGAAAGCGCGTTGCTGTTCCTTGCCGGATCGCTTGCGCTCCGCAGCTCACCGGCCGTGGCTGCGTTATGGCAGGCACTGGCTGTCGTAGGTCTTGCCGCAGGTGCGATGGGATTCCGCAATGCGGTGGTGCGCCAACTCAAAGTGCCCGATCTGACGACGACCGTGCTGACCCTGACGATTACCGGTATTGCATCGGATTCACGTCTGGCAGCAGGCACGGGCCCCAACCTTGCAGCAAGGGTGGGAGCCGTAGCGGCGATCTTTGCAGGCGCGCTGGCCGGAACGCTGGTATTCCGCTGGCTGGGCCTTGGGCCTACCTTGTTGATCACCGGCGGCGTGGTGCTGGTGGGGACCTGTGTGTTCGTGCGGCATCCGCAAATGGCCGAATTGCACCGGCAGTGATCGGACGCCTTGCGCTCGGCATCGTGTTGTCCGCACTGGCAGCACGCGCGCAGGCCGAGGGCGCGCCGGAACGGACCAACCTTCGCTATGACGAGGATTGGGCGGGGTTCGACGCGGCTGATGGCGGCATGGATCGGCTGAAGAATCTGCGTCTGGACAGTGCAGGCGCAGTGCGAGTGACGCTGGGGCTCGAGGCCCGCGCGCGGCATGAAGGCTATGCCAACCCGCTCTGGGGCGATGCGCCCGATGACGGATACCTGTGGTTGCGCGCCCTGCCATTGGTGGACCTGCATGCAGGACCCGCACGGGTCTTCGTCCAGCCGATCATCGGCTATGCCCGCGGCGTCGACGGCGGCAGCGGCCCTGCCGATCAGACCGGTGTCGATCTTGCGCAGGGGTTTGCCGATTTGCGCGTGCCGCTGCCCGAAGGCCGAAGCGTGACCTTGCGCGCAGGACGCGAGCTCGTCGCGCTCGGTTCGGAGCGGCTTGTCGGCACGCGCTATGGCCCGAATATCCCGCAGCCATTCGATGGCGTTCGCGCGATTGCCGAGTTCGGCGGACTGCGGGTCGATCTGATGGACTTGCGCGCCGTGGAGATCAGGCCGGGCAATTTCGACGACCGCGCAACCGATCGGCGGCGCTTGCGTGCAGTCTATACCACGCTGAATGCGGGCAGCGGCATGGCTGTCGATGCCTACTGGATCGGATACCGCAATCAGGCAGCCCGCTTTGGCGACGTGATCGGCAGGGAGCGTCGCGATACGTTCGGGCTGCGGCTGTTTGGCCATCGCGGCAGGATCGCCTGGAACTGGGAAACGATGATCCAGCGCGGTGACTTTGCAGGGCAGCGCATCCGGGCATGGTCCCAGGCCACGGAAACCGCGATCAGTTTCCCGGAAGCCCGCTTCCGTCCGCGGATCCGCCTGCGCGCCAATTATGCCAGCGGTGATCGCTCGCCCGATGACCGCACGCTGGGCACCTTCAACGCACTTTTCCCCAAGGGTCGATATTTTGGAGAACTGACCCCGATCGGTCCCCGCAACATCCTGAACGTCCAGCCAAGCCTCGATCTCGACCTTGGCAGGAAGGTCACGATGGAGCTTTCGGCAGGCGCGTTCTGGCGCGCTTCACGGCATGATGGCGTCTATGACGTGCCGGGCCAGATAATCCGGCCAGCCGGGAAGTCTCGGGCAAGACACATCGGCAACCTGTTCGAACTTGGCCTCGATTGGCAGGCAAGCCCGGAGTTGTCCTTTTCCGCTTCTCTGGCCGTATTCAGCGCCGGACAATTCCTGCGCCAGACCGGCAAGGCGCTGCCAACCCGCATGATAGGTCTTGAGGCAGCCTACAAGTTCTGAATCGGCATGTAAATTCTTGTTCGTTTACAGTGACAAGCGGCAGATGCCCTGCCCTTCGGACCGATAAAGCCATGCATGGTCGGATCAATGCGCCAGCCGGTGCGTTCCCAAGTCGCAATTCCAGCGACAAGGCGGTCAGCACACATGGGTTCCAGCATCGGCGTGGCCATCGTAAACGGTGTTCCCAACCAACTCCCGTTGGATTCCCGACGGACCCTCCTTGAATGGTTGCGCGAGGATCTTGGGCTGACCGGCACCAAGAAGGGTTGCGATCATGGCCAGTGCGGCGCCTGCACGGTTCTGGTCGATGGACGCCGCATGAACTCCTGCCTCTCGCTGGCCCAGTTGCACGAAGGCGATGAGATCGAAACGATCGAAGCCATCGGCACGGCAGACAACCTCTCGGCCCTGCAGCATGCGTTCGTGACGCACGACGGGTTCCAGTGCGGATACTGCACCCCGGACAGATCTGTTCGGCCAAGGCGATGATGCAGGAGCTTGCCGAAGGCTGGGCCAGCGCCGCCACCGATGAATTGACCAAAGCCCCGACTCCGACCGTCGAGGAACTGCGCGAGCGGATGAGCGGCAATCTGTGTCGGTGCGGTGCCTACTCGAACATCATTGCAGCGCTTCAGGAGGTCATCGAACAAGACGCAGGCTCGCAGGGAGCATCGGCATGAAGGCTTTTGTTCTCGACCACGCGGCATCGGCCGAAGACGCGGTCCACTCGCTGCAATCCGGCGCAATTGCCATCGCTGGCGGTACCAATCTGGTCGATCTGATGAAGCTGCAGATTGCTGCGCCGGACAGGGTCATTTCGATCCGCCGCACCGAGCTTGGCGAGATAACCCCTGAAGGTGAGGGGTTGAGGGTCGGCGCCCTTGTCACCAATGCCGATTGCGCGGCCGACATGCGCGTACGGGAAAACTGGCCGCTTCTGGCCAAGGCGATCCTTGCCGGTGCCAGCCCGCAATTGCGCAACCGTGCTACGACGGGCGGCAACCTCTGCCAACGAACCCGCTGCGGCTATTTCTACGACACCACGCAGGCCTGCAACAAGCGCGAGCCCGGATCGGGCTGTGCTGCGCGCAATGGCTTCAACCGCATTCACGCCGTGCTCGGCACCAGCGATTCCTGCATCGCCACATATCCGGGTGACATGGCCGTTGCCATGCTGGCGCTTGACGCTGTCGTCCTTGTCGAAGGCGCATCGGGCGCGCGCGAGATCCCGATTGCGGAATTTCACTGGATGCCCGGTGACGCCCCTCGCGCGACAACACGCTGGAGCCAGGTGAACTCATCACGGCTGTGCGCCTCCCCGCGCCCACCGGCGGCGTGCAGATCTACCGCAAGGTGCGCGACCGCGCGTCCTATGCATTCGCGCTGGTCTCTGTCGCAGTGGATCTGACGATGGATCAGGGTCGCATCACACGCTGCGCGCTCGCCTTCGGCAGCCTCGGGACAGTGCCGTGGCGCGATCCTGCGGTTGAGCAAGTGCTGATCGGCGAAAAGCCGAGCCCCGCGCTCTATGCCAAGGCTGCCGAAGTCCTGCTCAAGGACGCGCATGGCTTCGGCGCAAACGACTTCAAGATTCCGCTCGTCGCGCGCGCGCTGGCTGCGACGCTCAACGAAGCCACCCAGACCGGAAAGGCTTGATCCATGCGCATGACTTTGGCCGACATGTACAACACGCCGGACAAGCGCAACCTGCTCGACACCATGAAGCAGGGCGTGATCGGCAAGCCGCTCGATCGACCGGAAGGTCCCCTCAAGGTCAGCGGCACGGCCACGTACTCCGCAGAATGGAAGATCGAAGGCTGCGCCGAAGGCGTGCTGGTGCTGGCAGACGTTCCGCAAGGCACGGTCAAGGCCATCCACAGGGACAGGGTGATGACCATGCCCGGCGTGCTGGCCGTGCTGGCCGATGAAGCGATGGTGCGCCGATCCACGCAAGGGACGGCGGGCAAGGCACCGGCGCAGGATGTCCAGACCGTCGATTACTTTGCCCAGCCTGTGGCACTCGTCGTGGCCGAAACCTTCGAGCAGGCGCGCGATGCGGCGCTGGCGCTGAAAGTGGAATACGAACCCGCCGGTGATCCAGTGCCTCTCGATCCCGAAAGCCCGGATGCAAAGGTCGAGACACCGTCTGACAGCAAACCCGTCGAAGGTGGCGATCTGGACCAGGCGATGCGCGACGCCGCGTTCAGCATTGACGTTGAATACGACACGCCCGGCCACGCCAGCGCCGCGATGGAACCGCATGCGACCATCGCCGAGTGGCAGGATGATCAACTGATCCTGCGCGGCAGCTATCAGATGCTGGCCTTCAACGTGAAGGAGATCGCCGACTGCCTGTCGATCTCGCCGAAGAAGGTGCGGATCATCGCGCCCTATGTCGGCGGCGGGTTCGGTTCGAAGCTGGGCATCACGCATGAAGCCGTGGCTGCGGCCATTGCCGCCAGGGAACTGGGCCGCCCGGTCCGCGTGGTGATGACGCGCCAGCAGGTGTTCCAGACAGTCATGCGCCGGTCCGAAACGCGCCAGCGCGTGCGCCTGGCGGCAGACGCCGCAGGCAGGATCGTCGGACTGGGGCACGAGGCCCATGTCTCGAATCTGCCGGACGAAGACTTCGCCGAGCCTGTCACGCAGGCGACCGAATTCCTCTATGGCGGCGAGAACCGTCTGCTCAAGGTGGAAGTCGCACGGATCTGCCGCATGACTGCAGGCTCGGTCCGCGCTCCGGGCGAAGCCGTGGGGATGCAGGTCCTTGAGGCCGCGATGGATGAACTTGCCGAAGCGGTCGGCATCGATCCCATCGAACTGCGCAAGCGCAATCTTCCTGCCAAGGTCCCGGTGAAGGGCACGCCCTATTCGTCGAGAATGCTGGTGGAAGCGCTGGAGCAGGGTGCAGCCAGCTTTGGCTGGGACCAGCGCAAACCTCAACCTTGCCAGACGCGTGAGGGCGATTGGTGGATCGGGATGGGCATGGCCAGCGCCGCGCGCGTCAATGTGATGATTCCCGCCGAAGCCCGCGTCACCCTGAAGGCAGACGGCACCGCATTGGTCGAAACCGACCAGACCGACATCGGCACAGGGTCCTATGCCATCATGGGGCAGATCGCCGGCGAAATGCTCGGTCTGCCGATCAGCAAGGTGCGGGTCGTCCTGGGCGATTCAGCTTTGCCACCCGGCGCAGGGTCCGGTGGCAGCTTCGGCGCGATTTCCACCGGTTCTGCCGTCATGCGCGCCTGCGAGGCGATCCGTGAAAAGATTGCCAAGACCCTTGGCTGCGATGTCGATGCATTGGAAATCAAGGATGGCATCGCCAGCCACGCCGGTTCGCAGCGCCCGCTTGCCGATCTTCTCGGCGGCAAGGATATCGCAGAAATCGGATCGATCAAGCCGGGCAAGACCTACAAGGATTATGCACAAGCCAGCTACGGCGCCTTCTTCGCCGAGGTTGGCGTTCACGCCTTCACCGGCGAGGTGCGGGTACGCCGCATGACCGGGGCATTCGGCTTCGGTCGCGTGCTCAATGCCAAGACCGCGCGTTCGCAGTGCCTTGGCGGCATGGTCTGGGGCATCGGCAGTGCGCTGACCGAAGAACTCGTCTTCGACCTGCGCGATGGCCATCTCGTCAACCACGATTTCGCCGAATACCACGTGCCGGTCCATGCCGATGTCCCTGCGCTCGAAGTGATCCTGCTGGAAGAGCGCGATGCCGCCGCCAGCCCGCTTCAAGCCAAGGGCGTTGGCGAACTGGGCATCTGCGGGGCTGCCGGTGCCGTAGCCAACGCGGTCTACAACGCTTGCGGCGCGCGCGTGCGCAGCTTCCCGCTCACGCTCGACAAGATCATCCCCCATCTGCCCGATCCCGCCCACATGCCCGACCCGTTCGTGTCACTCGCCTGAAAGGATGCCCGTGATTTCACCGCCGCTTCGCTATCATCCCGATCTCGAACAACCGCAGCCCGAAGAGGCGGAAACCGACGCCAGCCTCAAAAAGTCGTTCGATCACATTCTCGAGACGACAGCGGAAGACTATGGCCGCGCGGTTCGGGCAGTTCACGCCAAGGCGCACGGCCTGTTCGAAGGCACGTTCAGGATCGATGGCAATCTCCCGCCCGAACTTGCCCAGGGCCTGTTCGCCAATCCCGGCACCTATCCCGCCGCGTTGCGCATCTCGACCAATCCCGGCGACATTCTTGACGACAACGTCGTCCTTCCGCGTGGTCTTGCGCTGAAGGTCGAGCATGTTCCGGGCGACCGGCTGCCCGACGCAGAAGGCCAAGGCCAGGACTTCCTGATGGTCAATGTACCCGTCTTCGCCGTGCCCACCCCGGACAAGTTCGCCGGCAAGCTGAAGCTCCTTGCCGCCACGACAGACCGTGCCGAGGGCGCAAAGGTCGCCCTTTCAACCGTGCTCGGCTTCATCAATTCGGCACTCGGAAAGATCGGCCTGGAATCCAGGGCACTGGCCGGTATGGGCGGATCGCCGCAAGTTCACCCCTTGGGCGAAACCTATTTCAGCACCGTGCCCTTCCGCTATGGCGACCACGTTGCCAAGTTCCGCCTGCGCCCGCTTTCGCCCGCACTCACCGCGCTGACCGGCACCATCATCGACACGTCAGGCCGCCCCGATGGTCTGCGCGAAACGATCCGCGAGGATGCCGCCAGCCTCACCGGCGAATGGGCCTTCGAGGTCCAGCTTGCACGGGACATCGAACAGCAGCCGATCGAAGACGCCAGCGTCGAGTGGAAGGAAGAAGACGCGCCGTTCGTCCAGGTGGCAACCCTGCGCATCGAACCGCAGGACAGCTGGTCCGCCGAAAAAGTGCAGCGCATCGACGAAGCCATGCACTTCTCGCCATGGAATGCGCTGGTGGCGCACCAGCCGCTCGGCGGGATCAACCGCGCCCGCCGCCGCGCCTACAAGCATTCCTCGGACTTCCGCGTCCGGGTCAACGGTTGTCCGTTCGCCACGAATGCCGAAGTAGCGAAATAAGCGATACTCCGGTCAGGTCTCGAACCTGACCGGTATGCCCTTGCTGGCCGGCGTGTCGGAAAGCCGGTCACGCAGGGACAGCGGCACCAGCGGATTGAGTTCCGGGAAATACCCTGCCACGCATCCGTCCGGCAGGTCATATGCCACCACTTGCAGTCCGGCCACGGCCCGTCGCCGCTCTTCCTCCATCGCCGTGACCAGCGTAACCCGCTGACCTTCGACCAGGCCTTGGCGCGCCATCTCGGCCTGCGAGACGAGCACCACCGTTCGCTCGCCCTCAAGCCCGCGCAAGCGATCGGAATGGCCATAGATGGTCGTGTTGAACTGATCGTTCGAACGCAGCGTAATCAGTCGCAGGCCATCGCCTGAGGGGCCTGCGTTCAACGCCGTCGGGTGGGTGAACTCCGCTTTGCCGCTGGCGGTATGCCAGATGCGTTCGCGCGCGTCGTTGCCGCGGTAGAAACCTCCGGGCGCGTGCATCCGTGCTTCCATGTCGTGGAACTGATCGGGATAGGTCCGGGCGATCAGTTCCCGGATGCGGGCATAATCGGCGCGCCATTCGTCCCACAGCCACCGGGGATGGAATGGCAGGCTCGCCTTGGCCAGCTCGCAGATGATCGCCGTTTCGCTCATCAGGTGCTCGCTGGCCGGCTTGCGCCTGCCTTTCGAGCTGTAGATGTGGCTGAAGCTGTCCTCCACGCTGACAAACTGATTGCCGCTGTCCTGATTATCCTCTTCCGACCGGACAAGGCAGGGCAATATCCAGCTGGCCCTGCCCGGCAGCAGATGCGTGTGATTGAGCCGCGTGGCGATGTGGACCGTCATGTCCATCTGCGTCCACGCCTGATGCACTGCCTCATGGTCCGGCACGGCCATGGCGAGATTCCCGCCCAGTCCCAGATAGACGCGGTTGCGCCCGGCCAGCAGCGCTTCCAGAAATGCGTGCGTGTTGTGCCCGTCCTGCTGCGGCGTCTCCAGCCCGAGCACCTCGCGGTATTTCCCGACCGGTGCCAGCGCCACCTTTTCGGTGATGCCCACGGTGCGCTGGCCTTGCACGTTGGAGTGCCCCCTGATCGGCGAACACCCCGCCCCGGGACGGCCGATGTTGCCGCGCAGCAACAGCAGATTCACCAGCATCCCGATGGCCTCGCTGCCACGCACCTGCTGCGTCAGGCCCATGCCATAGATGCCGATCACTGCGCTGGCCTCGGCATAGACATCGCCAGCTGCCTCCATCTCGGCACGGGTCACACCGCTCGCCTGCTCCAGTTCAGGCCAATCCGTACGGGCCACCTTTTCGCGGAAGGCGTCGAAGCCATCGGTGTGTTCCGCCAGAAATCCGCTGTCGAGCAGGCCCGGCTCATGCTCCGCTCTTGCCAGCACGTGCTTGCACACGCCCATCAGCGCGGCAATATCGCCGCCCGAGCGCACCTGCAGGTACAGATGGCTCAGCCGCGTCGCCTTGCCGGTCAACATTTCCAGCGGGCTTTGCGGGTTGATGAACTCCACCAGCCCCGCCTCCTTCAGCGGGTTGAACGTCACGATCCGGCAACCCCGCTTCACCGCCTCCTGCAGGGGATGAAGGATGCGCGGCGAATTGGTGCCGGGGTTCTGGCCGAGGTAGAAGATCGCGTCGCACCGATCGAAATCCTCGATCTGGCATGTCCCCACCGGTGACCCGATCACCTTCTTTAAACCGACCGACGTCGTTTCATGGCACATGTTGGAGCTGTCAGGCAGGTTGTTGTGCCCCAGCATCCGGGCGAACGCCGCGTAAAGATAGCTTGGCTCCAGCGCGGCCTTGCCGCTGGCATAGAACGTCATGGCTTCGGGTGGCGTCTGCTTCAACGTGCTGCCAATGGCGGCAAAGGCCTCGTCCCAGGTCGTGCGCAAGTAGCGGTCGGTTGATGGATCGTATTGCAGCGGCTCGGTAAGCCGGCCTTCCTTCTCGAGATCGTGGGCGCTCCATTGGCGCAGCGAGGCAACCGTGTGCCGTTCGAAGAATTCCGGCGCGGCCCGCGCGCTGGTCAGGTCCCACAGTGTTGCCTTTGCCCCGTTTTCGCAAAATTCGAACGCGGCGGGCGTTGGCGGCTTGATCCACGCACACGATGTGCAAGCCGTACCGTCCGGCTTGTTGAGATGGGCAAGCGTTTCGATGGCCCCCGGACCTGCCGCCTGCGAAAGTTCGGTTGCAGCGATACCCTGCAATGATCCCCAACCGCCCGCAGCTTCAGGGACGGCGATGGCGGCGGCTTCCGCTGCAGGTGTCGGTCGCGCAGGCATGCAAAAGTCTTCCTTGGTCAAAAACCGGAGGCTGTCGCCTGCAACGGACCGCGGCAGTGATGAGCCTCAAGGCTATACGCACCTGCGACGAACAAGCTCCCGCGCACATGCTGAAACATGCGAACCCCGATGGCGGTTTGTGGCGCAGGCCGGCATGCCGCGTGTCGCATTGGCCTTATGAACAAGGTTCCTGATGACAGGCCCGTGCCAGCGCGTCGGTGAATCGCTTCGACCACCACATCACGTCCTGCGCTTCAACGCCGTTCATCAGCGTCTGCCAGCGCCGGATCCTTTCCTCGCGTGGCATCGTGATGGCGCGGCCCAGCGCGTCCGATATCTCTTCCGCGCTATGCGGATTGACCAGCAGCGCCTCGGGCATCTGCTCTGCCGCACCGGCAAAGCGTGACAGGATCAGCACGCCGGGATCATCTGGGTCCTGCGCGGCGATATACTCCTTGGCGACCAGATTCATGCCATCGCGCAACGGGGTGACCAGGCCCACCTTGCTGGCGCGATAGACCCCGGCCAGCATGTCGCGCGTATAGCCCTGGTTGACATAACGGATCGGCACCCAGTCCAGCCCGGCATGCGCCCCGTTGATGCGCCCCGCCAGCCCTTCCAGCGTGCTGCGGATGCGCTGGTAGCTGTCGACCGTCCCGCGCGAGGGCGGCGCGATCTGCAGGAGAGTCACTCCCTTGCGCTCTTCAGGGTGCTCGGTCAGGAACCGCTCATAGCCAAGGAAGCGCTCCTCGAGGCCCTTGGAATAATCCAGCCGGTCCACCCCGACGATCAGCGTGCGGCCGACCGCACTGACGCGGACCCGCTCGTAGGTTTCCCTTGCCTTCTCGCTCGCGGCAAGGGCGGCGAATTCCTTGGCGTCGATGCCGACCGGGCAGGCGATCAGCCGCAGGCGCCGCTCGCCCACCGTCAGCCAGCCATCCTCGTCGATCGTGCCGCCCATCTCGTGCGACACATAATCGCCGAAGGACTGCAGCCATTCATCGGTGTGGAAGCCGATCAGGTCGTAGGCGAGCAGGCTTTCGGTCAGCGCGCGCGCCTCGGGCAAGGTCGCCAGCAGACGGCGCGGTGGCCAGGGGATGTGCAGGAAAAAGCCGATGCGGTTTTCAACGCCGCGATCCCGCAGTTCCTTGCCGAGCGGGAACATGTGGTAATCCTGCACCCACACCAGATCATCCGGCTCGATCAGCGGCAGCGCGGTCTCGGCAAAGCGCTCGTTGGCGCGCCGGTAGCCATCGGCGAAGCTGCGTTCATACTCGGCCAGATCGATGCGGTAGTGAAACAGCGGCCAGAGCGTACGGTTGGCGTAGCCGTCGTAGTATTCCTCGATGTCCTGCTCTTCCAGATCCACCGTCGCCGTGGTGACGCCGTCGACCCGCTCAAGGTTGATATGACCGGTAAACTCGCTCGTCTCCTTGCCCGACCAGCCGAACCAGATGCCGCCATGTTCGCGCAAGGCCGCCGAGAGCGCGACGGCCAGCCCGCCTTGCGCGCCGCCACCGGCACTCACCCGGTTCGAAATGACTATCAGCCTGCTCATCGTACGCTGTTCCAGGGTTTGCTCAGCAGGACGGCACAGTTGATCAGGCCGACCAGAGAGTAGGTTTGGGGGTAGTTGCCCCACAGTTCACCGCTTGCCGGATCGATATCTTCGGAAAGCAGGCCCGATTGCGTGCGGCGCCCGAGCATCTCTTCGTAAAGCGCCCGCGCCTCGGCACCGCGCCCGGTCAGGTGCAGGGCCTCGATCAGCCAGAACGTGCAGACGTTGAAGGCCGTTTCCGGCAGTCCGAAATCGTCCTCGGTGGCATAGCGCAGCATGTGCGCCCCCCGCCGCAGGCCCTGTTCGATCGCCGACAGGGTGGAGACGAAGCGCGAATCGTCCGGCGCCAGGAAACGCAGGTCGAGCAGCTGAATCACGCTGGCATCCAGATCGTCGCCCGAAAAGGTGGCCGACATCCGCTCGGTCTCGGGCCGCCATGCGGCGCGCTCTATCCTCTCGCGGATCGTGGCCGCGCGCTCACCCCAGAAGGCCGCCCGGTCATCAAGGCCGATGGCCTGCGCCGCATTGCCCAGCCGGTCGCAGGCCGCCCAGCACATCGCCGCCGAATAAGTGTGGACCGACTGCCGGGTGCGCAGTTCCCACAGCCCTGCGTCGGGCTTGTCGAACAGCTCCCATGCCCGCTCGCCCACCTTCTCCAGCGCCTCGAAATCGGCGCGGCCCGACATGCGCAACAGGCGCTGGTCAAGGAACGCCTGCGTGTTGGACAGGACGATCTGGCCATAGGCATCGTGCTGGACCTGCGAATAGGCAGCGTTGCCCACCCGCACCGGGCCCATGCCGCGATAGCCGGGAAGCTTCTCGGCCACGCCTTCGTCCAGCGTTGCTTCGCCCAGCACCCCGTATAGCGGCTGGATATGGCCGCCGCGGGCATTGTCGACGATGTTGCGCAAGTAGGCGAGATAGCCTTCGAGCACGTCCAGCGCGCCCAGCCGGTTGAGCGCCTGCACCGTGTAATAGGCATCGCGGATCCAGCAATAGCGATAGTCCCAGTTGCGCTGCGACCCGGCATGTTCGGGGATCGAAGTCGTCAGCGCGGCGACGATGGCGCCGGTTTCCTCATGCTGGCACAGCTTGAGCGTGATCGCCGAACGGATCACCACGTCCTGCCATTCGACCGGCGTAGCCAGGCCCCGCACCCAGTGGCGCCACTCTGCCACGGTCGCATCCAGCATCTGTTCGAGCGTCTCGGCAAGGTTGCCCGAAAAGCTCTCGTCCGGGCCGAGAAAGAAGTACTGCGCCTGCTCGACCCGGAAGGCCCGTTCCTCTGCCACAAGCCCGACCGGCGCGGACGTGGTCAGCCGCATCGTCATGACTTGCGACAGGAAGCGGATGTGGTTGGATCCGCCGATGGTCACAGCGCAAGCGTCGCCCCAGCCGCAGGTCGGCCGCAAGCGCATGCGGATGCGCGGGCTGCCGGCAACCGGACGCACGATCCGCGCATAGGCAACAGGACGATAAGTGCGGCCATTGCGCCGGAAATAGGGGCAGAAGTCGATGACCTCGATCTCGCCGCCATTGGCATCGCGATGCCGCGTGACGAGCACCGGCGTATTGCGCAGATAACGCTGGGTGGTCTCCACGCGGTCTTCAAGATCGATCGCCCAAAGGCCCGTTTCCGGCTCGTCCCCACCCACCAGGGCGGAAAAGAACGGATCGCCATCGACGCGCGGAATGCATCCCCAGACCACATCGCCGGAGGTGTCGATCAGCGCGGAAACCTGGCAATTGCCGATCGGCCAGAGATCGAGCGACGCGGTCATGCCAGCGCCTCCCACAGCCAGTCGCGCAGCTCGCCCGGAGAGCGCAGGCCATAACGCGCCGCGGTAGGGCGCGGCTCGCCGACAAGAATGGCCTGCCCGCCAAGGTCGCGAACCGCGGCAAAGCCCGGCTCGTCGGTCAGGTCGTCGCCTGCAAAAACCGGCGTCGTGCCGGCGAGGTCAGGATGCGCCATCATCGCCCGGATGGCACTACCCTTGTCCGACCCTGCATCGCGCAATTCCGCCATCATCTTGCCTTGCTGAAGAAACAGGCCGTGATCTTCGGCCAGTTCCGTGGCGAGGGCGACAGCGTCCGCCTCGGCCTGCGGCATCATCCGGTAATGCAGGGCAACGCCAAGGCTCTTTTCCTCGACCAGAACGCCGGGGTGTTCCTCTGCGAACGCCCAGAACCGCGCGGCCACATCATCAAGTTCGCTGGGCCTGGGCGGACTTGTCGTCACACCGCCCCAGCGATGTTCGCCCCCGTGGCTGCCTGAAATCCAGATCTCCCGGCTGACCGCGCCCAGCATCTCGTCGATCTGAGCCAGGGAGCGCCCGCTGACCACCGCAAGCCTGCCGTCCAACCGGTCGAGCAGCGCGTCGAGCAGAACCCGGGTCTGCGCATCGGCGCAAACAGCATCGGGACAGTCATCAAGTTCGAACAGCGTTCCGTCGAGGTCCAAGAAAAGCGTGCTGTTCTGAAAAGCCAGGGCGGCCGGAGGCAATAAAGGCAGTGCCGTAAGATTGATTGTGCGTCTCCTGAAATGTCCCGGCTGCAAGGTGCTGCGCCCGGCCTCTTCCGAACCCGGGCACAGCAGATTTGGTTCCTGCGATCAGCCAGCAGCCGCAGCAGGCTTGGCGGCGGCGTCGAGTTCCTCGGCAGTCAGCGTGATGAACAGCCCTTGGGCACCAAGGCCAACCGCGTTCCGGTTGAGCGCCACCGGTCCGGCTTCGCGATCGATGACCACCTTTTCGGCGGTTACTTCCTTGATCGTTCCTACGGGAGTACCGGCCTTGCCCTTGACTTCGGCACCGACCACCAGCGCAGCCTCAAGCGCAGCAGCCGCCTTCTGTGCTGCCGCTGCAACCTGTTCGTCGATCTGTGCCTTGGTGATGGTCACCGTCGGACCCTTCGCACCGACCCCGAAGGCAGACTTCGGCAGCGTCGCCTTGTGGGCTCCGGTGTCGACAACGATGGCATCGCCGCTCATGCTGTCGATCTTGCCGACTTCGCCACCTTGCGGATCGTAGATCATCGCGCCCACCGTCAGATTTGGCGTTGCCGGCGCCGTCGCGGCTGCTTGGGCCGATGCGGCTGCAGGAAGAGACAGGGCAGTGGCGGCTGCAAGAACCAGAGATATAACGCGCACTTCAAGTACTCCTGTTTGCTGTAAACTTCACTGTCCGTCCGGTTCGCTCCCGCAGGCCACACCACCCTCGCGCACGAGGCTGCAAGCAACGGCATCGCTGGCGAGCCGGGTTACCTCCCTTGCCTGATGCGACATGTGGGACAGCGGCGCCGGCATGGCGCCAAGCCTCCACGCATCTGCCACGCGGGGAGATGTCCCGAACTTCGGCCCGGACTTTGACAAAATCCTTGCATGGCTGCGTGCAATAGGTCCAATTGAAAGAAGCGGGTGATTTTGATAGGTTTTAACAATCAGGCTGTCTCATGCTCTCTTTCCGCCAATTGCAGTATCTCGTTGCAATCGCTGATTATCAGCACTTCCGAAGGGCAGCGGCCAACCTCCACGTCTCGCAACCCACGCTGAGCCTTCAGGTGCAGAAGATGGAAGAGCATCTCGGCGTTGCCCTGGTCGAACGCGGAGTCACTCCGGTGCGCCTGACGCCGGTCGGCCGGGAAATCGTCGCCCGCGCCCGCAGGCTTCTTCTCGACATGACCGACCTTGAAGACTGCGCCCGCAGAAGCGCCGGCAAGCTGATCGGCACCATCAGCCTCGGCGTTTCGCCGACCATCGGCCCCTATCTCCTGCCCGGCATCATTGGCGTGCTGAAGCAGCAGATGCCGCAAGTAAGACTTCACATCCGCGAGGGCGTTCCCAGCGAACACCTGCTCGAACTTCGGCACGGTGCGCTGGATATCATGCTGACCCCGATCCCGGCTGCCGGTGCCGACTTGCACGTCGAGAAGCTGTTCGAGGAGCGACTTCAGGTGGTTGCCCCGCCCGAACACCCCCTATCGGGAAGAAGGTCCGTGATCAGGGCCGATCTTGCCGGCAGCGAGGCGCTGGGCATCGATCCGCGCTATCCCTTTCACCAGCAAACCCAGGAAATCTGCGAGGATCTGGGGCTAACCCTGCTGACCGACTACGAAGGGACAAGCCTCGACAGCTTGTGCCAGATGTGCGCTTCGGGGCTTGGCCTGGCCGTCCTGCCCGAACTCTACCTGCGCTCCGAAGTCGGCGGGCGCAACGTGGTGACGCCGCTGGCCATCAAGGACTGGGCCGCAAAGCGTTCGATCGCCGCGGTATGGCGGGCTGGGTCGGTTTACACCGAAAGCTTCCACGAGATCGCGCTGGCAATCCAGCGTGAGGCACAGCTCTTGCTGGCCGAGGCAAGACCCGGCCCGAAAGCGGTCAGAACGGGAAGTAGTGGTGTATCGCCATGACCGCCACAGCCCAGGTCAGCAGGTTGAGCGGCAGGCCCACCTTCACGAAATCCATGTAGCGGTAGCCACCCATCTGGTAGACGAGGACGTTGGTCTGGTAGCCGAAGGGCGTGGCGAAAGCGGCGCTTGCCGCCATCATGATCGTCACCAGAAACGGGCGCGGGCTGACCGAAAGGCTCTCGGCCAGTGCCACTGCCACCGGCGTCAGCAGGACCGCAACAGTCGCATTCGACAGAAGTTCGGTCAGCAGCAGCGTCGCGCCATACAGCAGGATCAACGCCGTCAGCGGGCCGACCCCGTTGACCGAACCGATCATCCACTGCGTTACTTCGGCGGCAAGGCCGGTCTGTTCCATGGCAATGCCGATCACCACCATCCCTGCGATCAGCAGCAGGATTTCCGGCCGCAATCCGGCATAGGCCTGATCGGGTGAAATTACGCGCAGCACTATGAGCAGGACCGCGCCGGCAAAGGCCGCTGCGGCAATCGGCACGAGGTTGATCGCCGCCACGGCAATCACGCCAATGAACACTGCCACGGAAATGAGCGCCATCCTCGGCCGGAATTCACGGACCTCGGCATAGACCTTGGTGTCCTCCAAGGAGTCTCCCGCAACATCCACGTGGCTGACGGAATGGCGTTCGACATCGGCCCGGGACGCGGTCTTGTCAGGCTCCTCGACAGGCGCAGGCGCGCCTTTGACCAGCCTGCCGGTAAACAGCACGAGATAAAGGCCGCCCACCACCGCCATGGCCAGCCCGACCGGGGTGATCTCGAATATGCCGAACGGCGCTTGCCCGGACGAGCGCGCCATGTCGTCGACCAGCAGATTGGTGGATGTGCCGATCAGCGTGCAACTGCCGCCAAGCACGGCAACATAGGACAGCGGCATCAGGAAGCGTCGCGGATCGAGCCCGATGGATCTTGCCACATCCCTGATGACGGGCGCCGCAACCACCACGATCGGCGTGTTGTTGAGGAAGGCCGAGCCGAAGCCGGACATGCCGATAAGTCCCCACAACCCCGCCGCCCCGGTCCTGCGGCAGAGTACCACGGCTTTCTCGATGGCCTTGTCGAGCAGCCCCGAAAGCTCCATCGCATAGGCAATCACGAACAGCGATGCGAGCGTGAGAATGGCGGGGCTGGCAAAGGCGCCCTGAACCTCGCTGGGGCGCACGGCGCCTGTCACCAGCAGGATGGCAGCACCGCTCAGCGCGATGACATCGGCCCGCATCCGATCGGCAATCAGCGCGATGACGACACTGACGAGGACCACCAGGGTCAGAATTTGCTCGATCGTCATGATTATTCAGCTCTTACCGATAGATGACCTTGCCGACAATCGGTGCTAGGTCTTGGCGATGATAAGGGCATGTCGCAGTACAGGATGGTCGGCCACTCGGTTGGTAACCCGGACGCTGGCGCTGACAGCCTTGCCCGCCCCGGCCTTGCTTGTGCTCGCCGGGTGCCAGCAATCCGATCCGCAACCGCAGGCATCCTCTGCGCCCGATGCCGCCATCAAGGCTTTGCCGACGCCCGCGCCCAAGGCGCTTTCCACAGTGGGCCGTGCAGAAATCCTCGCCGCCGTTGCAGCAGCGGCAGACGAGGTCGCCGCCGGCAATCCCCTGCCGCAATCGAACCTCGAACTGGCAAACCGAAGCTTCGAACTGACCATGCCGATCGCCTGCGCGGACGGCACAACCGGTGCGTGGGGTTCGTGGCGGCTTGACCCGTCATCGCGCGTCCTGCGGGTAACCTTCAACCGGCAGAACTGGGCGGCAGAGCCCCTCTTCACAGCGCTGGCCAATGGCCAGGCCTTCGAAACGGCCGAGGGATTCTGGATCGAACGACCATGGACGCGCTCGGAAAAGTGCCCGCAAACCGCGAAGGTCACCGACGCGCCAGACACTGCGGATGAGGCCGGCACTGCCAAGGACAAGGCCACTGCCCCGGTCGAGGCCGGACCAGAGCGCACACTGGCACTGGTGCAGTACTTCTCGTCCGACGCCCCCCGCACGCTGCTCAGGGCCAGGCGCCCCTATGCCTACACGGCAAAGCTGCCCAAGGACGAAGAGGCGGCACCCCGCGCCTTTCAGGTCAGGATCGCTGGACGGATCACCGGCTACGCCGATGGCCAGCCGGTGCATTGCACGAACAAGGTGCCGAGCCAGCCGCCCATCTGCGCACTCGCGGTCGAATTCGGCAGGATCGTCCTGGAAGACGCAACCACCGGCGAAACCCTCGCGGACTGGGACAACTGACCCCACCAATCGGCAAAGCTTGACAGGCTGCGGAAATGTGACGGACTAGCGGCCATGTCCACCATCGCCGATGTCGCCGCCAAAGCAGGCGTATCCATCAAGACAGTGTCCAAGGTGCTGAACGGCGCCGACACGGTGCGTCCACGCCTGAAGCAGCGCATCACCGAGGCGATGGAGGCCCTAGACTACCGACCGGCGCTGGCCGCGCGGCAGCTGGCAAGCGGCAAATCCTACATCGTGGCGCTGCTCATGCCTTACGCGGACGGCAGCTATTACTCCCGCACCATGCTCGCGATGAGCAAGGCCTGCGCCCGGCGCGGCTACCATGCCATCATCGAGACGCTCGATTTCGACAGCGACTTCGACAGCAACCTCGCCAGCGCAGCGGTATTGCGGCTGTCCTGCAATCCGGATGCCATCGTCGTCGCCCCGCCCTTCTCCAACAATCCCCTGCTGCTGGAAAAGCTGCACAACCTTCAGGTGCCCTTTGCGCGCATCGCGGCAAATACGGAAGGGCCGGGCATCCGCATTCCGGTGCCGGGCAGAGCGGCCGCCTGCGAGATGACCGCGCACCTGATCGCACAGGGCCACAGGCGGATCGCGATGCTTGCGCCGCCGGACGAACACCTTCCTGCCGACGACCGCCGACTGGGCTATCTTGACGCACTTTCCAGCGCTGGCATTCCGGTCGACGAACGGCTGATTGTCCGCACCAATTTCAGCTTCCCGTCCGGAGCCGTGGCAGCGCAGGCACTGCTCGCGCTGGCTGATCGACCGACCGCCATTTTCGCCGGCAACGACCTGACCGCGCTGGGCGCAATGGCCAAGGCGCAGGACCTTGGCTACCGCATTCCCCACGACCTCGCGATCGCCGGGTTCGACAACTCTGCAGACAGCAGGCTATCCTATCCCGCGCTGACGACCGTGCACCAGCCGGTCGAGGAAATCGTGGCTGCTGCGGTAGATGCGGCCCTTGGCAGACCCACGGCAGAAGACGAATTCCCCTTTCACACAGTCATTCGGGGTTCGACGGGCGGCGGCGAACTGATCTGCCTTGATGACCCGGCCGAAGGCATGTTCACCGGACACCTCAGGTAAATGGACCGCAAGTCTGACGCCGCACGGCAAAACACCAGACGCCACCAAAAATACCAGCGCTATCCTTTTTGGGTTTGACAGCGCCGCTCAGGCAGATCATCCCCGCTGCTGAACGCACCAAGGCTGATCGGTAGAGGACAAGGTATCATGAACCGCGCAAGGCAATTTCAGAAGCGCATTCTGGGTGCGGCTGCAGCGATCGTGGCCATTTCTTCCGGCTGTCCGGCTGCCTTGGCCGAGCCTGCGCCTGCAACGAAAGCTGCGGTGGACCCATCTCCTGCCCAACAGCAGCGCCCCCGAAACGTCATCTTCATCCTTGTTGACGACCTGCGCTTCGACGGCCTCGGCTTCCTGCAACCGGGCATCAAGACGCCGAACATCGACCGCCTCGCAGCAGGCGGCAGCTATTTTCCCAACACCCGCGTCACCTCGTCGCTGTGCAGCCCGAGCCGCGCCACGATCCTCACCGGGATGACCGCGCGCAACCACGGCGTGGTCGACAACAACAACTCGTCCGAGGAAGGCCTGACCTTCTTCCCCAAGTACCTCCAGGGCCAGGGCTACCAGACCGCGTTCTTCGGCAAGTGGCACATGGGCAACGACACCGCCTCGCCGCGCCCCGGCTTCGACAAGTGGCTGAGCTTCAGCGGGCAGGGCAATTATTACCCGAACACCGGCATCCCCGATGCGCAGTTCGCCAAGGGCGTGGTCCACAAGTACAACGTCGATGGCAGGCAAGTGCCCCAGCAGGGCTACATCACCGACGAGCTGACCGACTATGCCGTCAACTGGCTGTCCAAGGAGCGCGACCCCAAGAAGCCGTTCTTCCTCTATTTCAGCCACAAGGCGGTGCATTCCGATCCGCTGCCGCCGCCGCGCTATGCGCACCAGTACGACAACTTCCAGTTCAGGCTGCCCGCCAGCGCCGCCAACACGCCCGAGAACTACAAGGGCAAGCCACGCTGGGTCTATGACCAGCGCAACACCTGGCACGGCATCGACTTCTACTACAATTCCGACATGCCGATGACCGAGTACCTCAAGTACTACTACGCCACGCTGTCGGCGGTGGACGACAGTGTCGGCCGCATCATGCAGTACCTGAAGAAGGCGGGGTTGGAGAAGGACACCTTGGTCGTGTTCACCTCGGACAACGGCTTCCAGGTGGGCGAACACGGCCTGATCGACAAGCGCAACGCCTATGAGGCTTCGGTCAAGGTGCCGCTGGTGATGTACGAACCGGGCACCGTTCCGGCAGGCGTCGTCAACACCGGCGCCATCCGCAATCTCGATTTCGCGCCGACCTTCCTCGATCTTGCCGGCGCGCCAAAGCCCGCGCAGTTCGAAGGCAAGAGCGCGTGGCCGCTGATCACCGGCAAGGTCGCGGCGAAGGACTGGCAGGCGCCCGACTTCACCTACGAGTATTACTGGGAATGGACCTTCCCGCAGACGCCCGGCACTTTCGCGATCCAGCGCGGCAACCTGAAATACATTCAGTATTACGGCGTCTACGACATAGACGAGCTCTACGATGTCGCCGCTGACCCGGAAGAGATGCACAACCTTGCCGAGGACCCCAAGTACCTCGATGCCAAGATCGCACTGCGCAAGGCGCTCTACGATCAGCTCGCCAATACTGAAGGCAAGCATGTCATCCCCTACACCCAGCGCCAGTCGATCGGCGCGGTGCGGCGCAATCGCAACGGCACAGGTGCTGCGCCCTTCCCCGACGCATGGCTTGTGGAACCCAACCGCGAGGACCGGCTCGACCCCATCGTCAACGACAGCCGCTTCAAGCAGGCCGCGCATGACCGGGGTGAGAACTTCATCCCCTCCCCCATCGTCGGCCAGGGCACCAACAGCGTCGAGCATGGCATGAAGAGCCTACCCCCCGCGGCAAAGGGCAGGAACTGAACATCACCGCGCCAGATAGCCTGGGGAGATGGCCTGTCCATCTCCCCGCGTTTTGACTAAGACATTCAGGATGAACAAAAAGTACCCCGGCATGCGCCTGATCGAGGGCGGGACTTTCACCATGGGGTCGGAAAGCTTCTACCCCGAAGAAGCCCCCTTGCGCCGGGTGAAGGTGGACAGCTTCCACATTGACGAGACGCCTGTAACCAACGCGCAGTTCGCCGCGTTCGTCGCCGCCACCGGATATGTCACCGTCGCCGAGATCGCGCCCGATCCCAAGGACTATCCCGGCATGCCGCCTGAAATGGCCCGCGCCGGATCGCTCGTCTTCCACAAGACTTCAGGCCCGGTGGACATGGCCGATGCTGCCAACTGGTGGCACTTCACTTTCGGCGCATGCTGGAAGCACCCCCTCGGGGCCGACAGCTCGATCGCGGGGATCGAGGACCATCCCGTCGTCCACGTCGCCTATGCCGATGCGCAAGCCTACGCCAAGTGGGCGGGCAAGGATCTGCCGACCGAGGCCGAGTTCGAATTTGCCGCACGCGGCGGTCTGGAAGGCGCGGACTACGCCTGGGGCGATGAACTGGCGCCCGATGGCCGGATGATGGCCAACTACTGGCAGGGCCTATTCCCCTTCGCCAACCAGTTGCTCGATGGCTGGGAGCGCACCTCGCCCGTGCGCACCTTCGCGCCCAACGGCTACGGCCTGTTCGACATGATCGGCAACACCTGGGAATGGACCTCTGACTGGTGGACCGACAAGCCGTTGAAAGGCGGCAAGAAGTCTGCCTGCTGCGCCATCGGCAATCCGCGCGGCGGCAAGCTCAAGGACAGCTTCGACCCCGCCCAGCCCGGCGTGCGCATCGGCCGCAAGGTCATCAAGGGTGGCTCGCACCTCTGCGCCGCCAACTACTGCCAGCGCTATCGCCCGGCCGCACGCCACCCCGAAATGATCGACACCGCCACCACCCACATCGGCTTCAGATGCGTGGTGAGGACGCCTGCCTGACAGATGTGCAGGCGAGGGAGGCTTGGCCTGTATCGGCCAGCCTCCCTGCCGCCCCCTCAGAACGAACGGCGGACCGAAACCGACCAGGTCCGCGGACGGCCCGGCTGTCCCGATGCCGTGCCGGCACCGAACGCTTCCTGCAGCAGCGTCAGGAAGTAGTACTTGTTGGTCAGGTTCTGCACTTCCAGCGTGATGCCCCAGTCCTTGGCCTCCGATTGCCAGCCGAGCCGGGCATTGGCGAGGAAATAGCCGTCGATCCGGTTGGACAGGCGCAGCGTGGTGATCGGCCCGCCGCCGCCGGCATTGCTGAACGGCGAAGGCGTGACCGGGCTGTTGGCCGGCACCGTGCTGCTCACCGCCAGGCTGTCGATATTGGCGGCTTCGGTGTAGATCTTCGATTGATAGGCACCATCGAGGCGCACCGTGACCATGCCCTTGAGCAGGTCGGGTATGTCATACTGCACGCCGATCGCCGCCTTCCACTTCGGCGTATAAGGCGTCACGTCGTTCAGCGTCACGCCGGTGGAGAGCGTGTCGACCTTCTTGTACTGGAAATCGAGGTAGCTGAGCGAACCGTCGACCGTGAAGTTGTCGATCGGCCGGATCAGCGTCTCCACTTCAAAGCCCTTCACGTGGGCGGACCCGACGTTCGAAGGCCGCAGGCACGGCGTTGCCTGCGATGATCCCCCGGACCCGCCGTGGCAAGGTCGAGGCAGTTCACGCTCGACAGGATGATGTTCTTGTAATCGTTGAAGAACGCCGAGACGTTGAGGCGCAGCTTGCGATCGAACAGGTCGGACTTGAACCCGGCTTCATAGGCAGTGATGGTCTCGGGCCGGAACGCGGTCGCCTGGCTCGGGAAGAACGGACGCGGGTTGACGCCGCCGGCGCGATAGCCGGTCGACACCTGGGCATAGAACAGGAATTCGGGGCTGAAGCGATAGTCCGCAGCCACGCGCCAGTCGACGCGATTGTCGCGGAACTTCGCGGTCAGGCCGTCAAGCCCGAACAGCAGGCAGTTGGGCTGGTTGCCGATCCCGGTCGGGCCGGCAGTCGGCGCGCCGAGGAAGAAGTTGCACGGGCCCTGGATATTGGTTCCATCCGGATTCTTGCGGACGTAGCCATAGTCCTTCTCGTCCCACGACTGGCGGATGCCGCCGGTCAGGTTCGCAGCATCGCTCAGCGCATAGGTGAAGTTGGCGAAGATCGCCTTGTTCTTGGCCGGCGTCGGATCGGGTCCGTGGCGGAAGTCGATCCCGGCATAGTTCAGGTTGATCCGGCCCGTGAAGGTGCCGCGCGTGTCGAAGTAGAAACCGCCCACGGTGAAGTCGAGCTTGTCGTCCAGCACCTTGCCCGACAGGCGCAGCTCCTGGCTCCACTGGCGGTTCTTCTGGGTCTGGTTGAGGTTGTTGTTGGCAATCGGCGAACCGTCGGAATCGTAGGACCAGTCCGCGGTATACTGGCGCCATGACGTGATCGACTTGAGCTTGAGCTGGTCCGAAACGTCAACGTCGATGGTCAGCGCCGCGCCGTAGTTGTCCAGATCCGAATGGGGATCGGTGAACGTCGGCTTGTAGGGCATCTGGCTGTCGGGCCGCGCCGGATCGGCATACGTCGCGTAGGAGATGAAGCGGCGATCGTATCCGGTGATCGTGTCGCAGCTGTTCACTCCGTTGGGCACGAACATGCAGTTGAGCGGAATGCCCGCGCCATTGGTGCCCTGCAGGAACGGACGGCCACCGGTGAAGCTCGCATTGGGGCCATCGAACACCGCCGAAGTATTGGCATAGAGCAGCACGTTTGCGCCCGGCTCGTTGCGCTCTCGCGTGTAATCGCCCGAAAGGTTGATATCCACCGTCTCGGTCGGCTGCCAGCGCAGCGAGACCTTGCCCGCCACCGACGACGTGCCGCCGACATTGCCCAGCACCGGGTTCGCGCCCTTGGCAAAGGTCGGGACGTTCGTGCCCGGATGGGTCAGGTTGTAGTCGAGCCGCTTGACGTAACCGTCGATGTTCTTGGTCACGCCGGCCACGCGCATGAACAGGTTTTCCGACAGCTTCAGGTCGAACAACCCGCGCACGTCGATGCGGTTGTAGCGCCCGTAGGTCGCCTCCATCGAACCGCTGTTGCTGCCTTCCGGCTTCTTGGAATAGAGCTTGATCGAACCGCCCAGCGAGTTGCGCCCGGCCAGCGTGCCCTGCGGCCCGCGCAGCACTTCCACGCGGTCAAGGTCGGTCAGGTCGAGCAGCGATCCGGTCAGCGTCGGCAGGTACACGTCATCGATGTACATGCCCACGCCCGGCTCGAGCGCGAAGTTCGGGTCGGTCTGGCCGACGCCGCGGATGAAGGCGATGATGCCGGGGCCGAGTTCCTGGCCCTGCGGCTTGAGCGTGACGTTGGGCGCCTGCGCCGCGATTTCCGAAACGTTCGTCTGCCCGCGCTGCTGCAGCAGCTCGCCGCTGACAGCCGTGATCGCCAGCGGCGTATCCTGAAGGTTCTGGGCGCGGAACTGCGCGGTGACGACGATTTCGCCGACGGTCGGCGCCGTTTCCTCGGTGGCGTCCTGCGCCAGGGCGGTTCCGGTCAAAGACAGGGCAAGCAGGCTCGCGCCCGCGCGAAGCAGTTTCATCATCCTCTCCTCCCACGCCGTGCCCGGTTAAGACCTTGAGGCTTTTCACCTGTCGGCACGCTCCGATTTTTTCGGATCGCGGCCTTTCGGTCAAAGCATCGGCGATATCGGGAGTATGCCCGATTTCATGTTATGGTCAATAGCAACTTTTGGTAGAATTGATGTGACGGGTTGGTGATGCAAATCCGCCTCGGCGATGATAGGCAGCAGGCATGAAACATCCGCTCGATCCCATGCTGGGCTTTCACTTAGTGCGGACGGCAAATCTGGCCCTGCGCGCCGTCAACGCCTCCTATGGCGATCTCGGCTTGCGCCATCCCGATGCCGCGGTCCTGCTGGTCATCGAGGCAAACCCCGGCATCACGCAAAGCGCCATCGGCAAGATGCTCAAGATCCAGCGCTCCAACATCGCGACGATGGTTTCGCGGCTTGTCGATCGCGGCCTGCTTGAACGCCGGCCCGGCAGGGGCAAGACCATCGGCATGTTCCTGTCGGGCCACGGCCTGTCGATCATGCCCCGCATCCACGCCGCCTCGCACGAGGGCGAGGCCCTGCTTACCGACGCCATCGGCGAGGACGCCTACCGCGCCGTCCTCGAAACGCTCCGGCAGATCCGCTAGGCTACCCGCCGCAGTTCGCGCACCGGCTGGCTGTTGTGCCCCGAGAACACCGCCACTGCCGTGGCCAGCCGGCCCGATGTCGTGGCCATGCTGCGCGTTGCCGCAGCGCTCTGCTCCACCATTGCGGCGTTCTGCTGCGTGGCAAGGTCGATCTCGGTGATCGCCTGGTTGACCTTCAGGGCATAGGCGGCCTGCTCCTCGGTCAGTTGCGCGGCTTCGACTACGCCCGTGCTGATCTCGGTTACCTTGCCGATGATAGAGTTGAGCATCCCGCCCGTGCCCTTGACCAGTTCGGCGCCGCGATCCACCTGCTCCCGACTTGCCGAAAGCAGCTTCTTGATGTTGTCCGCCGCTTCGGACGAGCGCTGCGCCAGCGCCCGCACCTCGTTGGCGACGACCGCAAAGCCGCGCCCCATCTCGCCCACGCGTGCCGCCTCGACGCCCGCATTCAGCGCCAGCAGGTTGGTCTGGAAGGCGATGCCGTCGATGATCTCGGCAATCTGGACCACCTCCTGCGCGCTCTGCTGGGCATCGTCCATCGCGCTGATCGCCTCGCGCACCGCCTCGCGGCCCTGCGTCGCCTCGCTCTCGGTCTCGCGCGCCGATACCCTGAGGTCGGCCATCGACCGTGAGGTCTTGTTGAGGCCCCCGCTCAGCTCGTCGATGGCGCGCGCGCAATCCTGCACGTTGTTGGCCTGCCGTTCGGTGCGCGAGGCGAGGTTCTCGGTCGCCGCGCGGATTTCGTCGGTCGAAGTGGCAATGTGGTCGCTGCTGTCAGCCACGAGGCCAATGGTGGACGAAAGCCGCTCCAGCGCCCGGTTGAAATCGTCCTCGACCTGGCGGAAGCTTTCCGGAAGGTCGCTCATCCGGGTCGAAAGGTCCCCATCGGCCAGTGCGCGCAGCGATACGCCCATCTTGCCCAGCACGATGTCGCGCGTGGTCTTCTCGGCCATCTCGAAGTAGGTCGAAAGGGCGATGTCCATGTCGATCATGGAAACCTTGACCAGTGCCACCAGATCCTGCGCCATGCGCCGCCGCGCCGGGGAGAACCGCCCTGCCCCGCGCAGCACCATCGCCTCGATCATGTGCTCGAGGATCAGCGCATAGCCGCCGATGTACCACTTCGGCTCAAGTCCGATCCGGGCGTGGGTATTGCCGATGGTCAGCGCCCGCTCGTGGTAGGCCTGGTCAAGCCCGTCCTCGAACACCTTGATCCAGTGGTCGGCTTGCGCATTGCGGGCATGGCGCACCCGGTCTGACGAGGAGAAGAACTTGCCCAGCGCCGGGGTGCCGCCAAGCTTGTCGTAGAACTTCTCCAGCCCGCCATCCACCGTGCGCGCCACGAAGCGCGCCAGCCGGTTGAAGCTGCCTTCGTTCCTGCCCAGTTCGTAGAAGCCGATGCGTTCCTGCAGATCCCGTGCGACGACCATGTCCATTCCTTTCCGGTGCTGGCTGCAGGCTAGTTAACCGGACTGAAATGGTCGGAAATGGCGGATTATGGGAATCCATCTATGCACCAAGGGACAGGTCGGGTCAGCGACTCAGCTGACCGCAGCCCCCTTCGCCTTCAGCTCCGCCGCAGCCCGGAACACCGCGTGGTCGAAATAGAAGGGCTTGATTTCGCAGCACTTTCCATCGCGGAAGCGGAACATTTCGCACAGTTCCGCCGGCGGCAGCGAGGGATCGGCGAACTGGAAGGACAGGATCGTCACCGCGTGATCCTTGCCCGCCGTCGTCTCGACACGGTTAAGACCAGCAACATCCACCAGCCCCATGACCTTGATGTACAGCTCCTTGAGCGCGTTCTTGCCGCGATAGATGCCTTCCATCGGCAGGCCCGGCGCCTCGCTGACGATGAAATCGTCGGTCAGCATCGACGCCGCCTTGTCCCAATCGCCCACGCCGGTCGCGGCATAGAGGTCGTCAACGAACTGGATCATTTCCTGCGCAGTCATCGTCATGATTTTATCCTCTCGATCTGGCCGCGAAGATCACCCATGCCGACTTCTGCGGAAACCTAGCGATATGGCTAGCGATGCGTTTGCCCGCGGCGCCGCTAAGGTCGGTCCATGGAGAGGACACGCCAGATCACGCTCGCCCGCCGCCCCGTCGGTATCCCGGTCCCCGAGGACTTCGCGCTGGTCGAGGTCGATCGGCCCGTGCCCGGCCCCGGGGAAATCCTCGTGCGCATGCGCGTCGGCTCGTGCGATCCTGCGATCCGCGGCTTCCTCGATGATCGGCCCAGCTACCTGCCACCGGTCGCGCTCGGCGCACCGATCAACGGCATGTCGCTGGGCGAAGTGGTGGAATCGGACAACCCGGACTGGCCGGTCGGCACCCTGCTGCGCACTTTCGCGGTCTGGTCGGAATACTACGTCGTCGGCGCCGATGCGCTCGGCATCGAAAAGGTTGAACAGGCCCCCGGCGTGCCGCTGCAGCATTACATGGGCGCGCTCGGACCTGTCGGCCTCACGGCATGGGTCGGCCTGTTCGAGATCGGCAAGGCGAAAGCCGGCGAAACCGTGGTGGTCAGCGCCGCCGCCGGCGCCACCGGCAGCACCGTGGTCCAGCTTGCCAAGGCCGCAGGGTGCCGCGTGATCGGCCTTGCCGGTGGCCCGGCCAAGGCGCAGATCGTCAAGGACCTCGGCGCGGATGTGGCGATCGACTATCGCGCCGTTGATGATCTGGCCGAAGCGATCAAGGCAGCAGCGCCGGACGGCGTCGATGTCTACTTCGACAATGTCGGCGGTGAAACGCTCGACGCCATCCTGCCGCTGATGCGCCTGCACGGCCGCATCGCCGTCTGCGGCATGATCGCGCAATACAACGATGCCGATAATCCCCACGGCAACCGCAACTTGTGGCAGCTGGTGGTCAACCGCCTGACCATGCGCGGCTTCATCACCTACGATCACCCCGAAGTCCTCGGCGAAGCGCAGGCCATGCTCGATCGCCTCTTCGCCGAGGGCAAGCTCAAGCCGCTCGAAAACGTGCGTTCGGGCATCGAGAAGCTGCCGGAAGCCTTCATCGAACTGATGAGCGGCAAGACCACCGGCAAGACTCTTGTGCTGATCTGATGGCCGCGCTCGCCGGAAAGATCGCCTTCGTCACCGGCGGCGCATCGGGCCTGGGCGAAGCCATCGCCCGCGCCTATGCCGACGAAGGCGCGTCGGTCATCATCGCCGACATCGACGTTGCCGGTGGCGAAGCCCTCGCAGCCGAGCTCGGCGCGCGTTTCGCCCATCTCGACGTGACGCAGGAAGCCTCGTGGGCGCAAGCGCTCGCCCCGTTCGATCGCATCGACGTGCTGGTCAACAACGCCGGAATCACCACGCTCGGCTCGATCGAGGAGATCACGCTCGACAAGTTCCGCCACGAACTGGATATCGACGTGCTCGGCGTGTTCATGGGCACGCAGGCCGTCCTGCCGAAGATGAAGGCCCATGGCGGCTCGATCATCAACATGTCCTCGCTCTCGGGCGTGAAGGCCTCGTCCAACCTCGTCGCCTACAACGCGGCCAAGGCGGCGGTGACGCTGATGACCAAGTCCTGCGCCCTGCACTTTGCCGAAAAGGGCTATGGCATCCGCTGCAACTCGATCCACCCCGGCGCGATCCACACCCCGATCATCGACAAGGTGCTGGCCCAGTCCGACGATCCGGACGCGCTTTACCAGAGCTTCGTCGATGTCCATCCGGTGGGGCGCCTCGGCAAGCCGGAGGAAATCGCCGCAATGGCGGTGTTCCTCGCCAGCGATGCCAGCGCCTTTGCCACCGGCGCCGAATTCCGCGTCGATGGCGGCGCCTCGATCTGATGGGCGGGCTGCCGATCCGCCAGGTGGCGTTCTTCGTGGAAGACGTCCGCGCCGCGGCGCGCGCCCATCACGATGCCTTCGGCTCCGGCCCGTTCTTTGTGGCTGACAACATTCCCCTCGCCCGCGCCGTGCATCGCGGGGTGGAGCGCGAGCTGGATCATAGCTCTGCCTATGGCCAGTGGGGCGATGTGATGGTCGAGTTCGTCGCTCAGAACAACCCCGGCCCCTCCCCTTTCCGCGATCTCTACCCAGAAGGTTCGGGCCGCTGGGGCATGCACCACGTCGCGGTGTTCGTCGACGATGTCGATGCCGAGCTTGCCCGCTTTGCCGCGCGCGGCGCAGCCTGCGCCCTGCGCGCCGAGATGACCGACGGCTTCGTCTTCGCCTTTGCCGACACCACGGCGACGATGGGCCTGTTCACCGAACTTTATGCCCCACCAAAACGCTGGTTGATTTCTACGCCATGGTCGCGCAGGCGGCTGAGGACTATCGGGGGACTGACCCGATCCAGACCATCCGGATGACTTGAGGACCTGACGTTGAGCGAGACCTGGCACAGCCTGATTGCCGAAACCGAATTCCCCGCAGAGGGCAAGGTCGCCACGAAGATCGCGGGCTGGCACGTCCTCGTCGCGAAGACCGAAGGCGGCCTGTTCGCCGTCAACGATCGCTGCACCCATCAGGCGGCGCTCATCTCCACCGGCCGCATCCGGCGCGGTGCGGTGATGTGCCCGCTGCACGGCGCGCGGTTCGAAATGGCCACGGGCCGCTGCATCGGCGGCGCCTACAAGGACCTGCGCACCTTCCCCGTCCGGGTCGAAGGCGGGCAGATCGAAGTGTGCATTCCCGATGCGGCACCCGGCATGGACGAGCTCCCGGTCGTCATCTGAACTCGCTGCCTGAATTCACTGGCCGAACTCGCTCAAAGCGCAGGTTCACCCTGCCCGCAGGCGCGTTAGTCTCTCCCCAACCAAACCAACGGGAGAGACAGCACCATGCCCTTCACCGGCCCCGCCGAAGACCGCCTCGCCATCCGCGAACTGCTCGAGACTTATGCCGACGCCGTCACCCGCGTCGATGCCGATGACTGGGCCGCGACCTGGGCAGAGGATGCCGAATGGTCGCTGCCCGATTACCCCGAACTTGGCACCACCCGTGGCCGCGCCGCGATCAAGGCAATGTGGATCGAGGCGATGAAGAACTACCCCGGCATCATGTTCGAAGCCTGGCCGGGGTCGATCGAAGTCAGCGGCGATACCGCCACGATGCGCAGCTACACCGCCGAGGTCTATGACCAGAACGGCATCACCATGCGCGATCGCGGCGTCTATGAAGACACTTGCGTCAAGATCGACGGCAAGTGGCTGTTCAAGAGCCGCTCGTTCCGCAACATCCACCGCCAGCACGCCCCCAAGGGCTGCTGAGCGGCAGCACGGTTCAGGGTGCGCGGAACCACGCACCCTTGAACCACAGCGCCAGATTGACCAGCGCAATCAGCACCGGCACCTCCACCAGCGGCCCGATCACGGCCGCAAAGGCCACCGGCGAGGCAAGGCCGAACGCGGCAATCGCCACGGCAATCGCCAGCTCGAAATTGTTCGACGCCGCTGTGAACGCCAGCGAGGCCGTGCGCTCGTAACCCGCACCCATTGCCCGGCCCGCGGCAAACGCGGCCACGAACATCACCACGAAGAACACCACCAGCGGCAGCCCCACCTTCAGCGCATCGAACGGCAGCGCCAGGATCTCCCCGCCTTTGAGGCTGAACATCGCCACGATGGTGAACAGCAGCGCCGCCAGCGTCAGCGGGCTGATCGCCGGCACGAAATGCCCCTCGTACCAGTCACGCCCCCGCGCCCCGACCAGCACCTTGCGCACCACGAAGCCTGCAAGGAACGGCACGCCGAGGTAGGTCACCACCGCCTTGGCGATCATCGCGAAGTCGATGTCCACCACTTGCCCTTCCAGGCCGAAAACCGGCGGCAGGAACGTCAGGTAGAACCAGGCATAGGGCACATAGAACAGGATCTGGAACAGCGAGTTGAACGCGACAAGGCCGGTCACGTACTCCGGGCTTCCCCCCGCCAGCTGGTTCCACACCAGCACCATGGCGATGCACGGCGCGATGCCGATCAGGATCAGCCCGGTCATGTATTCCGGATCGTTCGGCAGCAGCAGCGCGGCGAGCGCGAACATGAACGCCGGCGCCACGATCCAGCACAGACCGAACGACACAGCAAGGATCCGGCGATCCCGGAACACCTCGCCCAGTTCCTCGTAGCGCACCTTGGCCAGCGGCGGGAACATCATCAGGATCAGGCCGATGGCAATCGGGATGCTGGTCGAACCGACCGTCATCGCCCCCAGCGCCTGCGGCACCGCCGGCACGAAACTGCCCAGCGCAATGCCCAGCGCCATCGCGGCGAAGATCCACAGCGTAAGCCAGCGATCGAGGAACGACAGGCGCGGGCGTTCAGGCGCCATTGCTGCAATCGTCGCCATCAGGCAGCTCCTTCCATCTGCCCGATCCGGGCAAGCTCAGCCAGCAATTCGGCTGGCTCCATCGTTTCGAATGGCAGGGCGAGCAACGCGGCCACGCGCATTTCCAGCCAGGCCCAGGTCTGCTCGAACGCGGCGTCCACTTCCGCCTCGCCACCCTCAACGTCAGCCGGATCGGGCAAGCCCCAGTGCGCCTTCAGCGGCGCACCCATGAACACCGGGCAGGCCTCGCCCGCGGCATTGCCGCAGACCGTGATGGCCAGATCGATCGGCGGCGCGTCCGGCCCGGTAAATTCGTTCCAGCTTTTCGACCGGAACGGCGCCACGTCGATGCCCTTGCGCACCAGCAGCCGCAGCGCGCCGCGATGCGGCACGCCCTTGGGCATGCTGCCGGCACTGTGAGAAACGATCCGCCCCGCCCCCATGGTGCCAAGCATCGCTTCCCCCAGAATCGAGCGCGCCGAATTGCCGGTGCACAGCACCAGTATCGAAAACGGACGATCGCTCATCAGCAGCACCCCGCCTTCGCTGCCGGGGCGGCAACCTTCGGGGCGCAGCACGCCGTGTCCGAGGCATGGGCCGAAGCGAGCGGCGCAAAGTCCGGGCTCTCGCCATAGACCGTGCTTTCACCTTCGGTCAGGAAAGCCTCCCAGATCACGCCATCGGGATCGGCGATCCAGCTCTTCTCCGACTTGGCGTAGCAGCAGGTCGTCGCGCCTTCCGCGATGACCGGTCCCTTGGCATTGGCCAGCCGCCCATAGACTTCGGCCAGCTCTCCGGCACTTTCCACTTGCAGGCCGATGTGTTCGATCCCCTTTGCCGCCCCGTCCTTGCACGAGATGGCAAAGTTGATGCGCGGGTCCTCCAGCATCCACTTGGCGTAATCGGCCTTGGTCACGGTCGGCTCGGCGCCGAACAGGCCGGAATAGAAAGCGATCGAGGCATCGAGGTCGGCGACGCCGACGTGAACATGGAAGCGCTTCATGCGACGTCCTTTTCGGTTGAGCTTGAAGGATGGCAATCGATGGCAGGCACGCAGGCTGCGCCGCCACAGCAGTTCTCGGTCAGAAAGCCCATGACGGCGGCCATCGCCCCATAATCGGCGGAGTAGAGGATCGACCGGCCCTGCCGTCGTTGCCCGACCAGCCCGGCATTGGCGAGCTGGGCGATATGAAAGCTGAGCGAGGACGGCGCAATGTCCAGCGCTTCGGCCAGCGCGCCTGCGGCCAGCCCGTCAGGCCCGGCCTGCACCAGCAGCCGGAACGCCGCCAGCCGATGCTCCTGCGCCAGCGCGCCAAGGGCGCGAACGACCGCTGCTGATTCCACCCGCACGCCCCTTCGATTCGATATTTCTATAATAGTCGAAACAATGCCTGCCGCAACCGCAAACGAAAAGGGCGGAGCCGAAGCCCCGCCCTCTCATGGTCACGTGCGCCTGATGCGATCAGAAGCGCTTGATCACCGAGACCTGCACCGTGCGCGGCAGGTTGCCGAAGCCGAGCTGGTCGGCGCGGACGCCCGCCGCCGTGCCCGTGCCGCCGCCGGTCGAAGGACCATCGACCACGCCGCTCACGAAGAAGCGATTGGTCAGGTTCTTGCCGATCACCGCGATCTGCCAGTTGTCGTCCTCGGCCCCGAAGCGGATGCCCGCATCGAGCACGGCATACTTGCCCTGGCGCGAGAAAAGATTGCCGAAGCCCGAGGCGAGGTAGCTCGACGAATAGCGGGTGTCGACGTTGAGGCCGACCTTGTAGCCTTCGCCCGCTGCCGTCTCGTAGCCCACGCCGAACGCGCCGGTCCATTCCGGTGCCACCGAAAGCGGCGCCCCGTTCAAGTTCTGGCGCGCATCCAGCCCGCCCACCAGCGTGCAACCCTGCGCCGGAGTCTGCCCGGCATAGCACGGAGCCGAGGGGAAGTCGGTGTAGCGTGCCTTGGTGTAGTTGATCGAACCGTGGACGTTCAGCCCGTCGATGCTGCGCGGCGCATATTCGAATTCCAGCTCCACGCCCTTGGTCCGCGCATCCGCCGTCAGCGTCTGGAAGGCGAAGATCGGCGAGTTGAAGAAATCGACCTGCAGATCGTTGTAGGCATACGTGAACGCCACCAGGTTCAGGCGCAGCTGGTTGTCGGCCAGCGTCGTCTTGATCCCGGCTTCGAAGCCACGGGCCTTTTCGGGGTTGAAGGTCAGGTCCGCCAGCGGATCGGACGAGAACTTCGAATTGATGCCGCCGTTCGAGAACCCGCCCGACTTGTAGGCCGTCTTGTAGGCACCATAGACTAGGATGCCGTCCTGCGGCTTCCACGTCAGCGTCACTTCCGGCGACCAGTCGTCGAAGACCTGCTTTGCGGTCACTTCGCCCAGGCCGTCGGCATCGTTCTGGTCGCGGAAGATGCCCTGCACGCCCAGGTTGTTGTAGGGCTGGGTGAAGAAGCTGTCCTTGGTCTCATGCGTATAGCGCACGCCACCTGCCAGCTCGAGCGTGTCGATCAGTTTCCACGTCACCTGCCCGAACAGGGCCGTCGTCTCGCCATCGGTGAAGCTGGTCTTCGACGATGCCACGAAGCGGTTGGCCGCCGAAGCCGTGTCGTCGCGCAGCCCGGCGAACATCACGTACTGGGCAAAGTCACGCTTGGTCTTCTGATACAGCCCGCCCACCATCAGGTTGATCGGCCCGTCGAACGAGGTCTGCGCGCGCAGTTCCTGGCTGAACGCCTTCCACGTGCTGTTCTCGGTCGCCCAGGTGCCGGCATTGCTGCTCTGGAAATCGCAGGCACAGGTCCAGCGGTTGTTGTTGGTGTTGTAGTTCGTCACCGAACTGATCGTGACATTGTCCAGCTCATACGAAACCGCGCCGTTGATCGCCCACGAGCGATAGCGGTTGTAAAGCTCGCCATTGTCCTTCGCGAAGGGGAAGTCCTTGGCAATGTCGGCGGGCATGTTGTTCTGGTGCGTCACGAAATCCGTGCCGCAGCGATACCCGGTCAGCTGGCTCACGCCGCTGGCGAGGCCACAGTTGTAGGCCACGTAGTTCCACGAGGAATTGTTGACCTGGTTGTAGTTGTACGAACCCTTGAGCGTCATGGTCAGACGGTCGGTCGGGGTGTACTTCAGCGTCACGCGGCCGAGGAACTCGTCCTCACCCGGCGCGCGCGATGCAGCCGGCTTGGCCACCGAGCCGATCGGATTGCCGCTGCCGCCCGCCAGCAGGTTGCGGATGTCGACGGTGGTATAGGTGCGGTCGACCGAGACGTTGCGATAATATCCGCCGTCCATGATCGAACCGCGCGCGGCAAAGCGCACGCCCAGCGTATCGCTCAGCGGGATCGAGGCGATCAGCTCGCCCTGGTACTGGCGCGAACGGAACTCGTAACCGGCGCGGGCGATGAATTCGCGGTCCGGGCCCGGGTCGTTGGTGGCCAGGCTGATCACGCCGGCAGTGGCGTTCTTGCCGAAGAACAGCGCCTGCGGACCTTTCAGCACTTCGACGCGCTTCAGGTCGAAGAAGCCTTCCTGAATGATGCGGCCCTGCCCGTAATAGGCACCGTCAACCACGACGGCGACCGACTGCTCGATGCCGATCGAGGTCGAGGACGAACCGATGCCGCGCATGGTCAGCTGCGCGCCCGAACCGTTCGAGGCACGACCGACGTTGAGGTTCGGCGTTGCCGCCGCGATCTTCTCGATCGAGGTGATGTCGCGCTGCTGGATGGTCTTTTCGGAAATCGCGGTGACGGCCACCGGCACGGTCTGCACCGATTCCTCGCGCTTGCGCGCGGTCACGATGATTTCCTCGAGCCCGCCGGCACTGGCGCCGTCCTGCGCGGCATCCTGCGCAAATGCCGGAACCGCCGCGCCCAGCGCGCAAGTGGCGAGAAGAATTCCCTTGATGGTGCGCATGTCCGCATCCTCCCTCTTGTGATTAGACCCGCGCGTTTACGCCTCTCGGCGCGAAGCCTCGCCTCGCCAATGCATTAGCCTCACCCTTTGGCTAGGTGCCGCGCTGCCCCGGCCTCGGCACCTCTGGCGCTTGAGAGGAATTCCCATGACCGAAAACCGCTTCTGGCGCCTTGATCGTCACCCCGAAGGCTCAGACTTCGAAGCCGCACTCAGCCTGCAGACCGAAACCCTGCCGCCGCTTGGGGAAGGCGAAGTGCGGGTAAAGGTCGGCTACCTGTCGATGGACGCCGGCACGCGCATGTGGATGAGCCCGCGCACCGATGGCTATCAGCCGCCCCTGCCCTTGGGCAGCAAGATGGCAGGGCTGGTCCTCGGCCACGTCAGCGAAAGCCGCGATGCGGCCTTTCCGGTCGGCACACTGGTGCGCGGCTTCGGCCAGTGGGCAGACTACGCCACAATGGTCCCTGCCCTCGCCGGGCTCGAGATCGTCGACAACACCGTGGCCGACATCCGCCACCACTTCGGCGCGCTCGGCATGAATGCCTGGACCGCCTATGTCGGCGTCAGGGAAGTGGCTGCGGTCAAGCCCGGCGAATGGCTGGTCGTCTCCGCCGCCGCCGGAGCCACCGGATCGATGGCCTGCCAGGTCGGCCGCAACCTTGGCGCAAGGGTCATCGGCATTGCCGGCGGCCCTGAAAAGTGCCGCTACCTGACCGAACAACTGGGCGTCGATATCGCCATCGACTACAAGAACGATGACGTCGCCGCCCGTCTCGCCGCCGTCGAAGGCGGCGTCCATGCCTATTTCGACAATGTCGGCGGGCCGCTGCTCGATGCCGTCCTGCCCAACATGGCGCATTATGGCCGCGTCGCGGTGTGCGGCATGGTCGCTGCTTATGACAACGACGCCCCCCTGCCCGGCCCTGCCCGCTTCGATCAGGTGCTGATGCGCCGCCTGCGCATCGAAGGCTTCTTCATCCCCGACTTCCTCCACCGCGGCGCCGAATTCCTGCCCACCTTGCGCGAATGGGTCGATGCCGGCACGCTCACCGTCAATCTCGATGAGACGCAAGGGCTGGAAAACACCCTCGCCACCTATCGCCGCATGCTCTCGGGCAAGGCCATCGGCAAAGTCATCGTGAAAGTCGCCTGATGCCCATCATCAAGCACCGCGCCCCGCTCCAGTGCCTCGTCGCCGTGCGCGGCCACCCGTTCGATCGCACCGCCTTCGACGCCATGTTCCAAGCGATGGACGGCATATCGGCCACCATGGTCGATCAACCCGCCGCCGCGCTGCTGATGAACCCGGAAAGCATGCGCGGGTTCGACGCCCTCGTGCTCTACGACATGCCCGGCCTTGATTTCGAAGCGCCGAAAAATGCCCCGCTCTACCGCGAACCTTCGCCCGAACTGCAGGCCGGTTTCCGCGCCCTGCTCGAACAGGGCAAGGGCGTCGTCGCGCTCCACCACGCGCTCGCCGGATGGCCGACATGGGCTGAATATCACGATTGGCTGGGCGGGCAGTTCTTCTACCATCCGGGCGAGCGGCGCGGGGAGACGGTGCCCGACAGCGGCTATTGCCACGATGTCACCCACGAAATTGCGGTCGTGGCCGATCACCCCGTCACCGCCGGCCTGCCCGCCAGCTTCACCCTGACCGACGAACTCTACCTCGGCCAGGTCAATGAAAGCGACGTCACCCCGCTCCTGCGCTCAAGCGCCACGTTTGACCGCGATCACTTCTGGTCGGCAGACCTTGCCGTGAAGGGCGATATGTTCAGCCGCGAAGGCTGGGACCACCCGGTCGGCTCCAATCTCGTCGGCTGGACCCTGCAAGCCCTCAACAGCCGCCTCGTCTATCTCCAGCCCGGCGACGGCCCCTCGGCCTATGACAACCCGCACTACCGCCGCCTGGTCGAAAACGCGATCCGCTGGGTCGCCGAATAGCGCCGCCTGACACCCCCCTCCCGCAAGCGGGAGGGGTCGGGGGTGGGCATCAGCGCCCACCCAACCGACAAATCAAAGCGCCGTCATCCCCCCATCGACCACCAGCTCGGTCCCCGTGACATAGCGGCTCTCGTCCGAGGCGAGGAACAGGTTCATGTTCGCGATGTCCAGCGGCGCGCCCATGTAGCCCATCGGCACCAGCGCCAGCGTCGCGTCATAGTTCGCGGCATTGTCCTCCTGCGCCACGCCCTGGATATTGGTCAGGATCATGCCGGGGTGCACCGAATTCACGCGGATGCCGTCCTTGGCGGTTTCCACCGCAATGGTCTTGGAAAACAGCCGCACGCCACCCTTGGCCGCGGCATAGGCGCCGCAGGCCGGCACGCCAATCAGCCCGGCGACAGACGAGATGTTGATGATCGAACCCTTCACCCCGGTCTTGCGCATCAGGATCACCGCGCGCTTGGTGCCCTGGAACACGCTGTCGAGGTTGACCGAGTTCTGCAGCGCCCAGTCGGCACTGGTCATGTCCTCGATCGGGCGCAGCACCGCGATCCCGGCATTGTTGACGCACACGTCCAGCTTGCCGTCCTCGGCCTCGATCGCGGCGAAAACCTCGTCCCACTGCGCCTCGCTGGTCACGTCATGCAGCATCGCGCGAGCCTCGCCGCCCGCGGCGCGGATGCCTTCGGCCACCTTTTCGGCGCCGGCCAGATCGCGGTCGGTCAGCCACACCTTGGCGCCTTCCTCGGCAAAGCGCTGCGCAGTGGCGCTGCCCAGGCCCGGCACCGAAGCACCACCTGTCACCAATGCGACTTTTCCGGAAAGACGGCCCATTTGAAACTCTCCCAATAAAAAACCGGAGGGACGGAAAGGAACGTCGCCTAAGCGACCCTCCCCCGCCCCCCGGCAAGGTGGATCAGGTTATATGCGCTGGCTTCAGAACTTGAAGCCTGCGGTAACGCCGTAGGTCCGCGGTTCCAGCGCCATGCCGAACGACCACAGGCCAGCCACGGTGAATGCGTGGGTCGTGGTCTTCTCGTTCAGCAGGTTGCGGGTGAACACGCGCAGGTAGGCCTTGGCGTCATCGATGTCGAAGTTGAACGTCATCGACGCATCGACCAGATCCTGCGTGGTGGTGCGCACGCGCGGATCGTTGCCGCCCACGGTGATCAGCGTCGCCTGGCCCGAACCGTTCAGCGTCGGCGTCAGCGAAGCTGCCGAAAGCTGCTCGTCATAGGGCGAGATGTGGCGCCAGCCGACATTGGTGGTGATATCGCCAAAGCCGGTCGGCGCGACGTATTCCGCGCCCAGCGACGCGGTGAAGTCCGGCGCATAGATCAGGCGGTTGGCCGAGTAGTTGAACGGCACCAGCCCCGTACCGCAGGCATTGGTCGCCACCGGCCCTGCCGCATAGGCGCCGCACGTAACGAAGTTGCGGAAGTGCGAATCCATGATCGCGATCGAGCCGGTGATGCGGAAGTTCTCGGTCAGGCGCAGCGTGCCGTCCGCCTCGATGCCCTTGATCAGCGCGCCGCCCGGAACGTTGCCGGTGATCGTCTGGTTGCCGGTGGGGCCACCCGGAACGGTCAGGTTCTGCTGCATGTCCTTGTAGTCAGACACGAAGCCGGCAAGGTTCAGCTCCAGCTTGCGGTCGAACGCCGAAAGCTTCACGCCCACTTCATAGGCGTCGACCGTTTCAGGCTGGAACGGCGTGCTGGCGGTGGCAGCGGTTGCCGCGCGCGGGCTGAACCCGCCCGAACGATACCCGCGCGACCACGAGGCATAGACCATCACGTCCTGGTTCGGGCGCCAGTCGATGCCGACCTTGGGGGTGAACTTGTTGAAGCTTGCCTTGCCGGTGCCAACGGGCACGAACTGGGACTTTTGCACGCTGTCCGGATCGATCAGCTTGCCACCGGCAAAGCCGTTGAACAGTTCCTTCCGGTCGTGGCTGTAACGTCCGCCGAA
Organism: Novosphingobium sp. THN1; assembly: GCF_003454795.1. Taxonomy (GTDB): domain Bacteria; phylum Pseudomonadota; class Alphaproteobacteria; order Sphingomonadales; family Sphingomonadaceae; genus Novosphingobium. Next base: position 344,512 of record NZ_CP028348.1, read on the forward strand.
CGAGACGCGAATCTGCTCGGCAACCTTCCAGTTAAAGTCACCGAACACCGCATAGCTTTCGGTGAGCCCTTCGACGTGCTGGGAGTTCCTGTCGAAAAGGGTCGGGGCGATGTTCGGGCTGTTTGCAAGCACCCGTGACCACTGCGTCAGGTCGTACTTCGAGTGGAAGTAGAACCCTCCGACCACGTAATCGAGGCCATCCAGCAGGTTGCCGGCAGCCCGCAATTCCTGGCTCCACTGTTCGTAGTGCTGGCGGCGATCGACATAGTAGAGATCGACCGACATGCCGTCGAAATCCTGCGTCTGCGCCTCGGTGCTCTTGCGCCAGCCGGTGATGGAGGTCAGCGTGACGCCACCCAGATCGTAGTTCATCTCCAGCGTGGCTTCAGGAGCCTTGTAATTGCTCGAGGCCGCCGAACCGAAGGTCGTGTAAAGATCCGTCGTGTTGTTGCGATTGCACTCGCGCGCCGGCGCAGCAAGGATCGACCCGGCCGGAAGCCCTGAAAGACTGCCGATGAAGTCCAGGGTGGGTTGCGAACAAAATGCTTCGCTGCTGTTGGCAAGGCTGCTCACCACCGGGTCGAACACCTGCTCGACCTGCGCCACCGTCAGCTGCGCATCGAAGCCCGAACCGACAGGCTTGAACAGCAGGCTGGCGCCGTAGTTCTCGCCATTGCTCCAGCCCGCATCGACATTGCGGGTGACGTTCTTGTAGAAGCCATCGGTCTCGTTGTGGAAGTACCACGCCTTCACGCCCCAGCTCTCCTCGTTGCCATAGTTGGCGAGCAGCTTGGTCGAAAAGGTGCCGAACTTGGCAAAGGTCGCCTCGGCCTTCAGGCCGGGCTTCATCGTCGGCTTGGTGCGCTGGATGTTGATCACGCCGCCGATGGTGTTGGCGCCGAACAGCGTGCCCTGCGGGCCGCGCAGCACTTCCAGCTGGGCGATGTCGAACGCATCCTGCAGCTGGCCGGTGTTGGTGCCGATCACCACGCCGTCAACCAGCACGCCCACGGTCGGCGTCTGCGACTTCTCGATGTCGGCATAAGTCAGGCCGCGGATCGAGATGTTTGCCGCCTGCGCGCCCGAATTCTGCTGGGTGATCAGCAGGCCCGGAGCCGCGCCCTGCAGGTCGCCGATGTTCACGGCAGCCTTGCTTTCGAGGAAGGCGGTGTTGACCGCGGTGATCGCCACCGGCGTGCTCTGCAGCGTTTCCGAACGGCGGCGCGCGGTCACGATGATCGCGCCGGTATCGCCTGCATCGGCTGCTGTGGTCTCGTCGGCCTGAACCGCCTGCGGCTCGTCCGCTTCGGTGGCGAATGCCGGCAGCGCAAGGCCAAGCGCGGTCGTGGTCATGGCAACGGCAAGCATGCGCCGTGCAGCAGTGGTTCTCATGTCTATCCTCCCTCCAAGGGTAACCTCGTCCGCTCAGGGACGATGGCTCACCTTCTTCATCCACCGCTGCGCTGATCGAACCAACTGCGACTTGTTACAGGTGCATGTGCCAGTGCATCATCCATCCTTGCCGTAACGTTCGGACGAGAATCCGGGAGAGATCACCATGACCGTCAATCGCCGCTTCCTGCTGGCCCGTCGCCCCCACGGCACGCCGGTGCCAGAGGACTTTTCCCTTGTCGAACAGCCAGTTCCCTCTGCGCCCGAGGGCGGCTTCGTCGTGCGCAACTGCTATGCCTCGCTCGATCCCGCCCAGCGCGGATGGATGGACGATGCGCCCAGCTACATGCCGCCGATCCCCCTGGGCGATCCGGTTCGCGCCACCACGGTCGGCGTGGTCGCCGCCTCGAACTCGCCCGATTTCGCCGTCGGAGACTGGGTCCTGGGCATGAACGGCCTGGAGGACTACTCGGTCAACGGTGCCGGCGGCTTCACCATGAAGGTCGATGTCGCCCAGGTCGATTCGCCATCGCGGTTCCTCTCGGCGATGGGCGCGGTCGGCCTCACCGCCTATTTCGGACTGATTGACGTGGCCAAGCCCAAGCCCGGTGAAACGCTGCTGGTTTCAGGCGCCGCAGGGGCGGTTGGCTCGGCAGTCGGCCAGATCGGCAAGATTCTCGGCTGCCGCGTGATCGGCATCGCCGGCGGCGCGGAGAAGTGCCGCCGCCTGATCGAGGATTACGGCTTCGATGTCGCCATCGACTACAAGAACAAGTCGGTCGACCAGCTCGCCGCCGAGATCCGCGCAGCCGCGCCGAACGGGGCGGATGTCGTGTTCGAGAACGTCGGCGGCGACGTGTTCGATGCCGAATTGCTCAACCTTGCCAAGCATGCCCGCATCGTGCTGTGCGGCTTGATCAGCGAATACAATTCCCCCGCCAAGGTCGGCGCGCGCAACCTCTGGTCGATCCTCACCAACCAGGCCACGCTCTACGGCTACCTGATCATGGACTACGCCCCCCGCTTTGCCGAAGGCGGCGCGGTCATGGCGGAATGGATGGCGCAAGGCCGCCTGCGCATCGACGAGGACGTGCAGCACGGCCTCGAAAACGCCTACGATGCCTTCATGCGCCTGTTCAGCGGCGCCAACACCGGCAAGCTCGTGCTGAAGATTGCCGATGGTCTCTGATCGCCCCACCTCTGATCGCCTGGCGGGCCGCAAGGCCATCGTCACCGGCGCAGGCTCGGGCATCGGGGCGGCCACGGCGGCACGCCTGCGCGCCGACGGGGCGCAAGTCTTCACTGCCGACGTGCAGGGCGATGTCGATTTCACGGCCGACCTCACCGCCCCCGATGCCAATGCCCGGCTTGTCGCACAGGCCGTGGCGGCGATGGGCGGGCTCGATACGCTGGTTCCCTGCGCCGGGATCAGCGCGTTCCACCCCCTCGAAGGCCATGACGACGCCTATTTCCTGCGCGTGATCGAGGTGAACCTCGTCGCCGTGTTCCGCCTCGTGCGCGATGCCGTGCCGCACCTCAAGGCCGCGGGCAATGGCCGCATCGTCACCATCGGCTCCACCACGTCGAGCCACGGCGACGAGGGCCTCAGCGCCTATTCCGCCTCCAAGCACGCCGTGCTCGGCTTTACCAAGTCGGTCGCGGCGGAACTCGGGCCGTTCGGAGTGACGGTGAACTGCGTGCAGCCCGGCGCCATCGCCACGGCAATGACCGCGCCCGCCTTTGCCGAGATGCCCGAATTCCGCACCTTCTGGGAGAACAAGGCCCCCTTGCGCCGCCTCGGCCAGCCCGAGGACATCGCCGACGTCATCGCCTTCCTGTGCAGCGACGATGCCCGCTTCATGTCCGGCCATGGCGTCTGGGTCGATGGCGGCGCCATGGTCCGGCACTAAAACCCGTTCAGGCCGTTCCTTTTCCAAAGCCGGTCAAGGGCTTGGGCCAGGGGCAGGAACGCAGTTGATGAAGGTCGCGGCATTCGATGAAGGCAGCGCGCGGGCCGATCCGCCGGCGGCCATGCGCATGGATTACTGGAAGCCCTCCCCCAGGCTCGAAGGGCTGGTCAGCGGCTACCACCTTTACGCCGTCGCGCCGCCGCAAGGGCAGGTCCACAGCGATGTGTTCCAGCCGGCCTGGTTCAACTTGCGCATTCTGCTTGATCCCCAGACCCGCTGGCATGTGCGTTACGGTGGGGGCGAAGCCGTGCGCGTGCCCGATGTCGCGCTGTTCGGCCCTTCGTCCACGGCCTGCTGGTCGCAAAGCGATGCCGGCACCGTCGTCGGCGCAGGGATCACCCCGCTGGGATGGGCGCGCCTCGGCAGCTGCTCCGCTGCCAAGATCGCCAATCGCGTCGTCCCTGCGCGCGACATGCTGGGCGAAGATGTCGAAGCTCTGGCCCGGCACCTGCGCAACGCGGCGCCCGGCGCGGTCCCTGCAATCTTCGATGCCTGGCTGATCGACCGGATGGGCATGTCCCACCGCGACGAGGACACGATTTCCCGGATCTTTTCGGCCCTGCTCGATCCCAATCTGCGCACGGTCGGCCAGCTCTCGCACAGTCTCGGCATTGCCTCGCGCCAGCTGGAGCGCCTTTGCCTGCGGGCGTTCGGTTTTGCGCCCAAGCTGCTGCTGCGCCGCGCCCGCTTCCTGCGCTCGCTCCATGCGCTGATCCGCGGTGGGCCGGGCCGACGCGCGCTCGCCATCGACGCCGGCTACACCGATTACTCGCACTTCATCCGCGAGGCGCACGAATTTCTGGGCATGAAGCCCACGCAGTTCCTTGAAGCCTGCGGACCGATGTTCACCCGCTCGCTCCGGTTGCGCCAGGCCGTGCTCGGCGCGCCGGCCCAGGCGCTCACCCGCCCGGCCGATTAGGCCTTCATCACCGGCATCGGCGTCTGCCCGCTTTCGTCGAGGTAATAGGCGATCCACTTGTGGAAGAACTGGTTGCCCGGCTCGTTCCGGCCAAAGGTCTGGTGCGTCATCGCCCCGGATTCCAGCCCGTTCTGCACCTTGAGGCCAAGGAAATAGTCCTCCTCCTCCACCACGTCGAAGAAGAAATCGCACATCTGGTCCAGCGCGGCGAGGCCTTCCTCCGTCTCGGGCTTCACCGGGAAGATGTAGTTCATCACCGTGGTATTCTGGTTCGCCTTCGGCCCGGGAACAGCTGCGCCAGCTGGCCCATTTCGGGCGCGAGGAAGAAGCTCATGTTGGGGAACAGCATGCGGATGAAATCATAGCCGTTGTTCTCCTGCCGCCCCCATTCCTCGCGCGGCAGCTCGGCCAGCCGGGTGATAGAATTCTGCGGAAAGCCCAGCCGGATATGCGGCCCGAAGCCCTCGTAGTGGGCGCGGTTCGAAGGGCTGCGCGTTGCCACCGTGTTGGTGTGCGCGGCCTGGAAGTGGTAGCCCTCAAGATAGCCGTCATAGGCGACCTTCCAGTTCGCCCCCTGCATCTTGCGCGCCTTGTGGAAGTACCACGTCTCCAGCTTCAATGCGGCAAAGTCCTCGTACATCCCGCCCATCCACTCGACCGCGTTGATCGGCAGGCCGCCAGAGTCCTTGGGTGTCAGGATCACGAAGATCAGCCCCGCCGCCTCGTCGCAAGGCAGCTCGGTCATGTTGAGGGTGGAGCGGTCGACATCGCCGAACGTGCTCGCCTCGGCAATGCCGATCAGCTTGCCTTCGTTGGAATAGGTCCAGCCGTGGTACTGGCAGGCAAAGGCCTTGCAATTGCCCTTGCCCTCCTTGGCCAGATGCATCGCGCGGTGCTTGCACACATTGAGGAACGCGCGCGCCTTGCCGTCACGCCCGCGCGTGATGAGCACCGGCAGGCCCATCACCTCCATCGCCTTGTAATCGTTCACGTTGGGCAGTTCGATGGTCAGCGCAAGCATCAGCGGCAACCGCTTGAAGATCCGCGCGATCTCCGCCTCGAAGCGCTCCTCGCTGAGATAGTCCGCCACCGGCACGCGCATCGTCCCGCTCGCCATGTCGGTCGTCCTGGTCTCGACGAAGTGGAGCATGCGTTCCGCCGCGCGGGCGTACTTGTCGTAAAGTTCGGTCATCTGGCTAACCTCAAGCGTTCAGATAGGAATCCAGCGTCTGGTGGATGTGGCGGATGCGCACTTCCTGATAGTCGGCGAGTTCGACGGCCTGGTTCTTCGAAACCTTCAGCCCTTCGTGGCACAGCGCCATGTTCTCGCTGTCCTGATCGAGCACCGCGCCCAGCACGCCGAGTTCCTGCGCGTCGGCCCAGATCTGGTCGTCACCCAGCATGTGCATCGGCACGCCTGCAGGCCGTTCTTGACCTTCCGGCACCCGCGCAATCACGCGCACTTCCATCAGGCACTTGTCCTGATCGGGCCACGGCCGCCAGCGATAGACGATGTTCGGCATGAACCCGCCCCACGGCGCGAAGTTGGGGAACACGTTGTAGACCAGCGCATCCAGCAGCTCGCTTTCCGAAACGCCCGAATAGTCCCCGCCGAACTGCTTTTCCGAAACCTCGCGCATCTTCGCGCCCAGCGCGGCGCGGGCGCTGCGCCCTTCCGGCACCGTGATCGCATAATTGTCCTTGTCCGCATCGTAGTTGTCGGCGCTGCGGCCGTTGTACTTGCGGAATTCATCGATGATCCGCTGCTGCGGCCAGTGCTCGGCCTGCGCCTGTGCCTCGATATGCGGGCTGACCACGCCGAACGGGGTGTAGTTCACGTTCACGTGGTCGCCCAGCACATGGTAGGCGGCATTGGCATCGCCGGTGAACGGCATCAGTTGCGGGTGCGTGACATAGGCGTGGTAGCTTTCCATGAAAGCCTCCATCGCGATCTTCCAGTTGGCGGGGATGACCTTGGCCACCCAGGCCACCGTCACGCACTCCTCGTGTTTCCAGCGCTTGAAGAACTCGGGCAGCGGGGCGAGATATTCCTCGATCGTCGGCCCTTCGGCATTGTCGCGCACGAAGATATAGCCGCCCCACTGCGCCAGGCTCGCCTCGGGCAACTGCATCTTCGCGTCGGTCAGGTGGGCAAAGTCCCAGCGGCAGGGAATGTTGCGCAAGGACCCGTCAGGGTTCCACGAAAAGCCGTGGAACGGGCAGAGGAACTGCTCGGCACTGCCGCTGTCGGTCTTGAGCTTGCGGCCGCGATGCAGGCAGACGTTGTGAAACGCCTTCACGCTGCCATCCTCCTGCCGCACGATCAGGTAGGATCGCCCGGCATTGTCGTAGGTCACATAGTCGCCGGGCTCGGGCAGGTCCTCCTCGCGCGCGGCAAACTGCCACACCGCCGGCCACATCTTCTCGCACTCGGCGCGGAAGAATTCCGGGCTGTGGTAACGCGCCGCATCGATCGGCGCAGAGCCGAGATACTGCGAACGGTCCTCGGCCATGAAGGCAGGCGGCTGCACCTCGTCCGCCGCCAGAATGTCCTCCCAGCTGGTGCCGGGGCATCGTGCGCGGTCGAAGGCGCCGGGATCGCGGTCGGCCATCGTGTTCCTCTCTCCTCTTTGGGTGAGAGAACGATGTCACGACAGCGGCCCGGCGGGTTTGACCAAGGTCAAGAAAATGCGCCCCGAACCCCTGCGCTTTTGGCTAGTTCGCGCATGTTTGGCTTCGCTAAACATGCAGACTTGCCGGTTTTCAGTCCGGCACAATCACGCCCACGCCCTCGCGCCACACCGGGCGAATCTGCGGGTCGTCGTAGATCTCCATGACCTCGAACACGTTGCCGAAGAAATCACGGCAATAGGTCGCGGCATAACCGCTCTTGCGCCCCTGCTCGTCCACGGTCACGCCCGCCATCGAGGGCGGCGCATGGACGCGGATGCCGGCGTCGAGCAGGCGCTGGTAGCACGCCTGGATATCCTCCACCTGCACCGCGAAGTGCGTGTAACCATGATGGTTCACCCCGCGATCCGGGTCCTGTCGCTCGGGCGGAGGCGCTGTGTACTCGAACACCTCAATATGGGCATTGCCCAGCCGGCACATGAACTGCCGCGCCGCGCTGCCCTTCAGCCCGATCACCTCGTCGATGAAGGGATTGTCCCGCCATTCCAGTGGCGGCCCCACCTCGACCGCGCCCAGCAGGCCGAGGTAGAATTCACGCGCCTTGTCGAGATCGGGGACCGAGACCCCGATATGCTGGATCCCCTTGGCCCCGATGCTCATGGCAGGTTCCTCAGAATTGAACGCGCTTGGTAAAGCCGCCATCGACAACCAGATTGGTTCCGGTCGTATAGGACGATGCCGGGCTGGCAAGGAACACCACCGCCTTGGCCACTTCCTCCGGCCCGCCGAAACGGCCCAGCGCGAAACCGGCTTCGACCGACTTGTACAGCTCGGGCGCGGCACCTTCGATCACGTCCCAGCTGCCGCCGGTGAACTTGATCGGGCCGGGCGAGACGGTGTTGACGCGAATGCCCTTCGGCCCCAGCGCCTGGCTGAGCTGCCCCGCATAGACGATCAGCGCACCCTTCAGCGCATTGTAGCCCTGCGGCACGATGAAGGTTTCGAGCCCTGCGGTCGACGACAGGATCACCACCGAAGGCGCAGATGACTTTTCCAGGTACTGCTCCAGCACCTCGATGCCGATCACCGAACCCATGATGTCGTGATCCAGGCCCTTCTGCCAGTCGCCGGTCTGGCCCGAACCCGAAGTCGAGATCATCGGGATGAAGATGTCGCAACCGCCCAGCTTTTCAGCGGCATCGGTCAGCCAGGCGCGATAGGCATCGTGACCCTGATCCATGTCGAAGGCCGAACCGAAGACCTTGCCGCCATGCTTGCCAAGGCTTTCCGCCGCTTCGGCGACCTGTTCGGGATTGCGCGAGCAGAACGCGATGTCCGCACCTTCGGCGGCGAGCAGTTCCGCAGTCGCCCGCCCGATGCCGCGGCTGCCGCCGGTCAGGATGACCTTCTTGCCCTTGAGTCCGAGATCCATCAGTCAGCTCCTCTATCCCGTGCACGCTTCAATGCCATGTTCTGGCCGTTGCAGCGTTCTTGAAGGCCGCAGCAATGCCAAGCCACTCCCCTTTTGAACAGGAAATGCCGCGCGCCTTGCGGTGGTAGCCAGTCGCCAAAGCAATTGGGAGCAGTGGAATGAAGCGTCTCGAAGGCAAGACCGCCGTGGTGCTGGGCGCCAGCAGCGAAGGCAACATGGGGCAGGTCATCGCCCGGCGCCTGCTTGACGAAGGCGCGCATGTGCTGGTTTCGGGCCGCAAGGAGGCCGTGCTGGCTGACTTCGCCGCGCAGACCGGCTGCGCATGGGCGCCGTGCGACATCACCGACGAGGCCAGCGTCAACGCCCTTGCCGATACGGCTTCGGAAAAGCTCGGCGGCATCGACATCGCGATCAATTCCACCGGCTGGGGCTTGCTCAAGCCCTTCCTCGAAGTCACCCGCGCCGAACTTGACGCGATGAGCGCGCTGCAGCTGGTTGGCCCGCACCAGTTCTTCCAGGCGATGATCCGCAAGATGGCCCGTTCCATGGGCGGGCGCGGCGGCTCGCTGATGACGATCAGCTCGGCCACGGCCACGATCATGCTCAACGATCACGCCATCTACATGGGCACCAAGGCCGGCACCGATCATATCGTGCGCTGCATCGCCCACGAATTCGGGGCGGAAGGCATCCGCGCCAACTCGATCTCGCCGGGCCTCACCGATACGCCGATGAATGCCGAGGCAAAACAGGTCCCCGGCCTGTTCGAAAGCTTCCGCAATGCCTATCCGCTCGGCCGCTGGGGCACGTCGGAAGACGTCGCCGCCGCCGCCGTGTTCCTCGCCAGCGACGAATGCTTCATGACCGGGGAAAACCTGCAGGTGAACGGCGGCCTCACCTTGCGCCGCAACCCCACGCGCGAGGAAATCAACGCCGCGGTCGCCAAGGCCATGGCCGAAGGCTGAGCGATCTTGGCCCGTTCTTGAGATGTTTCGCTTGGCCGTTGCACGATTGAAGGAAATCGGTTAACCTATCGCCCAAACAGCTTCAAACAGGCGGGCGATGTCTGATCAGAATTCAATAGTCAGCCAGATCGGCGATCTTGCCTCAGCGGGCGAGAAGATGATCGAGCGCCTGCGCCGCAAGGCTTTCCTGCCAGACAGCCGCAAGGGACTCAACGTCCGTGTCGGCATCGCCGAGGCAGCGCAGCTGCTCGGCTGCTCGACGAATCGCATCCGCATGGCCGAGGATGACGGCCGCCTGCCCCCGCCGCCTTCGGGCGAAAACGGGCGGCGGCTGGGCTATTCGATGGAAGAGCTGATGCACATGCGCGAAGTGCTGGGCGCCTCCCCTGCCCGCGCCCCGCTCGATGTGCCGGCGATCATCGCGGTGCAGAACTTCAAGGGCGGTGTCGGCAAGTCCACCGTCACCACTCACCTCGCCCACTATTTCGCGGTGCAGGGTTACCGCGTGCTGGTGGTGGACTGCGACAGCCAGGCGACGACGACGACGTTGTTCGGCTTCAACCCGCACTTCAACATCACGCGGGACGAAACGCTTTATCCTTATCTTTCAATCGACCCGACCCAGACCGACCTGCTCTACGCGGTCAAGCGCACGCCCTGGCCCAATGTCGATCTGATCCCGTCGAACCTCGAACTGTTCGACGTCGAGTACGAACTTGCCGCTTCGGGCTCCGATGGCCAGTCGGTCCTCGCCGCGCGCTTCCGCAAGCTGAAGGCCGGCCTGATGGACATGGCCCGCGATTATGACGTGGTGATCCTCGATCCGCCGCCGGCGCTGGGCACGATATCGCTTGCGGTGATGCAGGCGGCCAACGCACTGCTGGTGCCGCTGGCTGCCACCACACCCGATTTCTGCTCGACCGTGCAGTTCCTCTCGATGATGGACCAGGTCATCGCCCAGCTGATCGAGGCCGGGATCGCGGTGGACTACAGCTTCGTCCGCCTGATCTGTTCCAAGTTCGATGGCGGCGATCCTTCCCACGAAATGGTCCGCACCATCATGGAGCAGACTTTCGGCCCCGCCCTGCTGCCCGTGCCGATCCTCGAAAGCGCCGAGATCAGCCACGCGGCGCTGCGCATGATGACGGTCTATGAGCTGGAAAAGCCGATCGGCACGCCGCGCACCCACAAGCGCTGCCGCGCCAATCTCGATGAAGCGATGGGCCAGATCGAACAGCTCGTCCGCGCCGGCTGGGGCCGCGTCGCTCCGGCCCGAGAGGAGGACGTGATCCATGCCTGATCGTCCTGAACGCAAGTTGGAAACACCTTTCCTACATGTGCATGTTCACTTTATGTTCCGCGCCTTTCGCAACGAGGTGACTTATGGCGCGTAAGCAGTCGGACTATCTCGCAAGCCTTCTGGCCGACGAGGAAGTGATTGAAACAAAATCGGAACCTGCCGAAACTGTGACTTCAGAGGCAGTGGCCGAATCGGCAGCCCCCTCCCCTGCCCCGGCCCGAAATGAACGTCTGCGCGGCACCACCTTGCTCGGCCGCGAAAGCGCGCTGGCGCGTGTGGCGAGCGGCGAAGTCCGCCAGGTCACGCAGCTCCTGCTCGATCCGGCACGGGTGCGGGTGTGGAAGGGCAACGCCCGCTCCTACGAGCACCTCTCGGTAGAATCCTGCCGCGAGCTGATCGATTCGATCATTGCCGAGGGCGGCCAGAAGGTCCCTGCCGTGGTTCGCCGCATCGATGGCGATCCGGACCATGACTTCGAAGTCATCGCCGGCACCCGGCGGCACTGGTCGATCTCGTGGCTGCGTTCGCACTCGTATCCCGAGATGCAGTTCGTGGCGCAAGTCGCCCAGCTTGATGACGAAGCCGCCTTCCGACTTGCCGACCTGGAAAACCGCGCCCGCAAGGACGTTTCGGACCTTGAACGCGCCCGCAACTATGCGCAGGCGCTTTACGATCATTACGGCGCGCACCTGACGCGCATGGCCGATCGGCTCAACCTGTCAAAGGGTTGGCTGTCGAAGATGCTCAAGGTCGCCTCGCTGCCTGACGCCGTGGTCGCCGCCTTTGCCAGCCCGGCCGACGTGCAGCTGAAGCCCGCCTACCCCCTCGCCCAGCTGCTCGACAATCGCGAGCTGGCGCCGGCGATCCTGCGCGAGGCCAAGGTCCTTGCCCGCCTGCAGGAAGAGCGGCGCAAGGCTGGCGATCCGGCGATTGCCGCCAATGATGTCGTCGCCCGCCTGATGGCCGCAGGCACCGTCAAGGCCGATGGCCCACCACGCGAGATCGTGCTCGAAGGCCGGGGCGGCAGGCCCGCCATCACGGTACGTTCGATCAACCGCCAGGGCGTGACCCTGCGCTTCCACGCCGGATCGGGCATGCACCTCGACGCCCTCCTCGAACTGGCGCGCGACGCGCTCGAACAGCTCGAGGACGAGGGGCGGAGCATCCTGCTCTGATGGAAAACGGGGGGAGGACAGCGGCGTCAGGAAAGTGTTTCCCCGGGGAAACACTTTTCGCACACGTGCCTTCCCTCTCGATCCGGACCAATGTTTCCCCGGGGAAACGAGGCGGAGCCGAGTTCAGCGCAGCTAAACATTTTTTGCAGAGGGTCCTTCGTCAGCCTCAGGCTGCGCGGAATTTGGGGTGGTGGCTGCAGGAACGGGCTCTTCCCACACCCTCACCGCCCCCCTCACCGCTCATCCTGAGCTGGTTGAAGGATGCCCAACGCGACCTTGCGTCCACGGTGTTTCCCCGGGGAAACATCTCAACCACGCACCGATAGATCTCACACCCCAAAAATGTTTCCCCGGGGAAACACTCGCGAAAGCCCCCTCCCCTTGAACCGCGCCAAGCCCACCCGGGCCACACCTTCGGGCGACCAGTTCGACCTGTTCCTGCCCTATGTGGCGGACATGCCGATGCGCGATCAGCGCGAGATGATGGAGCGGCCGTTCTTCAGCCTTGCCAAGTCGAAGCGCGTCAAGCCGATCGACTACACCTCCCCGATGGCAAGCTGTGGGTCCACGTCTCGGCCAGCCCCGACTATGGCATGGCGACGATCTGGGACGCCGACATACTGATCTATTGCGCCAGCGTTCTGGCCGACATGGCGCGGCGCGGCGTGAACGATGTGCCGCGCAAGTTGAACCTGATGCCCTACGACCTGCTGCGCGCCATCGGCAGGCCGACGACCGGGCGCGCCTACGAACTGCTGGGGCAAGCGCTTGACCGTCTGGTGGCGACCACGATCAAGACCAATATCCGCGCCGAAAACAGGCGTGAGGCGACCTTCTCCTGGCTCGATGGCTGGACGCAGCTGGTCGATGAAAAGACCGAACGCTCGCGCGGCATGACGATCGAGCTGTCCAACTGGTTCTGGGAAGGCGTGATGATGAAGGGCGGCGTGCTGTCCATCGACCGCGCCTATTTCGACATCACCGGCGGGCGCGAACGCTGGCTCTACAAGGTGGCGCGCAAGCACGCGGGCGGGGCAGGGGAGGAGGGCTTTGCCATCTCCATGCCGACGCTGTTCGAGAAGTCCGGCGCCGAGGGCGAATACCGCCGCTTCAAGTTCGAGATCCTCAAGCTGGCCGAGAAGGACGCGCTGCCGGGCTATGGCCTCAGCGTCGAGACCGCCAAGGGCGGCGAGCCGATGCTGCGCATGCGCCGGATCGACGGGAAGGACGGCGCGGGCGAGGTGGGGCAGGGGACTGGCGGCGTGGTACGACAGCCCGAGGCAGAGCGCGCTTCGGCACCGTCCACCAGCAGCAAGTCCGCAGAACCCGCACCTGTCGGCGGTACCTCGCCCTCGGGTGTTTCCCCGGGGAAACATTCTTCTCCGACCCAAACCTTCGATGCCTCGTCCCTGATCCGCAAGGCCGTGAAGGGCCTCAGCGACAATGCCAATCGCGGGTTCATGACGGACGAGACCATCGCCCACTTGCGCGAGACCTGCCCGGGCTGGGACCTTCACGCGCTCCACGCCGAGTTCGAAGGCTGGGTCAATGCCGACGCCGCGCGGCTTCCGGCCAACTGGCAGAAGGCCTTCATCGGCTTCGTCAAGCGCCACCACGAGAAGCACGGCCACACCCTGCGCCGCTGATGGCCCGCCTGTGACCACGCCGGTCACCGCGCATGCCGTTCCGAAAATGTCGTGTTCGTCAGGTGCGTCCGTTCCCGAAGTGTCGGGCATGGTAGCAGGGTGTTTCTCGCGGATTTTGCGCAAGGTCGCTTATCCACCGAATTTGAACCTCCTTGTTGGAGTTCTGTTGGAAAGTGATTCAATCCCACCACCCCACCGCACCCCTGATCCGGTCCATCGATCCATCGGGAACGCGCCTGTCCGGACTTTCGACCTATCGGGAACGCCCTTTCGATCCATCAGGAACGCAGCGCCGATCCATCGGGAACAGTTCGCCGACACTCCGGGAACGCGGGAGAGGGCGCGAATCGCGGCGAAATGGCGAGTCGGGGCAGGGCGCGGGGCGCTTAACCTGTCTAACCCTATCTAAAGGCCTCTAACCCTTGGGGAAGCTTCGCTTTGTTTGGAAGATAATGGGATGGGGTCCTGAGGCGCTGGCCTCAGTAGAGATCGGCAGCGAAGGGGGCGGCGGCGATCGGGGTGCAGGCGTAGGGCTCGAACATCCCGTTGGAGCGGGCGAGGCCGCCGCTTTCGAGCTGACGCAACAGCTTGCCCGCGCCGGCCTTGGTCATGCCGAGGGCCCGGCCGAGCTGGGCCGGGGTCAGCTCGCCCAGACTGACGAGCAATGCCCAGGCACTCCCGAGCCGGGAATGCGAGCGCAGCTGCGGGAACTGGCCCGCGAAACGGCGCGTGGCCTGCCAGATGCGGTCAAGATCGCGGGCGGCCTCGAGCATGGCCTTGAGCAGACCGTCGCTGGCGGCATCGCGCCGCTTGGCCGCGGAGAGATCGGCCCGGAACAGGCGGCGGCGGGCCAGGCCAGGCAGGGGAATTGGCGGGACGCAAAGCGCGAGGGCTTCGGGACGGGTCAGGGCGAGGAGGTTGATCGCCCAGCACGGGCTGAGCGCGGTGGCGCCGAGCGCGTCTTCGCCCGCGCCCAGCGAGTAGCGGTGGTGCTCGATCAACGCGAGGAGACGCTCCAGCGGGTCTGTGGGCAGGCGATCGCTTGCGAGTGTGGCGATGACCGCTTCGAGCTGGGGAAGGCTCTGTGCCTCGATTGTGGCGGCCTGGCGGGCCTCTGCAGCCAAGGGGGCGACGGCGATGCGCCGGACGGTGCGCACGGCCTCTGCCAGCGGCGAGGCAGGCGAGGGGAGGGTGCGCGCGACGAGGCCGAGGAAAGCATCGCGCTCTGCCGCACATTCCGCGCCGACGAGCCGGGCGCCGAGCGTGATGCCGCGATCCTCGCGATAGGCTGCCCAGGCTTGCGAGAGCTGCCGAAGCGCCAGCGATTGCTGCATTTCCGGGGTGTAGAGCCCTGCCGGGCCGAGGTGCGTGCGGACCAGCGCGTCAAGCTGGCCGCGGCGGAAGGCGAGGGTGAGGCGGGAGGGATCGTATGCCACGGCAGGGGCAAGGGTTAGCGCGGCAAATCGCATGCGTCAACGAAAGGGATACCAAACTTGGACTTTGGTATCCTATCATGATGACCGGATTTGCCGGAAAATCAGGGCCTGACGCGCCACCCGTTTCGCTGCGCCGCCAGCTCCTCTTCGGCGCTCAACGCGGGGCCGTTCGCCATGGCCTGCGCGGCGGCAAGGACGTCGCCCGCGCTGCTGGCCTGACGGTACTGCCCGGAGGGCGCGCCGGAGTTGGTGCCGGAGTTGGTGCCGGAGCCCGTGACTGGGCTGCGGTTGCGCAATTGCCAGCCTTGCGCATCGCGGCAGGCGATGGCGGCGCCGGCAGCGCGTTCGAAGGCCCGGCAATAGGCGCCGCCTGCATCGCGGAAGCTGAGCAGGACGCGCACCGGGGCATCGGCACTCTGGCGGCCGACGAGCTGGCTATCGAGCGCGCTGGCGAGCTGGGCGTCGGCATAGCCTGCCCGGTCTGCATCGCCAGGCGGACGCAGGGTGAGGGCAAGGACCAGCGAGGCCGCGAGCGCGGGGCCGGCGAGCCATGCCCAGCGCGGCGGGCCCTTGCGGCGGGCGCGGGCCTCGGCAAGGCTAACCACCTTGTCCTGCGGGGCCTTCAGCAGCGCGGCGAGGTGATCGGGCACCGGCTCGGCCGTAATCGGCGCGAAATGGGCGCCGAGGCGATTGGCGAGAGCGCGGTGAGCGGAAACTTGCCGTTCCAGCGCCGGGTCAGCGGCGATGGCGGCGGCCACGCGGGCGTGATCGGCTCCTTCGAGCTGGCCATCGGCAAAGGCGGCGATTTCTTCGGGGGTGGGGTTCATGCCGCTTCTCCCAGCAGGGTCATCAGGGCATCGCGCCCGCGCACCAGGCGCGAATTGAGCGTGCCGACCGGGCAGCCGACGATTTCCGCCGCTTCCTTGTAGGACCAGCCTTCGACCATCACCAGCAGCACCGCCTCGCGCTGTTCATCGGGCAGGCGGGCGAGCGCGCGATCCATGTCGGCCAGTTCAACGCGTGCTTCCTGCCCGCCCGAGGCGCCGACGCCAAGGCCTGCGTCCTCGACCACGAAGGTTTCGCTGCGGCGCGTGCGGGCGCGGATTTCGTCGATCCAGATATTGCGCATCATCCTGTACATCCAGCTGTCGAGCCGCGTGCCCTGCTGCCACTTGCTGCGCGAGCGCAGGGCGCGTTCGATGGTCATCTGGCAAAGATCGTCGGCCTCGCCCGTATCGCGCGACAGCCCGGCGGCAAAGCGCCGCAGACGCGGAAGCAGTGCAAGGATGCCATCGGCGAAGGGATCGGCCAGTGTCGTTACCTTTCTGATGGATAGAACGGGTGGCGTCGTTCGTTTAATCCCCAAGACAGCGATAATATGGCAATAATTCCATGAACATGAAACGCCTGACCCTTTCCCTGATCGCACTGGGTGCCGTGGCGACGCCGCTGGGCGCGCAATTGGCGCTTCCTGACATGGGGCAGGGGGCGGCGGGGCGCACGCTGGGCGGAATTGGCGGCACGCTGGGCGATACGGTTGGCGATCTGGGGGGCCAGACAGTCGGCCAGACCGTAGGCAGCGTCACCCGGACTGTGCGGGGCCTTGCGCAGGCGCGGCTGGACCGGCTCGACAGGCTGGCGCGCGCCAACCGCAAGCTGATCGAGAAGGATGCTGCGGGCGATCTGGCCCGGCGGGGGGAACTGCTGCTGATGGACGGCGGTGCAGATGCCATTGCCACGGCGCAGCGCGCAGGCTTTGTCGTGCTTTCGCGCGAGCGGCTGGACGATCTTGGGGTTGAAG
The DNA here is from genome assembly GCF_003454795.1 of Novosphingobium sp. THN1. Classification (GTDB taxonomy): domain Bacteria; phylum Pseudomonadota; class Alphaproteobacteria; order Sphingomonadales; family Sphingomonadaceae; genus Novosphingobium. The sequence goes on from NZ_CP028348.1 coordinate 361,179, forward strand.
TGGTGCGGCTGGCGGTGCCTTCGGGCATGGGGCTGGCACGCGCGCAGGGCGTGCTGGCGCAGGCGCTGCCGGGGGCGACGATATCCGCCGATACGCTGCACTTTCCGGGCGGCACTGCGTCGGGCAGGGCAGGGGACGCGGCGGGGGCGTAACAAGGGCCATGCCGCCGATTGCCACGCCCGTTGGCGTGATCGACGGGGGCGCGACGCCGGCGCTGAAACCTGCCGAAATGCGCGGCTTTGCGCGTGGTGCGCCCAAGGCCAGCGATCATGGCAGCGCGGTGACCTCGCTGCTGCAGTTCGCCGGGGTGCAGCGCGTGCTGGTGGCCGATGTCTATGGCAGTGACCCGGCGGGCGGCAACGCGCTGGCCGTGGCCCGGGCGCTCGACTGGCTGGTCGGCAAGGGGGTGAAGGTGGTCTCCGTCAGCCTCGTTGGCCCTGCCAACCCGCTGCTGGCGCGGGCGGTGGCGGCAGCGCAGGGCAGGGGCGCGGTGATCGTGGCCGCGGTGGGCAACGATGGCCCCGCCGCGCCGCCTTCCTATCCTGCATCCTACCCCGGCGTGATCGCGGTGACCGCGGTGGACGGGCGCAACCGCGCGCTGATCGAGGCGGGGCGGGCGCTGCATCTCGACTATGCCGCGCCGGGGCCGACATCGCGGCGACCAATGCGGCGGGCCGGCGGGTGAAAGTGCGCGGCACGTCGTTTGCAACGCCGCTGGTGGCATCGCGCGTGGCGCTGAAATGGGGCGCAGGCATGGGGCCGAAGCTCGATGCCGAGGCGATCGATCTGGGCGCGCGCGGGCCGGATGGCACTTATGGGCGCGGGCTGCTGTGCACGATCTGCCGGCCTGCCCGATAAAAAATCGAAAAAATGCAAAAGGCGTGAATTAAACCGGACAGCCCATCCGTTTTCCTTTGTGAGAGGCCGTTGCGAGAGGCGGCCCTGCAGAGATTGAGGAAAGGAAATCACGATGCGCAAGTTCCTGATCGCTTCGACCGCCATGCTGATCGCGCTGGCTCCTGCCGCACAGGCCCAGATCCTTGGGGGCGGGGGCATCGGCGGTGGATTGGGTGGATCGCTGGGCGGCACGCTTGGCGGCTCGATCGGTGGTGGTTCAATCGGTGGCAGCACCATTGGCCGGACCATGGACAGCGTCGACAGCACGACGCGCAGCACTGTCCGCAGCACCACGCGCGGATCGGCTGATGCCACGGGCCGGGCTTCGGCCAGCAAGTCGGTCGACCGCAAGAGCGGCAAGGTTGGCGCGCAGGGCAGCGCCGACGGTTCGCTGACCGGCAGCCTTGGCCAGACGCTTGGCAGCCCGGTCGGAATGACCGGCACCCGCGCTTCCGGCTCGGCAACGGGCGGGGCTTCGGGCGGGGCGAATGCGCAACTGATCGGCACCGATGCCGTGCGTTCGACCGCTGGCGACGTGGCGGGGACGTCCCGCAGCACGGCGCGCGGGGCGGTTGACGGCACCCGCAGCACAGCGGGTGCGCTGGCGACGACGGGGCGCAGCGTGGCGGGCTCTGCCGCCGGCATGGCGAGCGGTTCGGCGAGTGGCGCGGCCAATGGCGCGCTTTCGGGCGGTGCGGGATCGCTGGCGCTGGCCGGCAGCGCAGCGTCTTCGGCGCAAGGCGCGTTCTCGCTCAGCAAGGGGATGAGCGTGCTTGGCCCGATGGCGAGAAGATCGGCAAGATCCGCGAGGTGATCGCCGACAGCCGCGGGCGGGTGCAGTCGCTGCTGGTCAAGGTCGATGGGCAAAAGGCCCTGCTGCCCGCCGCCAACTTCAGCGGCAGCGGGAACGCCGTCGTCTCGGCCATGGGCGAGGGCCAGATCAAGCGCGTGGCGCAGCAGCAGGACGCCGCCGCGCAGGATTGATGTAAAGGCAGGCAAAACACGCTGAAGGCGCGGTCCCGGGGAAGGACCGCGCCTTTTTTGCGTGGGGGGCGTGGCCGGATCGGTGCAAGCTGCGTTTGCTCTGGCCGGAAGGGCATGGCATCGTGGCAATCCGATGGTGGTGAGGGGGATGGCGCTTGTTGGCAATGATTTCAAGGGTTTGGCGCAAGTCAGGCGAGTGCGGCGGGCGGGTGTTCCTGCCGTTGCTGCCGTTGCTTGCGGCGGCTGGGGCGGCTCCTGCGCAGGCCAGCACTTATACCGAGGAAGAAGTCGTCTGTCCGGTCGGCGGCGAAAAGTTCACGCGGATGGCGCTGATGTCGATCTCGACCTGGGGTGCGCTGCCGGATGGAATGCCTTTGGGTTCGGGCCGGTTTCCGGTGGAATTGCCGCAGTGCCCATCGAACGGGCTGGTGATGTACCGCGACTTCACGCCCGAGGAAGTGGCGCGGCTTGTGCCCTTCATCGCGAGCGAGGGTTACAAGGCGCTACGCAGCGCAGGCGAGACGCCGCGCTATCTGGCCTATCGCACCGCTCAGTTTCTGGGCGACAAGGATCTGCACTGGTGGTTGCTGGAAGCAAGCTGGGAGGCGAAGAACGACGATCCGGCAGGCGAACGGGCGCGGCGTTACAATACGGAATTCGTCGAGGCGGCGCGGCTGGTGAAGCCGGATGCGGGGAACCTCGAAGCCATTGCTGCGCGATTCCGGCTTGCGAACGGTTTGCGCGAACTCGGCAGCTTTGATGAGGCCGAGGCGGTTCGGGTGAGCATCGTTATTTCGCCCAAGGCTGGCGGGAAGGGCAAGGAGGCTCGGGAAAACCGGACTGCGTGGGCCGGCATGATTGCCGATCTGGCAGGACCGATCGCGCGAAAGGAGACGAGCCGCACCCCCATCGACATGCTGGGTGTGCGCGAAGCGGCGGGGCTCTGCCTGCGCAAGGAGATCGCCGCGAAGTTCGAGGAACCGCCACCGCCACCTCTGACGGCGTTCGAGCAGGAGTATTGCGCGGGGCCGAAGCTCAGCGAGCCGATCAAGGAGCGGCGCAAGTGGCTGCTTGAGGAGGAGTAGCGGGCAGGGCACGGTTTCGTCTTGCCCCTCCGTCAGCGCTGCGCGCTGCCACCTCCCCGTTTGTGCTGCGCAAAAACAGGGAGGATCGAAAAGGCACTTGTCCTCCCTGTTTTCACGAAGTGCAAACGGGGAGGTGGCAGCCGTCTTAGCGGCTGACGGAGGGGTTCTTACCGCGCATCCTCGAGGATCAGTTCCGCCGCGCGTTCGGCCACGGCCATGGCGGGACCGTTGGTGTTGCCGGAGACGGGGGTGGGCATGATCGAGCAATCGACCACGCGCAGGGAGTCGATGCCGTGGACGCGGGCGCGGGTGTCGGTGACGGAGGTGGTTTCATCGGTGCCCATGGCGCAGGTGCCGGTGCCGTGGAGGCCAACCTCGACCATCTTGGCAAGCTCGGCCAGGATCGCGGCCTCGTCCTGCACGTCAGGGCCGGGCATGCGTTCGGTGCCGATGAAGGCTTTCAGCGGTTCGGACCCGGCGATGGCGCGGAACAGGCGGAAGAGTTCGAGGCTCTTGGCCTTGTCCGACGGATCGGACCAGATCGCGGCATCAGCCACCGGCGCATCGCGGAAGTTCGGCGAGGTGAGGCGGATCGAGCCGCGGCTCTTGGGGCGCAGGTGGTAGCCCGAGAAGGTGAGGCCGGGATTGGGGGTGAGCGGGCTGCCGGGGCGGGCGGCCATCTCGTTCACCGTGCGCATGGCGAAGGGCGCGGCGCCGACCTGCAGGTCGGGCCAGTCCTCGGGCGTGCCTTCGCTGGCGACCAGGCCGGTGATCGGCATGCCGACGCGGGCGAGGTGGCCGGTGCCGGTGAGGAAATACTGCAGGGCATTGCGATAGAGCCGCCAACCGAAGAATTCGCGGTTGGTGCCCGGGTGGTTCGCAAGGTCGAACGAGACGCCGAACTTGGTGTGATCGGACAGGTTCTGGCCGACGCGGGCAAGGTCCTTGATCACCGGGATGCCAAGGGCCTGCAGCGTGGCGCCGGGGCCGACGCCCGAGAGCTGGAGCAGCTGCGGCGAGCCATAGACGCCGGCGGAGAGGATGACTTCCTTCGCGGCGGTGAGGGTGCGCTCTTCCCCATGGGCTTCGGTGACGACGCCAGTGGCGCGGCCGCCCTCGATGGTGACGCGCTTTACCGCCGTGTGCTGCGCAATGGTCAGGTTGTGGCGGCCGAGGATCGGCATGACGAAAGCCTTGTACGAGCTTTCGCGCACGCCCTTGCGATCGACGGTGTACTGGCTGCGGCCGACGCCCTGCTTGCCCGGCGTGGTGATATCGTCGAGCCAGGGCATACCCTGCGTGCCGAAGCCGGCCACCAGCGCATCGAGCACCGGCGACTGGTAGGTCGAGGCAGTGACCTGCAGTTCACCACCCTGGCCTCGGCCGGGATGCGCGCCGGGATCGCGATAGTCCTCGAACTTCCTGTAGCAGCGGGCGATTTCATCCCAGCCCCAGCCCGACAGGCCGTGGTCGGTCCAGCTGTCGAAGTCCTTGGGCATGCCGGTGAGATACCAGGTGCCGTTGATGGCCGAGGAGCCACCCATGCCGCGCCCATAAGTGTGGATGCCGCCGCGCATGCCGGGGCGCGGTTCTGTCTGGTAGACGCGGAAGTAATCGGGGTTACCCATCATCTTGATGAAGCCGCCGGCCATCTTGATGAAGGGGTGCTGGTTGTCGCCACCGTCCTCGATCAGCAGGACGCGGTTTTGCGGATTGGCGCTGAGGCGGTTGGCCAGCACGCAGCCTGCCGAGCCCGCGCCCACGATGATGTAATCGAATTCCGCCATGACCCTCTGGCACCTGTCCCTGAATTAGAATAGAACTGAAGTTCTCTTTTTATCTGCACAGGCCTTGACCCGCTGTCAAGCGACGATTAGAAGAACCATTCTAATTATCGGGAGAGCAATCGTGCTGCCAGTCGAACGGGTGATCGGGGAAGAAGGACTTGCCGCTACGGCAAGCGGGCTGAAGCTGGCGATGCGCCTGCCATGGTATCGCTCGCTGCCGTTTTCGGTGGTCGAAGTGGGGCCGCTGTCGGTGGGGGGCGAAGCTGTGGACCTGGCTGACGCGCTGATCGAATACAACGGCCAGCAATGGCCGCTGGCGGAGAATGGCGAGAAGGTGGACACCTTCTGGTTCATCCGTGATTCGGCGTTTCTGGTGCTGCCTTCGCTGAGCGCGGAGGTGGGCGAAACCCGCGAGGTTTCGCTGAACCTGTTCATCAGCCCGCCCTACATTCCGGGCATGCGGCGCACCAATCCGCAGACCTCCACGCTCACTGTCGAAGCTGCCTGAGAGAGGACCGGCAATCATGACCACGACCGCAACCGGCCCGCAGACCGGCGTTACGCTCTATTCCTTCACCAACGAGTACCTGACCCGCCAGTTTGAACTCGATACGCTGCTGGCTGAAGTGGCCAAGCGCAATCTGGGCCCCAACATCGAGATCATCGGCTTCCAGAACTTCCGCGAGTTTCCGGATGTTTCGGACAAGTTCGCCGAAGAGTTCAAGCAGATGATCGCCGATACGGGCCTCAACCCGGTTTCCTGCGCGATCAACTCCGACCGCTTCCTCAAGCCCGGCGCGCAGCCGATCGAGGATGCCGCGCTGGTGGAATACCACAAGCGCCAGCTGCGTTCGGCCAAGAAGATGGGCTTCAGCCTGGTGCGCTACCAGTTTGCGCTGCCGGTGCACCTGCTGCCGGAAATCGCACCCTATGCCGAGGAACTGGACATCCGCATGGGCGTGGAAGTCCACGCGCCGATGTGGGCGGGGCACCCTGCCGTGCAGGCCTATGGCGAGATGTACGACAAGCTGAACACGCCCTACCTTGGCTGGATTCCCGACTTCGGCGGCACGGCAAGCCGCATTCCGGAATCGATGCTCGATGCCGCGCGCGCCAAGGGCGCCAAGGAAGACCTGCTCGACAAGCTCAAGGAAGTCTGGCTCCAGGACGGCATGAGCCACGAGAAGGCCGGCCGCCTGCGTGAATGGGCGCTGCCCAAGGGGCATGGCCCGCTGGAAGTTCAGGCAGCGTGCCTGGCGTTCTTCATCCTTTCGAACCACGATCCCAAGAGCTGGGCTGCGCTGGTCGACCGGACCATCCACATCCACGGCAAGTTCTATGGCGTGAGCGAGGATCTGGTCGAGGAAGCGATCGATTACGACACCATCCTGCCGCTGTTCAAGGATGGCGGGTTCACCGGCACGATGGTCTCCGAATGGGAAGGCCATGCCTATGACATGCGCGATGCCTTCGAACAGGTCCGCCGCCACCAGGCGATGGCCCGCCGCATCTGGGGGAACTGAGCCATGGCATTCGAACTCTCGGTAAACCTCGAATACGGCTTCACCGAAGCGGGTGAGAAGATCGAGGACCGCATTGCCGCAGCAGCGGCGGCGGGCTTCCGCAAGGTCGAGCTGTTCCTGCTCAAGGGGCGCGATCTCGATGCGATCAAGGCGGCGCTCGATGCCCATGGCGTGCAGCTGATCAGCACGGTGGCGGACTATGTGACGCAGCTGGTCGATCCCGCCACGCACGAGGGTTTCCTCGAAGTGTTCCGCGAGGCGGCAGCGGCGGCGAAGTTCCTTGGCTGCTCGAACGTGGTGGTCACCTCCGGGCGCGGCGTGCCATGGTTGAAGCGGCCGGTGCAGCTTTCGATCTTTGCCGATGCCCTGCGCAAGATCCTGCCGATCGCCGAGGAGCTGGACGTGACGATCCTGCTCGAATCCGCCAACACCCGCCACGATCACCCCGGCGTGCTGTGCTCTACCACGCACGACAGCGTGGTGGTGGCCGACATGGTCGACAGCCCTCGCGTCAAGGTGCTCTACGACCTCTACCATTCGGTGGTCGAGGGTGAGGACCCGGAAGCCGCGCTGGCGGCGGCAATGCATCAGGTGGTGCACGTGCAGGTGGCCGATGCGCCGGGGCGCGGCGAGCCGGGCAGCGGCAAGATCTACTGGCCGGAGGCACTCGCCCGCTTCGAGCGTCTGGGCTACAAGGGCACGATCGGGCTGGAACTGCAGCCGACCAAGCCTTCGGTCGAGGCGTTTGGCTATATCCGCGGGCTTTGCGGCTGATTTACCCCTCCGTCAGTCCTTCGGACTGCCACCTCCCCATTTGCACTTCGTGAAAATGGGGAGGATCTGGTCAGATTGGCAGCATTCTTCCTTGATCCTCCCTGTTTTTGCGCAGCACAAACGGGGAGGTGGCATTTGCGCCAGCAAATGACGGAGGGGCGGTTTGCCGAGGCCCAGGCAGGAGCGGAACGTGGCGCTGGCCCGCAAGTTGCGCTCCACGATGTCCTTGCCGGAAGTGATGCTGTGGCAACGGCTGCAGCATGGAGCCGCGAAGTTCAGGCGGCAACATCCGCTCGGGCCATACGTGCTGGATTTCTTTTGTGCGTCGGCGCGGCTCTGCGTCGAAGTTGACGGCGTTTCCCATGACATGGGCGACAACCCGGCGCGTGACGCAGTGCGCGATGCATGGCTTGAAAGGCAGGGCGTAACCGTTGTGCGGCTTGCGGCTCCGGCCGTGCTGCGTGATCCGGACGGGGTGGCTGAAGGGATCGTGCGGCTGGCTTCGGGTGGGCGAGTTCGACCCCTCCGTCATTTGCTGGCGCAAATGCCACCTCCCCATTTGCACTGCGTGAAAATGGGGAGGATCGGTTGTGTTCTGGCCCGTTTGCCGTTCGGGAAAGGGCCGCCCGCAGATGCGGGTTGCATGCGCGAGCGATAGCGCCCAGACCTTTATCCCATGCAACCTCATGTCATCGCTGCCGTTTTGTGGGCTGTCATTCTGGGCGGGGCGGGCGGGGTCCTGACCGAGATCGGGCCGTGGTATCGCAATCTGAAGAAGCCTTCGTGGCAGCCGCCCGACTGGCTGTTCGGCCCGGCGTGGACGGTGATCCTGGGGCTGGCGGCGTGGGCCGCGGTGCTGAGCTGGGATGCCGCCGCCAACGAGGCCGGGCGGATGACAGTGATCGCGCTGTTTGCGGTGAATTTCGTGTGTCACTTCCTGTGGTCGCCGCTGTTCTTTGCGCGCAAGCGGCCGGATTGGGCGCTGGTCGAGGTGGTGCCGCTGTGGCTTTCGGTGCTGGCGCTGTGCGTGATGCTGCGCGAGTTCTCGGTGCTGGCGAGCTGGCTGATCGTGCCCTACCTTGCCTGGGTGAGCTTTGCCGCCTGTCTGAACCTTGCGATCGTGCGGCTGAACCGGCCTTTCGGGGACGTGAGGGAAATCTCGTGAACGTGTGAAATGCCGCACATCTTTCTGCGACGAAGCGAGCTAATCAGCCCTTGCGACCCGAAGGGCTCTGCCAGTCAGAGTTCCTGAACTTCAAGGGGACGGCGCGAGCGATCGGGCCGTCCCCTTTTTTTGCTGGATGCCCACCCCAACCCCTCCCGCCTGCGGGAAGGGGGGCAGCAAGCGTTAGTCGTAGCGGGGTGGGTTTCGCCCCCTGCACCAGTCCCGTTCTGGTCAGTACGATCCCTGCTTGCGGATCAGGGCGATCTCGGCCTCGCCAAGATCGCGGATCATCACGTTGCGCATGAACACTTCGGCGGCCTCGAATTCGAGTGCGATGCGCCCGTGGGTGAGTGGCTGGCCGTTGCGGTCGATCATGCGGAACAGGGTGTTGACGATGCGGCCGTTGACCATGTGCGCGGCCTGATCGCCGAAGACGACGAGGTCTACCGTGTTCCAGCGATCCATGCGTTCGTAAGTGCCGGCGTGGCGGTGCCACTGGCGGGCAATGCCGCCGGCCTTGACCTGTTCGGCGTACTCGGTGGGCAGGCCGGGGAAGTAGGTCGGCCAGAGCGGCGTGCCGCCGAGCAGCGGGCCTTGCAGCGCCCGGGTGTTGACCATGATCGCATCGCCGATGTCGCCTTCCTCGAACTGGAATTCGACGCAATCGGGGAACAGGCGGTCAAGCTCTGGGGCCATGTGGTAAAGCAGGCCGGAATTGCGGCGCTGCCAGACGCGGGGGGCAAAGCGGCGCTCGCCGAAGCGGAAGTCCATGCGCAAGTGGTAGTTGGCGTGGAGCGAGGTGGTGGCGATGTGGCCGAAGCTGGCCCTATCGGGTCCGGTGAAGCTGGGGCCGAGCATGTGCAGCACGCCCTTTTCGATGCGGATGGCATCGTGAGCGTCGCGGTTTCCTTCGCCGTCCTGGTAGATCGTCCAGCCATCGAGATTGCGGCCGTTGAAGAGCGGGCGCCATGGTGATGGGGCAGGGGCGGCGCGGGCCGATGCAGGGAGGGCACAGGTGGCGGCAGCGGCGGCGAGGCCCTGCAGCATGGTGCGGCGGCTGGGCATGGGCGCTTCCTTCGTTTGATGAAGACCTTGCGCCCCCGCTTTCACGAGGGCGCAAGGCTTGGGATCAGGCGGCCAGCGCGAGGTCCTTGGTGTCCTTGGTGGTGGGCACGAAGGGCAGGTAGGAGACGCGGTAGCGCACGGCGAAGGTGATCTGGTGATCGCCTGCGGCAAGTCCGCCGTTGAGCACGATGATCCGGGCCTTCTCGCCGAAGTTCCAGCGATCGTCGTAGACGGTTTCCATCTCGTCGAGCGTGTAGGTGTTGCCGTGGGCCGAGAAGCGCACGGTTTCACGCGGCTGCACGGCGCCGTCGACGGTGACCTGGATGTCCTCGATCATCGAGAGGCCGAGGCCGCGGTAGTAGGGCAGGCGTCCAAGGAAGGAGAAGCCGCCGTTCTCGCTGCGGAGGCTGCCCTCGACGATCATCTTGTTGTCCATCATGGGGATAGTCTCCTTATTCTGCAGCTTCGGCCATGGCTTGCGCATCGGCGCAAGCGGTGGGCGAGGTCTTGATCGCGGGGTCCTGTGCTTCGCCGAGAAGGCGGGCGAGCATGACCTGCTGGCGGCGGACCTGTTCGACCGAATCCGGCTCCTGCGCGTCTTCGATCCAGCGGTTGCCTTCGTATTCCGAGCAGATGTAGCCGTCGTAACCGCCCTGGTTCAGCACTTCGACGATCTTGTCGTAGGGGATCGAGGGTTCCACGTAGTCCTCGGTCATCTGGTAGAACTTGCCGTGGATGTTGTGGATGCGCGGCATGAAGTCGAGCATGCGCTTGGGCTCGTAGGCGGCGTTGTGGCGCATGGTTTCGGCCATGGCGATGGCAGGGCCGGTGCCGCCCATATCCTGCACGCCAAGGATCACGTATTCCGACAGCACGCGGTCCTCGTAGGACTTGACGATGTAGTCGGCGATGTTCTGCGGCACGCCCATGCGCAGGAACTTCTCGGTCCACACCGGCGGGAAGGCGTGGAGGAACATGCCCATGTCGGGCAGGAAGCCGAGCGCATCCGAACCGGACTTCTCGAAGGCCTCGGCGTGGCGGATGATCCACGGGTGATCGAAGTGCAGCGGGGCGTGGACCTCGATCAGGATCTTGATGCCCTTCTCCTCGGCGTAGGGCGCGGCGGCCACCAGCACTTCGGGCGCGATCGAGACGAGGGCGCGGATGTACTTCGCGCCAAGGCGGGCGCCGAAGTCGATGTCCTTCTTCACGCTGGCGACCTGCTCTTCCAAGGGCATCAGGCGGCCCTTGTAGCGCTTGTAGTCCAGCATGAAGTCATGACAGACGGCGGTGCAATCGTACTGCGCGATCATGCGGTGCCAGTTGTCGATCTCGGCATCGGCCACGCCATATTCGGGCCAGCCCCAGAACGACTGTTCGCCGATGACCTCGATGCCCTTGGCGCCGAGTTCGGCACTGGTGCGGATGCAGTCCTCGAGGGTCATCTTACCCTGGAAGGTCTCGTTCTGGTAGGAATAGAGGCTCACGCCCCTCTTGATCTTGGACACACGTCACCTCTTGGCGGGGTTGTTGCGGATGGCGGGGCGCGCACTGACACACGCGGCCTGAGTTTGAGGCGGGAAGGGGCGCGCATGCGCGCTGGCCTTTCGCTCTCTCCAAAGGGTCTGCTGCCCTCTATTGGAATGGATATTCTACTAATTTGCGCGAGCGGTCAAGTGTCGCTTGACGGCTGTTTTAGAATCACCATACTTATTCCGAAACGGACAAGATCGAGCGCGCAAACGCGCCGTGGACAGTAACCGCAACGGGAGACAGGTAGATGCAAGTCGGAAAGCTCAAGGGATTCGTGTTGGGCATGGGGGCAGCCTGTGCCCTGGCATCGCCGGTCCACGCAAAGGACGACGTCGCCGCCGAAATCGCGGCGCTCAAGGCCGAAGTGACGCAGCTTCGCGCCACGGCGCAGAACGCACGTGACCGGGGCGACGTGCAGAACCTGTTCTCGCGCTACATGTACCTGCACAATGCCTTCCGCGATCCCGAGATCATCCCGCTCTGGGCCAAGAAGGGCACGCCGGGCCTGCGTGCGCAGTATTCGAACAACGGGGTCTACACCTCGTGGGAATCGATCACCGGCTATCATGCGCAGCGGCCCAATCCCAAGGGCAAGCTGATCTTCCATTACCTCGCATCGCCGCTGATCGAAGTGGCCGCCGACGGCCAGACGGCCAAGGGCCTGTTCGTGATGGCCGGCGTGGAATCCGGGCTGACCGATGTGGAGGCGGCCAAGAAGGCGCCCGACTTCATGTTCGTCAAGGACATGATGATCGATGGCAAGCGCGTGTGGATGCACGAGATCATGGTCAAGTACGGCGTCGACTTCATCCGCCAGGACGGGCAGTGGAAGATCCTGCACCTGCACTGCTACGAAGTGGCACGTTCGCCGCACGGCATGGGCTGGATTCCCTTTGCTGCCAAGTCGCAGGACAACCCGTTTGCCGACGACCTGATGTATTTCGGCGAAGACGGCAATCCGGTGATGATGCCCAAGCCCGATGCGCCGGTGACGATGCGCAACAACCCCTACCGCACCGACACCGGCCAGACGCTCGATGCGCCGCCGCCGGTGCCCTATCGTACGCTCAGCGAAACCTTCGAATACTGAGGGTGGCGATGATGCGGACCGTGGGCCTGCTTGGCGCTCTGGCCCTCGGGCTGGCCGGGCAGGGAGCCTTGGCGCAGGCACTGGTGTCCACCAGTGGCGGCGATGTGCGTGGGACGGTGAAGGGGGGTGCCGAGGCGTTCCTCGGCATCCCCTATGCCGCGCCGCCGGTGGGGCCGCTGCGCTGGCGCGAGCCGCAGGGGGCGGCTGCGTGGCAAGGCGTGCGCGAGGCATCTGCGTTCGGGCCGGTGTGCCAGCAGGGCGTACCGGCGCCGTGGGGACCGTATACCGCCGAGTTCCTTGCCGCGCCGCCGATGAGCGAGGATTGCCTGACGCTCAATGTCTGGCGTCCGCAGCATGCGGTGAAGAAGCTGCCGGTGCTGGTGTTCATCCACGGCGGCGGCTTTGGCGGTGGTGCGGGGAGCCTGCCGATCTATGACGGGGCGAAGCTGGCCGCCAGGGGCGCGGTGGTCGTGACGATCAACTACCGCGTCGGCGTGTTCGGCTTCATGGCCCACCCGCAGCTGACGGCGGAATCGCCGCTGGGGTCTTCGGGCAATTATGGCCTGCTCGACCAGATTGCCGCGCTGAAATGGGTGCGGGCCAATGCGGCGGCGTTCGGCGGAGATGCCGGCAACGTGACCGTTTCGGGCGAGAGCGCGGGCGCAGCTTCGGTGGCGGACCTGATGGTATCACCCATGGCCGCTGGCCTGTTCGACAAGGCCATTGCCTTCAGCGGGGCGAGCATGGCGGTGGAAGTGCCGCCGCTGGCCAAGGCCGAGGCAGTGGGCAGCGAAATTGCGGCAAAGCTCGGCAAGGCTGCCATTGCCGACATGCGCAGCGTCCCGGCCGAGGCGCTGGTCGAGGCGACGCGCTATGTTCCGGGCGCGACGAGCGGGCCACCGCCCTTGCGCTTCGTGCCCAATGTCGATGGCAGGGTGGTGCCGTTCGATCCGGTGCGCGCGAGCGGGCCGGTCGTCAGCCCGGTGCCGCTGATCACGGGGTACAACAGCGCCGAGATGATCGACATGGCGGTGCGCACCCCGGCGCAGTTCGAGGCAGCGGTGCGGGCGCGCTATGGCGATTTTGCCGAGCGGCTGCTGGCTCTCTACCCTCACGCGACCGAGGCCGAGGCAATGGCTTCCAACACGCTTATCGCGCGCGACCGCTACATGGCCGGCCTGCTGCTGTGGTCAAAGGAGCGCACGCGCAGCGCGCAGCAGCCGGTCTACGCCTATCTTTATGACCATGCCTATCCGGTGGTGAAAGGCGGGCAATCCTGGGGGCCTTCCACTCCTCGCAGCTGCCCTATGTCTTCGGCAACATTGGCATCGGTGATCGCGCCTGGACGGCAGCCGACGGGCGTGTGGTCAGGCAATGGCAGGACCGCCTGCTGGCCTTCATGCGGACCGGCAGGCCGGGTGCCGGCTGGACGGCGGTAGGCCGGGCCAGTGCCACGGTCATGCGGCTGGGTAACAGTGAAGCGATGCGGCCGGCCGTGTCCTCGCCCGAAAGGTTCGAGGCGTTCAAGGCCTATGCTGAAAGTGGCGGGAAGCTGGGCTTGATTTAGAGAAAGTGCTCTAGGTAACAATACGTTAGGCGGGCGACGATAGATTAGGCTCCGGGTTGTAGGAAGAACCTGAGATTTTGGTCTTGGGTTTCTTTTCAAACCACGGAGCACGCCTTGCCTACAGGACGATCCTCGCCGGGACGCTATGCGCAGATGCTTGCGCGGTCCGCTACTGCCGCGATTTGCGCAGGGCCTGACAACCTGATCCTTTCGTGGAATTCCGCGGCCGAGCAACTGTTCGGCTTCAGCGCCGCGCAGGCCATCGGCAAGCCGCTGACGATCATCATGCCGGAGCGCTACCACGCCGCGCACGAGGCCGGGCTGGCCCGCGCCGTCAAGAGCGGAAAGGCGCGGCTGGCGGGCAAGGCGGTCGAGATGCTGGTGCGCCATGCCGACGGGCACGAGATCCCGGTCGATCTTTCGCTTTCAATGTGGGACGAGAACGGCCAGCCGATGTTCGGCGCGCTGATCCGCGACATCACCGACCGGCAGGCGGCCAAACGCCGGCTCGAGCATCTCGCCCATTGCGACACGCTGACATCCTTGCCCAACCGCAATGCCTTGAACGTGCGGCTGGAAGAAGCGATTGCCCGCGGCCCCTGTGCGCTGATGCTGCTCGACCTCGACGGGTTCAAGGACATCAACGACACGCTGGGACACAGCGTGGGCGACCTGCTGCTGGCCGATGTGGCGCGGCGGATCGAAGGCTGCGTGGGCGATGCCGACATGGTGGCGCGGTTCGGTGGCGACGAGTTTGCCATCGTCCTGTCTGATTGCAGCAATCCGCTGCGGATCGATTCGCTGTGCCGCGCGATCTTTGACAGCCTTGCCACCCCGTTCCAGATCAACGGCAAGAGCGTGTTCGTCGGCACCAGCATCGGCATTGCCTTGGCACCCCAGGATGCCTCGACGCTGGACCAGCTGCTGTCGCGCGCCGACCTTGCGCTTTATAGCGCCAAGGCCGAACATGGCGCGCAGCGCAAGTATTACCTGCCGGCGATGCACAACCAGTCGGAACAGCGCCAGAGGCTGGGTGCGGAACTGCGCGAGGCCTTGCCGCAAGGGCAGTTCGTGCTGCACTTCCAGCCGCAGGTCTCGCTCGAGGACAAGGCGTTGCTGGGCGTGGAGGCGCTGCTGCGGTGGAAGCACCCGCAGTTCGGATTGCTGCACCCCGATGCGTTTCTTTCGGTGCTCGATGACAGCGTTGTAGCCGAGGACGTGGGCGACTGGGTGATCGACGAGGCCTGCCGCGTGGCCAGTGCCTGGCGCAGCGCAGGGCTGGGCGAAGTGCGCATGGCGGTGAACCTGTTTGCGGCGCAGCTGCGTTCGCCCCGGCTCTATGGCGTGATCGGCGAGGCCTGCCGCAAGCACCGCATCGCGCCGACGCAGCTGGAAATCGAGATCACCGAGAACATCGTGATCAAGCACAACGACGAAATTGCGACGATGCTCAAGCGCCTGAAGACGCTGGGCGCGGACATTGCCTTCGATGATTTCGGCACCGGTTACGCCTCGCTCAGCCTGCTGCAGCGCTATCCGCTCGATCGGCTAAAGATCGACCGCTGCTTCGTTGAAGCCATCCACCGTTCCGATGCCGACGCGGCGATCGTCGACGCGGTGCTGCAGATGGCGCACACGCTGGGCCTCGAAGTGATCGCCGAAGGGGTGGAAACGCGCGAGCAGGAACGGGTGCTGCGCGAACTCGGCTGCAAGGAAGCGCAAGGGTTCCTGTATGGACGGGCGGTTGCGGCAGACGAGATCGTCCGCCTGTTCGCGCCCGCTCCGCAAGCGCGGGTGGCATCAGCGAGATAAGCAGGGGGTGCGGTAAGCGGGGGCGGCTGGCTCAACCTGGCCGCACCCGTCTTTCCGCTGCCCTGCCTGCCGGTCAAGGGGGCGGTCAGGGCCTGGTGGGATAGTCCTTTGCCTCTTCCAGCACGGGCAGGGTGACCTTGCCGGTGGCGGCCCATTCGGTGCCGCGCAGGATCAGGGTCTGCAGCGGCTGGAAATGGAGCGAGACTTCATCGTGGCCCAAGGTGATCGAGAAGACGCGGCCCTTGCCATAGTCGGCAGTCCAGACTTGCGGGTGATCGGCGTCGATGCCCTTCATGGCCTTGAGCTTTTCGGGGTGTAGGCGGCGGCGGGGTACTTGGGGCCGGTGAGCTTCGGGTCATAGGCAGCCGCTGAATCGTGGGCCGTGGCGAGGACATGGATCTTCGCGTCCGGGTCCATTGCCATGTTGGTGTACATGTCGTCGTTGTAGGTCCACACGAACTCGCGCATGCCCGCAGTGATCGGGTGGGTGCGGTCAACCAGGTGGACGGGGAAGGCGCCGGGCGGGGCGCGGCGGCTTGAGCCGGGCTCCATCGCGCCGCCGATCAGCTTCTTGTATTCGGGAATATCGCGGCCCCAGGTGAAGCTGGAGTGATAGGCGACGAGACCGCCGCCTTCGCGCACGTATTGGTAGAGCGCCTTGAAGGCGCTGTCCGACCAGACCTTCTGCACCGGATCGGCATAGTTCCAGCGGCTGGAATAGTTGAGCAGGACGACGTCGTACTGCTTTAGCGTTTCCAGCGTGCCGTTGTCGAAATCTTCGGTCACCCGCACGTCGAAGCGCTTGCTGTCCTGCATCATGGTGCGCAGCATGTTGTTCACGCCGGTCCAGTCATGCTCGTAGGAATTGCGGCCCGAGATGATCAGCACCTTCACGCGGTTCTCGGCCGGGTTCACCGGGATGGCGACGCGCTGCACGGTTTCGGGCGGGCGGTAATCGATGGTGACGATGACCTGCGCGGCGGCAGGCACGGTGATGCAGGCCGCGAGGGTTGCGGCAAGGAGCTTTTTCATGAGGTTCTCCCTTATTCCGCCGCTGCGGCTGGCTGACGCGCGGCGATGTCGTTGCGGATGGTTTCCTGCATGCCGTCCATCGGCCACATCAGGACCACCACGGTCTGCAATGCGAGGAGGACCACGGCGCTGCCGTAGTAGGTCCAGCGGATCGCCTCGCGCGCGGTGTCGGTCACGGCATCGGGGGCATAGCCGGCTGCGCCGAGCATGAAGGCGAAGCCTGCGGTGCCGATGGCCATGCCGACCTTGGTCGAGAGGCTGATGCCGGCCGAGAGCAGGCCCTCGCGCCGGGTGCCGAACTTCCATTCGTGGTAGTCCACCGTCTCGGCGATCATGGCGAAGGCGGCGGTGATGGTGATGGACGTGGCAAGGCAGGCGGCGATGTAGAGCGCGAGGAACAGGCCCGTGTTGCCTTGCGCCAATGGCAGCACCGCGAAGATCACCGCAGCCAGTGCAAGGACGAAGGCGCTGCCCTTGCGGATGCCGGTGCGGGCAAGGATCGGCGGGGCGACGAACGAGGAGAGCAGCAACATGCCCGAGACGGCGGGCAGCATGACCGAGATCAGCCAGGGCTGCCGCATCACGTCGATGGCGAAATAGGCGGTCGCGCTCATCATCAGGCCAAAGCGGATGAAGTAGAGCAGGCACGAGGCGAAGACGACGAGCCATGCCTTGTTGCGCAGCATTTCCTTGACGGCGGGGCCAATGGCGAAATCGGGCGAGGAGCCGTCCTCGAAACGCTCCTTGCAGTTGGCGAAGAGCGCAAGCGTGGCGGCAAAGCCGATCGCGGCGAACAGCATTGCGACGTACTGGAAGCCCTTGTTCTGGTCATCGCCGCCGAACACGCCGACCAGCGGCATGACCGCCGCCGTGCCAAGCACCACCGAGATCGATGTGCCGACGCCGCGCATGCCGGACAGCTTGAGGCGCTGTTTGGGGTCGAGCGTCATCATCGGCATCAGCGCGGTGTAGGGGATCGCCTGGACCGACATCAGGATGCCGAGGCCCTTGAAGGTGACGAAGGCGTAGATCAGCTGCGCGCTGTCGCTCCAGTCAGGCACGTGGAACAGCGCCACGGTGAGCAGGGCATAGGGCAGGGCGGTGAACAGGAAATAGCCGCGCGTGCGGCCCCAGCGGCTGCGGGTCTTGTCGACCATGATGCCGACCACCGGATCGATCACCGCATCGAGCAGGCGCGCGATCAGGAACACCGTGCCCACCCCTGCCGCCGGCATGCCGACGACGTTGGTGTAGTAGAACAGCAGGAACCCGCTTGCCATGTTGTAGGCAAGGCTGGTGCCCATGTCGCCCATGCCGTAGCTGAGGCGTTCGGCGAAGCTCAACTTGTTGTCTGCCACATTCCTCTCCCGGACCGCAGCGTTATGTCTTGATCAGAGCGCCAGCGTCTTGCGGGTCAGCTCGAGCGACTGGTCCATCGGCAGGGTGGGGAAATACTCCATGCCGATGCTGCCCTTGTAGCCAAGGCTTTCGAGCGTTCCCATCACATGGCCCCAGTCAACCGTGCCGGTGCCGGGTTCGTTGCGGTCGTCCATGTCGGCCACCTGGACGTGGGCGACGAGGTGGATGCGGCCTTCGAGGACTTGCGCAATGTCCTCGCCCATCACGGCGCTGTGCCACACGTCGTAGAGCAGACGGAGGTTGGGGCTGCCGACGGCTTCGACCAGATCGAGGCCGAGCGTGGTGCTGACCAGGTACATCGCCGAGAACAGGCGGGTGTTCAAAGGTTCGAGCAGCAGGGTGACGCCGGCCTGTTCGGCAAGGGCGGCGGCTTCCTTGAGCGCGGCGACGGCGTTGGCGAAGTGGTCTTCCTCGCTCATCCCTTCGACCTTGAAGCCCGAGGCGACGATCAGCGGCGGCTTGCCGAGCGGGGCGGTGGCTTCGATCGTCTCGCGCACGGCGGCGACCATTTCGGCGCGCTCTGCCGGATCGACGATCGAGCGGCGCGGATCGACGCAGATGCCGGTGAGCGTGACGCCGGTTTCGGCAAGGGCGGCGCCGATGGCCTCGACCGGCTTGTCGCGCCAGAGGTGGAACTCGACCAGATCGAAGCCCCCGGCCTTGGCGGCGCGGATACGGTCGGCAAGGTCACCGGCTTCGGCGAACTGCCATTCGATGCAGGATGAAAGCGGGTAGTCAGAAGCAGGCACGTCGATCTCCCAATCGGCGGCCCCGCACCATGCGGTGCGTTTGCCTGGCGGCAGAAAGGGCCGCTACTTTATTGGAATGCATGTTCGCATTCTCACGGGCCTAGGTCAAGGGGGCTCCGCCGAATGCGGCAGCAACACTAAGACATAATGCAGACCGGGGTTTGACAAATAGAATCTATATTCCAGAATAAGCCTTCGCATTCCGTCGAATCGGCGGCGAACAAGTTTTGGGAGGAAAACCAGATGAAATCGAATGGATTCAAGTTCCTGCTGCTGTGCGGCGCAGGCTGCATCGTGCCGTTTTCGGCGGCTCTGGCGCAAAGCGAAGCCGACGAGGCTGCCGACCCCAATGTCATCATCGTGACCGCGCAGAACCGTTCGCAGAACGTGCAGGACGTGCCGATCGCGATCAACGTGGTCAGCGGCGAGGCGCTCAAGGCTTCGGGCGTGACCGATCTCGTCTCGCTCCAGCGCGTGGCGCCTGTCGTCCAGATCGTGAACGATACCGTGCTGACGCGCGTCACCGTTCGCGGCATCGGTTCGAACAGCAACGACGAGGCGCAGGACCAGGCCATCGCCATCAACATCGATGGCGAATACATCAATCGCCCGACCGTGCTGAATGCCGCGCTGTTCGACCTCGATCGCGTTGAAGTGCTGCGCGGGCCGCAGGGCACGCTCTATGGCCGCAACGCCACCGGCGGCGCGGTGAATTTCATCACGCGCAAGCCCGGCAACGAATTCGCCGCCAACGGCAGCCTGAGCTATGGCAACTTCAACCACGTGATCGCCGAGGGCGGCGTCACCGTGCCGCTGGGCGACATCGGCGGCATCCGCGCGTCGGGCATCTACTCCGACCGCGATGGCTACAACTACCACCCGAACATCGACCAGCGCAGTGGCGACGACAACACCTGGGGTGGCCGTCTGAGCCTGCGGCTCGAGCCGGTCTCGGGCCTGAAGATCAACGCGGCGGTCGAGCGGGTAGAGCAGGACATCGTGGTGCCTGCCCAGGCCTTCATGAACTTCAACGCGGCCGGCAACTCGCCGGGAGCGGGCTGCGCCGCCAACCCCGGCTGGGTCGAGATCGCCCCGGCTGTTCCGGGTACGCAGTGCATTCCGGCGCTGACCAACAATCTCGCCAACGTGGACCGTTCGACCTACAATGCACCGGCGAGCGGCCTTGGCAGCAACAACCTGAAGTCCACCGCCGTGCGCGGCAGCATCGCCTATGATTTCGGCGCCGCCACCGTGACCTACACGGGCGGCTTCCGCGAGACCGATGCGCTTTCGGCGCTGGGCCTTTCGCCCGCCTATCGCTTCAACACCTTCGTCGGCAATACCAAGACCCACAGCCACGAGCTGCGCCTCAATGGCGAGAGCGACCTGCTGGTCTGGCAGACGGGCGCGTTCTACTTCAACGAGAAGCTCGACGTGGAGCGCGGGCTGTTTCGCTTGCCGCCGCCGCCGTTCCTGCTCGGCGCCAATGGCGGATACGTGAACTACTTCTTCCGCAACGTGGAATCGCGCAGCTGGGCAGTGTTCGGCCAGACCGACGTGAAGCTTTCGGATCAGTTCACGATCGTCGCTGGCCTGCGCTATACCGATGACAAGCGCTCCGCCCGTTATCGCGACCATGGCGGTGCGATTGCCAACCCGTCCAACCCGCTGTTCAACACCGGCAACGTCCGTCCGACCAACCCCGGCACCCCGTTGCGCAACCTGACGCTGGGTTCGGAAGCGGACAAGCTGACCTGGCTGGCCGGCGTGAACTTCAAGCCCGATGCCGATACGCTGATCTATGGCAAGGTTTCGACCGGCTTCAAGGCGGGCGGCTTCGATTCGGTCGGCCAGTATGCGCCGGAAACGAACACGGCCTATGAGGCGGGGCTGAAGAAGAACTTCGGCGCATCGTCGCAGCACACCTTCAACCTTGCCGGCTTCTATTACGACTACAAGGACCTGCAGGTCGGCGTGCTGCTTGATACGACCAAGGGCAGCCAGATCTTCAACGCCGGCAAGGCGAAGATTTGGGGCGTCGAAGCCGAAGCGGTGATCGCGCTTTCGGACAACGACACGTTCTCGGCCACGGCGAACTACGTCAACGCCGAGTACCAGCAGCTCCTGACCGCAATCCCGGTGTTCTGCGTGGGCGGATCGGGTTGCCGTCCGAGCGGCGGCAACGGTGAACTGACGGTCGGCAACCTCGAGACGACGCCGGGCGTTGTCACGCAGCCCAACCTTGCCGGCAACACTCCGCCGATGACGCCGGAATGGACGATCACTCTGGCCTACGACAAGGTGATCCCGCTGGGCGACATGGGCAGCCTGACGGCCAGCGTGTTCTCCACCTTCAAGAGCGCGTACTTCGGCGACGTGTTCAACTACCGCGATTCAAAGCAGACGGCCTTTACCCAGACCGACCTGTCGCTGACCTATGCGCCCGAAAACAAGCGCTTCAGCCTGCAGGGCTTTGTCCGCAATCTCGAGAACACCCGTCCGCTGACTTACGCTGGGTTTACCGTCGCCGGGCCGGACGACATCTACAACTGGCAGTTCGCCGCGCCGCGCACCTATGGCGTGCGGTTGAGCGTGGACTTCTGATCCCGGTCTGACCGGCTGACGAATGCTGCCGAAAAAGGAGGCGGGCCTGCCGGGTCCGCCTCTTTTCGTGGAGCGCGATGATATTGCCAAGCAGCGGGCAGGCGTCCACAGGGGCGGGCATGACCGAGCAGGCGGGGCGCACGATGAGCGAAGATGCGGGCACGACTTTGCGGCTGGAACGCGATGGCGCAGTGGCGCGCCTGCTGATCGATCGCGCGGACAAGCGCAACGCCTTCAACATCGCGATGTGGCAGCGCCTGCCCGAATTGCTGGCCGAGGTCGACGCCGATCCGGACGTCAGGGTGCTGGTGGTGAAATCCGCCAATGGCGGCGCGTTCTGCGCGGGCGCGGATATTGCCGAACTGCTGGCCAACAAGGACGATGCGGCGTGGCGGGCCGAGAACCAGCGGGCGATCAACCGCGCGCAGTACGAACTGACGCGCTTTCGCCTGCCGACCGTGGCGATGGTCGAGGGGGATTGCGTGGGCGGCGGCTGTGGCATCGCGCTGGCCTGCGACATGCGCGTGGCCGGGCCTCAGGCGCGGTTCGGGATTACCCCGGCCAAGCTGGGGCTGGTCTATCCGCTGCATGACGTGAAGCTGCTGGTCGATCTCGTCGGGCCGGGGCAGGCGCGGCGGATGCTGTTTACCGGCATGCTGCTGGGGGCCGATGAAGCGCTGTCGATCGGGCTGGTCGAGGAACTGGCCGCGAACGAAGACGCGATGGTGGCGCAACTGCTGGCGGCCTCGCCGTTTTCCACGCAGGCGATCAAGGGCTTCGTGCGCAGCGTGCTCGATGGGCAGGTTGGCGATGACGCCGAGAGCTTGCGGGTATTTGCCGCAGCGTTCGAGGGTGCGGATTTTCGCGAAGGCACCACCGCCTTTGTCGAGAAGCGCAAGCCGAAGTTCTGACGACCTCCCCGGAACCAAGTCCGGCCCGCGCGGTTCTGGAAGGGTTCCAAAGAGGTAATCCATGATAGGCAAGATCATTTCCGCAGTGGTCGGCAAGAAGATTGCCGACCGTACTCCCGGCATGAGCGAAGGCACCGGTGCGCTGATCGGCGTTGCCGCGGCCACGGTCATGCGGCGCATGGGGCCACTGGGCATGCTGGCAGCCGCCGGCGGCACCTGGGCCGTATCGCGCGCCATGAAGAAGAAGCAGGCCCGCCAGGCCGCATCGGGTTCTACCCGCACGTATTGATCCCGTTCCCCTCGGACCGTCGCGCGCCTTCCCCCCTCCCGGCGTGCGGCGGTCCACCCTCGGAAACCGACTTTCCCCAGCTTCCCCGCGTGAGGTGGCGGGCGCAGCACTCTGCGCCCTGAACCCGTGCGCGCTTTCCAAGGACCCGCGCCATGGCCAAGACCGAAACCCCGAACCATTCCCCCGCTCTGGACAATGGCCTTGACGACCATCAGCCCGGTGCGGGCCAGCCCGGCTACGCCACGCAGCAGGGCAATGCCGGCGAGACGCATCAGGATGCGGATGGCAACGGTGATGCAGCGGCTTTCCTGACCGACAACTTCGGCCATCGCCTGTCCGACAACCAGAACAGCCTGAAAGCCGGTGAGCGCGGGCCGACGCTGCTGGAAGACTTCATCCTGCGCGAGAAGATCTTCCATTTCGACCATGAGCGCATTCCCGAACGCATCGTCCATGCGCGTGGCTCCGCCGCGCATGGCGTGTTCGAGGTGACCAAGGCCATTCCCGAATTGACCCGCGCGGGCCTGTTCCAGAAGAAGGGCACGACCTGCCCGGTGTTCGTGCGGTTTTCGACCGTGGCCGGTGGTGCAGGGTCGGTCGACACCCCGCGCGACGTGCGCGGCTTTGCGGTCAAGTTCTATACCGACGAAGGCAACTGGGACCTGGTCGGCAACAACATTCCGGTGTTCTTCATCCAGGACGCGATGAAGTTTCCCGACCTTGTCCACTCGGTGAAGATGGAGGCCGATCGCGGCTATCCGCAGGCGGCGAGCGCCCACGACACGTTCTGGGACTTCGTCGGCCTAATGCCCGAGACGATGCACATGATCATGTGGGCGATGAGCGACCGCGCCATCCCGCGCACGCTGCGCATGATGGAAGGCTTCGGCGTCCACACCTTCCGTTTCGTCAATGCAGAAGGGCAGGGCAAGTTCGTCAAGTTCCACTGGAAGCCGGTGCTGGGCCTGGAATCGCTGATCTGGGACGAGGCGGTGAAGATTGCCGGGGCCGATCCCGACTTCCACCGTCGCGACCTGTTCGAGAGCATCAACGCAGGCAGCTTCCCGGCGTGGGACCTTGGCGTGCAGGTGTTCGACGAGGACTTTGCCGCAGCCCAGCCCTACGACGTGCTCGACGCGACCAAGCTGATCCCCGAGGAAGATGTGCCGGTGGAGATCATCGGGCGCATGACGCTCAATCGCAATGTCGACAACTTCTTTGCGGAGACCGAGCAATCGGCATTCCTGCCGAGCAACGTGCTGCCGGGCATCGACTTTTCCAACGATCCGCTGCTGCAGGGGCGGTTGTTCTCGTACCTCGATACGCAGAAATCGCGCCTGGGCACGACCAACTTCCACCAGATCCCGGTCAACGCGCCCAAGTGCCCGTTCCACAACATGCAGCGCGACGGGCTGATGCAGACGCTGGTGCCGACGGGCCGCGCCAATTACGAACCCAACTCGCTGAACGAGGCGGGCGAGGACAGCGGCCCGCGCGCCAGCCCCGACACCGGTTTCACCTCGTTCCGCGCCAATGGCGAGCGCAACGATCCGACCGAGAAGGTGCGGGTGCGGGCCGAGCTGTTTGCCGATCACTACAGCCAGGCGGCACTGTTCTATCACTCGCAGACCAAGAACGAACAGGCGCACATCGTCTCGGCACTGGTGTTCGAGCTTTCGAAGTGTGCGATGGAGCACGTGCGGGCGCGGGTGCTTTCGCGCTTGCGCAACATCGACGAGACGCTGGCCGCGCGCGTGGCCGAAGGTCTGGCGATGGACCTGCCGGAAAAGGCGCCTGCCGCGCGTGAGCCGGTGGAGATGAAGCCTTCGGACGCGCTTTCGATCCAGAAGCAGGCGAAAATGACCTTCGAGGGCCGCAAGGTCGGCATCCTCTTTGCCGAAGGATCGGACAAGGCGACGATCGACAAGATGAAGGCCGATGTCGAAGCGGCAGGCGGCAGCGTGTTCCTTGTTGCGCCAAAGGTTGGCGGATTGGCGGTCAAGGGCGGGACGCTCAAGGCCGATGGCAAGCTTGATGGTTCGCCATCGGTGATGTTCGATGCGGTGGCTTCGGTGCTGATGCCGGTGGAGGCCGAGAAGCTGGCGAAGCAGGGCGCGGCGGTGCAGTGGTTCATGGACGCCTATGGCCATTGCAAGACCATTGCCCACTGCAACGGCACCAAGGTGATCCTCGAGAAGGCTGGAGTCGAGCCGGACGAGGGCGTGGTGCCTAACGAAAAGCTGATGGACGTAGGGCCGGTGCGCCACTTCGCCCGTGAGCCGAAGATCCGCGATCTCGCCTGAGGAGACGACAGATGGCGACTGCTGCCAAGATGAACCCTGCTGAAGCAAAAGCCAAGGCCGTGGCGAAAGCCAAGGCCATCGCGCCCGACGTGCCGGCCCAGATCGGGCAGACCCCGGTAACCGATCTGCGCGGGCTGCCCGACATCTTCGGGCGACTCGTCGAGGACCACGACCGCCACCGTGCGCTGCTGGCCATGTTGGAGGCGACCGGCGGCAAGGGTGATGATGCCAAGGCGCTGTTCGAGGAACTGGTCCACGAACTGAAGGGCCACGCCGCTGCCGAGGAGCAGGCGCTGTGGTCAACCGTGCTGCGCAACCCGGAAACCACCGAGTTCGCCCGCCATGCCGTGGCCGAGCACAAGGACATCGACAAGATGCTCGACGACCTTGCCGCGCGCGACATGGGCACGCCCAAGTGGCTGGAACGCTTTGCGGCGCTCAAGCATGAATACCTGCACCATATCCGCGAGGAGGAGCAGGAGCAGTTCGTTGAAAGCGAGAAGATCCTGACCGCGGCTGATCGCAAGCACATGCTGGCCGTGTTCGAGCGACGCAAGGAGGCGGAAAAGGCGGCGGCGGAAGTGAAGCCGAGGCTGAGGATCAACGATATCGCCTAAGGCATCAGTACCGTCGATCCGGTGGTCTTCCTCGCCTCGAGATCGCGGTGCGCCTGGGCGACTTCGGCGAGCGGGTAGGTCTGGCCGATGGTCACGGCAACCGCGCCGCTGGCGATCATGTCCCATACCCGCGCCGATCCCGCCGCGCGTTCGGAAGGGTCGGCGTAATAATGATATAGCGTCGGGCGGGTCACGAACAGCGAACCCTTTTGCGACAATGTGCCAAGTGCGACACCGCTGACCGGACCGGAAGCGTTGCCATAGCTGACGATCAGCCCGCGCCGGGCGGTGGAATCGAGGCTGGCTTCCCAGGTGTCCTTGCCCACGCCATCGAAAGACACGCGCACCCCGGCGCCGCCCGTCACTTCACGCACGCGCGGGCCGACGCCCTCACGCGAATAGTCGATCACGTGGTCTGCGCCCGCCGCCCGCGCGGCTTCGGCCTTTTCAGGCGTGGAGACAGTGCCGATCACCGTGGCGCCGATGTGCTTGAGCCACTGCACCAGCATCAGCCCGACGCCGCCCGCTGCGGCATGGACCAGCACTGGCCAGCCCGGCTGAACCTGTGCGCAGCGCTCGACCAGGAATTCGGCGGTGAAGCCCTTGAGCATGGCGGCGGCGGCGGTCGCATTGCTGATGGCATGGGGCAGCTTGAACAGTGCGCCTTCGGGATAGATGCGCGCCGTGGCATAGGCGCCAAGTTCCGGCCCGAAGGTGGCGACGCGATCGCCTGCAGAAAACGCGGTAACGCCATCGCCCACCGCGACCACGCGCCCTGCCGCTTCCACGCCCAGGCCGCCGGGAATCGGGATCGGATAGAGCCCGCCACGGTGGTAGGCGTCGATCATGTTGAGGCCGACAGCGGTATGTTCGACCAGCACTTCGCCCGCAGCCGGTGCAGGCAGGTCGACATCTGCCCACGCAATGACTTCCGGGCCGCCGGTGGCGGTGAGGCGGACGGCTTTGGCGTGCATGGGGCAGACTCCTTCGGATCGCGCAGCTTTGCCTCTGCCTTAGACGGCGGCGGCGTAGCCCGTAAACCGGACTGCGCGGACATTGTTCCGCCAGTCGGACAAGTTGCGCAACGGCCCTGCCGGTCAGCCGCGCGGGCCATCACTTCGGTGCAAATCCCGCAGGAGATCGGCGCCCTATGCCCGCATGGTTCATCATCACCGCCCACGTCCATGACCGCGAGACGTTCACGAAAGTCTATTCGCCTGCAGCGGCGAGGCTCGCCGAGGAGGCGGGCGGCAAGTACATCGTGCGGGGGCGTGGCGGGCAGGTGCTGGAAGGTCCGGGCGCCGATGGTGGTGGAGCGATCGTGATCGAATGGCCTGATCGCGCCGCTGCGCTCAAGTTCTGGAATTCGCCCGAGTATGCCGAGATCAAGAAGCTGCGCGAAGGGCTGGCCGATATTTCGGTGACACTCGTGGAAGGTTGACCGCAGGGCGGATAGAGCCTTGGCGCCCCCTGCTTTGGGCCGGGTGGCATGGGCACCTTGCCGTCTTTCCCATCTGGCGGAGAATCCCGGATGATCCGAACTGTGCTCTGCGCGCTCGCCCTGATGCTGTCGTCGCTTGCCGCCTCGACGGCCATGGCAGACGAAGGCGAACTGCCGCCGATGCCGGTCTGGCCGGCCGGCGTGCCTTCGATGAAAGGATGGCCCGGCCTCGCCCCAGCGACCGGCAAAGGCGTCGGACAAGTGCCGGTGCAGGAGGAATGGCGCGACAATGGCGAGACGGTGTGGAACGTCACCGTGCCCACGTTGCAGCCGTTCCTGCCCGATCCCGCCAGGGCGACCGGGACTGCCGTGGTGGTGGCGCCGGGCGGCGGCTTCCGGTTGCTTGGCATGAACCACGAAGGCACGCGCGTTGCCCGCTGGCTGGCGGCGCGGGGCGTGGCCGCGTTCGTGCTCAAATATCGCCTGATCCAGTCGCTGCCGGGCGAAAGCAACGAGGCGATGCGCAAGCGCGTGCAGGAAACCCTGGCCCCCGGTGTTGGCGGGATTCCAGGCGTGGAGGATGGAACGCAGGCGCTGCGCATCGTTCGCGCCAATGCTGCCAAGTGGAGGATCGACCCTCACCGCGTTGGCATCATGGGCTTTTCAGCAGGCGGGCACGTGGCGGCCATGACAATGTTCGCGGTCAACGCGGCTGAGCGGCCCGACTTTGCCGGGTTGATCTATGGCTTCCCGTTCGGATCGCCGGGGCCGGCCATTCCGCCTGCCAACTTGCCGTTCCCCGAAGGCACGCCCAAGGAGCCGTGGCTCCAGCCAAAGCCGACGCCCGCACCGGGCCGCCTGCCGCCGATGTTCCTGGCCATGGCGCAGGACGATCTCGCCGTGGGGCAGGGCTTCCGCGCATTTTACGACCAGCTTTTCGCGGCTGGCTATCGTCCCGAGATGCACCTTTTCGAGCGCGGCAATCACGGCTTCGGCATGGCCGCGCGGGGCACCACGGCGGACCACTGGATCGAGGCGTTCGGCTGGTGGATCGAACGGGAGATTGACCGCAAATGACGCTGAACCGCCGCCAGTTCGTCGGCACTGGACTTGCCGCAAGCGTTTCGCTTGGCTTGCCGCGCATGGCGCTGGCCGCCGAGAAGGCCGACGTGGTGATCATCGGCGCGGGGCTTTCCGGCCTGCGCTCTGCCGAAATCCTGACAGAGCAGGGTCTCAAGGTGCTGGTGCTCGATGCCAACACGCGTGTCGGCGGGCGCGTGCAGACGGTGCAGACCGGCGATGGCCCGATCGATGTGGGCGCCAGCCAGGTCGGGCGCGGCTATGCACGCGTGATCGATGCCTGCCAGCGCCACGGGCTGGAACTGGTCAGCGAGGACCGGGACCTGCTGCCGTTCGGTTCGCACTTTGCGGGGCAGTGGATCGATGGCAAGACCTGGGACGCCAATCCGCTCAACCTGTGCGAGGGCGACGAACGCAAGATCCCGCCCAACCTGATCGGGCAGGCGCTCTCGTCGAAGTACAATCCGCTGCAGGAACTGGACGACTGGCTCGACCCGCGCTTTGCCCAATACGACATTTCCCTGCGCGAACTGCTGAAGCGAAAGGGCCACAGCGCGCAGGCGATGGAACTGGCGGCCTATTCCGCGCCGGGCATCGGCGTCGATGAAACCTCGGTCCTGCGGATGTGGCAGGAGGAGGTGCGCGGGCGGATCGAGCGGCGCATCGGCGAGGCGGCTGCGCCGATAGAAAGCGGTCCGAAGCGGGAGCATCCCTTTGGCGAGGCGAACGATCACCGCGAGGTGGGCGGTCTTGCCGCGATCAACAACATCGTCGGCGGGTGCAGCGCGCTGCCGCTGGCCATGGCGGCAAAGCTGGGGGACCGAGTGCGGCTGGGCAAGCGGGCGGCAAGCATCGCGCTGTCCGATGGCGGCGGCACCGTCACCTGCGCCGATGGCAGTGTTTTTGCCGGGCGGTTCCTGATCTGCACCCTGCCGTTCTCGATGCTGCGCGAGGTGGAAATCACCGGCAGCGCCAATCCGGTGGCGCGCCAAGCGATCACTACCATGCCCTATGCCAACACGGCGCGGCTCTATGTCACCATCGAGCGGCCTTTCTGGAAGGAGGACGGCCTTGCGCCCTCCATCTCCAGCGATGGGCCGATGGGCATGTTCTGGGCCGTGGACAACCACACCGGAGAAGGCGCGCATCGCGGCATGTTCGTGCTGGTGGGTCGCACCGCGCAGGCGGTTTCGGCGCTGGACCGGACAGAGGCCGAGGCGATGCTGCTGGGCGAACTGGCGCGGCTGCGGCCCGCCTCGAAAGGCGCGATCCGCGTGGCGACGTGGAAGGACTGGCTGCGCGATCCCTTGCAGCGCGGCTGCGGGTTCAGCCTAGCGCCGGGGCAGGTCAATGCCTTCGCGCGCGACATGATCAAGCCCTGGCAGGTCATGCACTTTGCCGGGGAGCACACGCGGCGCACCGATTTCGGCATGGAATCGGCTATGGAAAGCGCCGAGCGCGCGGCTATCGAAGTGCTGGAACGGACGGCGTGAGGATGGGCATGAAACTGCGGCTGGCACTTGCGGTATTGGCAGGCCTTGGCGCCGCTCCGGCCGTCGCGCAAGTGCCCGCACCCGATTATGCTGAGGCGCGCTACTGGAGCACGGTCGCAAGCCTGCCCGAGGGGGTGGTCGCGACCAAGGGCTTGCGCGGCGTCGACGTGTTGTGGATTCACCCGACGACGACGCGTTCGCCAACGGATTACAACCACGATCCGCTCGATCCCGCAGTGCTCAAGTGGACCGAGGAAAGCGCGGTGCAGCGGCAGGCCAGCGCGTTTTCGGCGTGCTGCCGGGTGTTCGCGCCGCGCTATCGCGCCGCCACCACCAAGGCGCTGGCCGATCCTGCCAATCGCGAGAAGGCGTTTGCGCTCGCCTATTCGGATGTCGAGCGCGCGTTTGACTGGTACATGGCGCACGACAACAAGGGCCGGCCCTTCATCATCGCCGGGCACAGCCAGGGCGGGGCGCATACGACCTCGCTGCTGGAAAAGCGGGTCAAGGGCACGAAGCTGCAGGACCGCATGGTGGCCGCCTATGTCATCGGCATCAACCTGATGGAGGGTGACCTGTCCCCGCGGCTGGCGGGCATTCCGTTCTGCAACACACCTGCGCAGACGGGGTGCTTCGTGCAGTGGAACGCAGTGCTGGCGGGCAGCGACAACGGGCCGATGCTCAAGTCCTACCGCGGCATTTTCGTGGCGCAGAACGGTGGGAAGGATGGCGGCAAGGCGCTTTGCGTGAACCCCGTCACGTTCGACACGCGCCGTCGGCTGTCGCTTTCCGCCGAGGCGAAGGGCGCCGTTGCCGGTGACCCGGGCTTGGGCGCGATGGGCCCGCTCAAGGCCAGCGCAGTCGCCGCCGAGTGCCGCGATGGACTGCTGACCGTCTGGCCTGCACCATCGCTGGGCCTGAAGCCGCTGCCGGGCGGTTCGATGCATTATCACGACGTCGGCCTGTTCTGGGCCGATATTTCCGCCAATGCCGCGCTGCGTGCCAAGGCTTGGCTCAAGGCGCACGGTTCGCGTTGATCGCGCGCTGCAAACAATGGAAAAGACTGCAATGTTGAAGTTTGTTGCCCCCCTCGCTGCCGCTCTGGTTCTGGCTGCCGCCCCTGCACAGGCGCAGGATGCCGCCGCGGGCAAGCGTGCGTTCCTCAAGTGCGTGGCCTGTCATTCGATCGCCAAGGGGGCGCCGAACAAGATCGGGCCGAACCTGTTCGGCGTGGTCGGCCGCAAGGCGGGCACGGCGCCCGGCTTCCGCTATTCGGCGGCGATGAAGGCCAAGGGCGCGGCCATCGTGTGGAACCCGGCCACGCTCGACAATTGGCTGGCGCGTCCTTCGGCGGTGATCCCAGGCACCTCGATGGCCTTTGGCGGCGTGCCCAACGCGGCCGAGCGCGCAGCGATCATCGCCTATCTCAAGAAACCGATGCCCTGATGGCCGGACTCCCGATCGATCGGCGCGGTCTTCTGGTCGGGGCGGGGGCGCTGGTCGCCTCGGCCCGGCTGGGCGCGATGGCGGCAAGGCCAGCGGCAGAGCGGCAGTTCACGCTGGCCGGCCCGGGCGGGCGCAAAATCCGGGTGAGCGAGTGGAAGCCGCGGGGCAAGGCAAAGGCGCTGGTGCTGTTCAGCCATGGCGCCGCCTCCTCGCCGCGGTTCTATGAGGCGATCTTCGCGCCCTGGCTGGCGGCGGGCTTCCACATCCTCGCGCCGCTCCACGTCGATTCGATCGAGCATCCGCACACCAAGGACTATCCCGGCCTCGCCAGCTGGAAGGCCCGGCTTGAGGACATGCGCGCATTGTCTGCCCATGTCGGCAAGCGGCCGTGGATCGCGGCCGGGCATTCCTATGGCGGTCTGGTGGCGCTGACCATGGGCGGCGCGGCGGCAGTTCCGCCCGAAGGCTGGAGCGGCCCGATGCGCGATCCCAATGCGCGCGCGGTGGTGGCGTTCAGTCCGCCCGCGCCGATCCCGGTGCTGTGTACGGCCGAAGGTTATGGCAAGATTGCCGTCCCGGCGCTGGTCCAGACTGGCACCAAGGACATCGTGCCGGGCATCACCACCACCGATGGTGAAGGCTGGCGCGGGCATCTCGTGCCTTATGAGGCGACAGCGATTGGCGGCAACCGCTATGGCCTCGTGCTCGAAGGCGTGGACCACTACTTCGGCGGCGCGATCTGCCGCTATGATCTGCCGGGGCCGAAGCAGCTGGATCGGCTGGCAGATGCGGCGCGGATTTCAGCGCTGTTCGTCGATGCGCATGGCCGCGGCGAGAAAGCTGCGGCCAAGCGGCTCGATGCGATGTTGACAGACCGCCTGCCGGTGATGCTCTTGCGCAAGTAGGAGCATTGGCGGGAGAAAGCATGAAATCTGGAATTGCCGGGGCCATTCTGGCCCTTGTGGGCGCAGCATCCGCATCTGCAGCTGACAAGCCCCCGATGCCCGATCCCTCGCTCGAATTCGTGTTCGAGGAAGAGGTCCTTCTCGCCCAGAGTGTCGCCCCCGGCGCGACGCCGCTCGGTGGGCGTAACATCATTCCGATTACCGGCGGCACGTTCAGCGGCCCGGGGATCAGTGGTACGGTCATGCCCGGCGGGTGGGACTGGCAACTGATCCGCCCCGATGGCTGCGTGCAGCTGAAGGCCGACTATTTCCTAAAGACCGACGACGGCGTGGTGATCAACATCGTCAACACCGCCGTTGCCTGCCGCGATGCGCAAGGCAAGCCCGTCCCGGTTCGGACACACGCTGTGTTCGAGGCGCCGAATGGCAAGTACGACTGGCTCAACCGCCAGACCTTCATCGGCGCGCTGGTGCCGGGGGATGCCAAGGTCCCATCGGTGCGAATCCGGTTCTACCGGGTGAATTGAGGGCTTCGCGAACCAAAGTTCCTCGTCACCCCGGGTCAAGCCCGGGTGACGTTGGTTTGGTGGACGATATGGGGTTCGAACCCCCTCAATCCTGAAGCGCGATTTCCGCGATCGTCGCGTTGAAGCCCTCGGCGGTCTGGGCCTGGGCGGCTTCGTCGGCGTCTTTCAGCTGGAGATAGAACAGGCGGCGCAGGAAATCCTGGCGGCGCTCCTCGCGTTCCTCCAGCGCGGCCTGATCGAGTTCGAGCGTTTCGATCCCGGCGGCAAGATCGATGCCCGATGCCTTGGCCACGCGCTCGGCACTGTCCATACGGTCACGCAGGACCGAGACTTCGTTGGCCAGCACCATGACCATCGACATGACGTGATCGAGGCCGGGGTTTCGTAGAATTCCGGGCGCTTGCCGCGGGCGTGGCGGATGACGTGGGGGCGTTCGCTTGTGGTATCGGCGGTCATTGCATCGGTTCCGGTCATGCTGCCATCTGCTTTTCGAGCGGCTTGCGTGCGATCAGCACTTCCCAGCCGCCGCCGGGGGCAAATTCGCCTGCGGTGAATTCACGCTCGGCCACGGCCTCGCTGGCTTCCTGGCTGTAGCCTTCGGCGGCCGCGGCAAATTCCATCACGGCCATCGGCGCGGTATCGAAGCGCACGTCCGCCCGGTCGAACCCGGCCTTTTCGGCAAGGGCAATCTGGTCCATGTCGCGCATCGCGCCCCAGAACGGCTCGTTGTTGTACCAGGTCTCGTTGTCGAGGATGAACTGGGTGAACGGGTCCATCAGGTCGAACGGCGGCAGGTCGGCGTGGATCATCAGCCCGCCCGGCGCGAGCACGCGGTGCGCCTCGGCAAAGATCTTCGGCATCGCCTTGCCGCTGGTTTCGTGCAGCAGGATGTGGCTGACGACGAGATGGAAGTGTGCATCGGGGAAGGTGGTTTCCTCCGCACTCATCTGCGCGTAGTTGACCTCAAGACCGAAGCCGGCAGCGCGGGCATGGGCATAGCGCACGCATGGCCCGCCAACGTCGATGCCCCAGACTTCCGCTTCGGGGAACAGCTCCTTGTAGGGCAGGGTCGAGTGCCCGACGGTGCAGCCCATGTCGAGAATGCGGCGCGGCTTGAAATCGGGCATGTGGCGCTTGATGTAGTTCACCACCGAGCGGCCCATGTCATCGTTGTTGGGGCCGGTATAGCCCATCGAATAGAGGTAGACCCCGCGATCGTAGAGCGCGCCGACCGAGATGTCGTCCTCGCACACTTCGCTGCAGTAGCCGCCGGGCATGCAGTGGATGTCGAGCGCGGTGACATAGCGGGGCGGGGTGAAGCCTTCGGGGATGACGAGCCGGGCCTTGGTCGAGGCCGAGAGCGCCTTGGCCGTGGCGATCAGGTCGGGCAGCTGGCGATCGACCGAGCCGTTCACCGATTCCCACAGCAGCTCCTGCGCGATGCGGTTGGCGGCGGCATAGTGCTGGAAATAGATGTCGCCGACCATGCCATTGCGAATGTCGCGGCGGTCTGCCGGGGCGCGGCCGTGCTCCTTCTCGAACTGGCGGGCCACCCGGGTCTGGTAGATCGGGGTCAGGCCGGGCAGCAGGGTGGACTGGATGAAACCCTTGAAGCTCTTGGTGAACTCCTGCCTTGCGGCTTCGTCGGCAGTGGCCTTGGGCAGGGCGGGATGATCGGCCTGCTGGAACGTATTGAGCATCTAAGCGACTCCGCTTCGCACTTGCACGAGGGCCTGCATGGGGCGACCGGACCCTATCCGGCAAGGCCTGCCCCAAAGTGCTGTCCGCGTGGCGGATAGCATAAGGGCCAGTCGTGCGGCCGTTTTGATTCAAGGCAAGTTTGATCCTACAGATTTCCCGAACTCCAAGGAATGGGCACCGATGGACGACCAGAATTTTTCCCGCCGCGAAAGCATGGGCTTTGCCGCGCTGATGGCCGGCATGGTGGCACTGCCTGCCACGGCCAGTGCCGCTGCAAAGGCAAAGGCGCCCAAGGGCAAACCCCGGTCGATTTCATCACCAAGATCGACTTCAAGGACCCCAAGTGGACGCGCGATACTTACGCGCGCATCGATGCCGACATCGATCCCACCAAGGAAAAGTGCGGGTGGATCAAGGGCAAGGCCTATGGCGTGCGCCCGAACGAGAAGGTTCGCACCCTGTTCGATGTCGAAGGCTTCAGCTTCGTTCGCGTCAAGCGCCTGGAAGATGGCTCCTATCGCCGGATGCTGCGCGAGGTGGTGTTCTATCGCGATCCCGTGACCAAGCAGATCATGACCGAATGGGACAACCCCTACACCGGCGAGCGGGTGAAGGTGGTGCCGATCGCCAACGATCCGTTCAACTTCACGATCAGCGAATTCCAGCCCGAAGCGCCGTCCTATGGCGGCTTGCAGAAGAGCGAGCCGAAGAAGATCCCGTTCCTGCAGGACTGGGAATACGGCCCCAATGGCACGATGCTGCTGCACACCGGGATCGACATGCAGTATCCCAACGCGCTCCAGCCCGACAAGTGGGTGCGCGAAAGCTCGGGCGCGATGAACCGCGTGTCCGAACACTTCATCTATGTGGTGAAGAAGGAAGACGTCGAAAATCCCTACCTCACGCACATCCCGCACATCGGCGCGTGGAGCCGCATCACGCCGTGGCTGCCGTGGATGCTGATGGGCCAGGCCGAAGGCCATGTCAGCTACTTCACCCATTTCCAGACCATCCCCGATGGCATCAAGGGCCTGCCTGCCGACCTTGTGGCGGCGGCCCGCGCCATGGACGAAAAGTGGCTGCATTCCCCCACCGAGGACTACGGCCCGTCGCTGTCGAGCCTCGAAAACTACGCGCGCGAACAAAAGCCCGCGCCGGTTCCGGCAGGCTGGACCCCGCCCAAGCCGCCCGCGCCCGCTGCACCGTTTCCGGTGAAGAAGCCGGAGTAATCTGTTCTGAGCAGCGCCCTCTCAAACGTTGCTCGATCTGCCCCCGCGTGGTTCTCGCCGCGCGGGGTTTTCGTGCCTTCGAGGTAACGCAATGGCCCATGTATTGACGCCCGAAGCGAAGGCAGAACTTGGTCGGGGATGGCCGCTGGTGCTGGCGGCTGCCCTTGCCATCGGCGTCGGCACGATGGGCATCGGCTTCTATTCGCTCGGCCTCTTCGTGAAACCGCTGCAGGACGAATTTGGCTGGAGCCGCGCTGCGGTCTCTGGCGCAGCCACGTTCCAGCAGTTCGGCATCTTCCTTTCAGCGCCACTGGTCGGCTGGCTGGCCGACCGTTGGGGCGCAAGGCCGATTGCGGTAGCGAGCTTCATCGCCACGCCATTGGCGCTGCTTGCTCTCTCGCGCACCGGCAATTCGGTCATGATGTGGGATGCGCTGTGGCTGCTGGTTTCGCTGGCAGGTGCGGGCACGACGCCGGCGATCTGGGCGCGGATCGTTTCCCTGCGCTTCGGTGCGGCGCGCGGGTTGGCGCTGGGACTGATGCTGATGGGCACCGGCGCGGCGGCGATGCTGGCCCCTGCGCTGCTGGGCCCGGTCTTCGCTCAGAGTGGCTGGCGCACGGCGGTCATGGTAATGGCAGGGGTCACGCTGCTGGTGGGTTTGCCCGCCAGCCTGCTGGTCGGCACAGCTGACAGACCCACCCCCGAGGCCCGGGCGCGAGGCCGCTTCGAGGCGAACCGGCAGACACTGATGCTTTTGCTGATCGCCTTCCTGCTGGGCCTGATCGTGGCAGGGTTGATCGTCCACCTCGTGCCGATGCTGGTCGATCGCGGCATGGCGGCGGCGCATGCGGCGCAAGTGGCGGCGGGCGTGGGCCTTGCCGTGCTGGTGGCGCGGCTCGTCGTCGGCTACCTGTTCGATCGTTTCCACGCGCCCTATGTCGCGGCCCTGTTCCTGCTCTCGCCGGTGGTTGCGGCGCTGCTGCTCCTTGGCGGCGGGCCGGTGTTCGTTGCCGCGCTGATGCTGGGGCTGGCCGCCGGGGCCGAGGTTGACATGTTGGCCTACTTCACCGGCCGCTATGCCGCTCTTGCCAATTACGGCGCGACCTATGGCGGCGTGCTGGGCGTGTTCTGCCTTGGTGCGGGACTGGGGCCGATGCTGTTCGGCAAGGCCTATGACGCGCTGGGCGGTTATGACGCGGCGCTGCTGGGTTCGGCCGTGGTGCTGGCGATGGTGGTGGTCCTGATCGCCACGCTGGGCCGGTATCGCACGGCGGCGTAGACGCCGCGAATACCCGCTGGCGATCAGCCCTTGGCGTCCCACAGCGGCTGCAGGATCGCCGATGGGTTCTTCAGCACTTCGGGCCTGCGCAGCATCGTGGCCTCGACAAAGGCGGGCGGCAGCGAGGCCGGGGTGGCGTTCTGGCGGCCGATGCCGGTGGCGGTGAGGTGCCCGGGCCGGTCCCCCATTTCCATCCACGGACGCCAGCTACAGACGTTGGTGAAGCTGACCTCGCTCGTCACCCGCGTCGCCCCCGGCCGGGTCAGGTCGTGACGTTTGGCATGGAAGGTGTTGCTTTCGGCATAGCGGAAAGGCTCGGCCGCACCCGGAAAGGTCATCGCGGTGCGCGATCGTTCGGTGACCCACACGTCATCGCCGCGCACGTCGAAGGGCAGGATGTCGTGCTCCATCTGCAGGCCGGGGATTTCGCGCGCGATGTGGAACGAGAGATCCCTGCCGAAGCGGATCTTCGACGGCGGCAGGCCCCGGTTGGCACCTTGCAGGTCTTGCCGGTATAGGGATTGTCCCAGGTTTCCAGCGCCTTGCCGGTCACGGGATCGGTAAACCAGGCAAGTTCGAAGTTCACGGCCTCATATCCGTCGGCCACCTGGCGGTAGCGCGAGTAAACGGCCGAGACGACAGCGAAGAGCGGGTCCATCCGGTCCTCTACCACGCCGTAATATCGCGCCGAAACCCAGCTGGTAATCAGCCCTTCGTCCAGTGCGCCGCGCATCATGATGAAGTTGCGCAGGCGGCCTGCCTCGCTGGTCACGTCCAGCACGCCCTTGCTGCCCGCCTTGGCCAGCGCAGGCAGTCCTGCGCCAAGCATGGCTCCAGTCACGGATAGTCCGGTCAACAGGGTGCGGCGGTCCATCATCGGCGTTTCCCAAGGCTGCTATCGTTCTGGCGGCTAAGGTGTTGTCGGGCCGCCGCCCCGGCCATCGCTGCCTTGCGTCTATCCGAAGCGCGGACAGGCGGCAAAGCCGGATCGCGCGCAGGTCGCCGCATCATAGGCTGCAATTTCACCGTTCCCGGCACGGAGGAAGCATGAAACGCCTGCTCAAGATCGTCGGCCTGGTGGCGCTTGCCGTGCTGGTCGCCTGCCTCGGCCTGCTCGGCACGATGCGCGCCGGTCTGTGGAACCCTTCCTACGAGGAGGTCAGGGGGGTGCAGGCAACTGCGACTTCCACGTTCGAGAAGATCGGCACTGCCACGCTCCACATGCGCGACGAAGGCCCTCGCGACGGGCCGGTCGTCATCATGCTGCACAGCTCGATGGCCAACTTGCGCGAATGGGATGGCTGGGCCGATGCGCTGAAGGATCGCTATCGCGTGATCCGCTTCGACTGGCCGCCCTATGGCCTGTCAACCGACAGCGCCCCGTCCACGGGGATGCCGGGCGTGGTCGCGCTGCTGGAGAAAGTCGTGGCTGCCAAGGGGCTGGCGCGGTTTGCCCTGGTCGGCACGTCGAGCGGGGCGACGATCTCCACGCTCTATGCCGCCCGCCATCCCGATCAGGTGACCGCGCTGGCGCTTTCGGCGCTGCCGCTCGAGGCGCCGCCGCCCACCGATTTCAGCCGCCTGATGTGGGCGATGATCTGGACGCACGAAACGCTGGTGCCCAACTATTACCCGCGCGCCTATTACCGCCAGTCGCTGTCGGAACTTTATGGCCGGTCCGAGCGGCTGACCGACGAGACGGTTGACTGGTACTACCAGACCAACACCATCGCCGGCGGCTTTGCGCGGGTCCGCGAATACTATGAAGCGAACAAGAAGGCGGTCTGGGCCAAGGGTGCAGGCGGGGATGCGGCCAAGGTTATCGCACCGATCCTGTTGCAATGGGGCGATCGTGATCCGGTGCTGCCCAAATACCTGGCGACAAAGGCCGTCTCGCAGTTTTCGAGCGCGAAGGTGGATGTGATTCACTATCCCGATCTTGGCCATTACCCCATGCTGGAACTGCCGCAGGATACCGGGCGCGATCTGCGCGCCTGGCTGGACAGGACGGTGAAATGACCGCGCTTCCCGATATCTTCGGCCTTTGGGATCTCCACGGCACCACACTCGCCCCCGATGGCACCACGCTTTACGAATGGGACGCGGACATGGAAATCGCGGCCGGCGAGGGCGCGCCACGCGTCATCATCTCCACCAGGGGCGGGGCCAGCGGGGGCCGCAATTCGCGCTCCCTGAGCTTTGCCGAGAAGCTGACGGCACTGCCGGATGGCGGCTGGCACCTGCGCTATGGCTACGAAGCGGATCCCGAGCATGAGGCGACGGCAGCTCACGAGTTCTTCGGCCTTTCGCAGATTACGTTCAGCAGCGATCGTGCCAGCGCCGCAGGGTCATCCTGCAATTACAACGGGCGCTATGTGGTGATGAAACTGCATGCGAGGCGCCGGTCGTGAAGCGCGCGCTGTTGCCGTTCCTGGCGCTTGGTCTGCTCACCGCTGCTACCCCATTGCCCCCCGAGAGTCCCTCGGAGTTGGCCCTTCGCACCCGCTTTGCCTCGGAGAGTTCGCAGTTCGTCGTGATTGATGGCGAGACCGTGCATTACAAGATCGAAGGCCGGGGGCCGGCAATCCTGCTGCTCCACGGCTCCTTCGCCAGCCTGCGCCAGTGGGACCTTTGGGCGAAGGAATTACGCAAGCATTTCAAGGTCTTACGCTATGACCAGTCGCCGCTGGGGCTGTCCGGCCCGCATCCGGCGGCAGACTATTCGCTGGAGCACCGCTTCCGGGTGATCGACGCGCTGATGGCCAGGGCGGGGGCGGAGCGCTTTGTCATTGTCGGCACATCGAGCGCGGGGGTGCCGGCTGCTGCCTATGCCGCGGCCCGACCCGAGCGGATAAAGGGCATTGTTCTCAACAACATAGCGGTCGGCCCGCTACAGTTCGACATGGCCAGCCTGCCCCAGTCATTCAAGGATGCCCTTGCCGAAGACGCTACCCATCCCGGCTGGCACGCGCCCGAATATTGGCGGCAGATTCTGCTCTACAACGTTGAAAACAAGGCAGTTGTCACGCCCGCGCTGGTCGAGGAGTGGACTCTGCTCAACAACCGGATGCTGCGCGATCCGGCCAATGCCATGGTCGCCGGTCGCTCCACACCCACTTCGCGCACGCCGGAAGACTTGCGGAAGATCACCGCGCCGACGCTGCTGCTGTGGTCCGCCGACGACCATGAGACGCGGCTCGACCGCGAGGGCGCCAAGGCGCTGGAACTTGTCGCGGCGAAGGACAAGGCACTGATCGTGGTGGAGAACTGCGGCCACATGATGCCGCTCGATTGCCCCGCCCGCGCTCTTGAAAAGGCAATGCCTTTCCTGAAGCGCGTGGCAAGGGACTGAAAGATCAAGGCTTCTTGTAGCCTGCAACCTCCGGCGGCACATCGCGGGCATATTTGCCAAAGGTATCGACGACGCCCGCATCGGGACCGTCGGTGGGGTCGGTCAGGAGATCGGGGCGATCCTTGACCACGCGGTCGAGCACCACGCGCGGGATATCGTCATGCGTGCCGGTGATCTTGTAGGAGTGCATGCGGCCCATCAGCACGCCATCGACGCCTGATTGCCCCATCTTCATCCACGGCCACCACGGTCCCTGCCGCATGAAGCCGCCGTAATAGCGGGCGGACTCGACCGAGCGGTCATCTATCTCGGCGCGGGGGTGTAGAGAACGAAGTGCTCTGAAGGGTTGACCATGCGGCCCGAGGACGCCTTGGGCCAGCCTTCGGGCGTGACCGGGTTGACGTATTCGTGTGCATAGTCCCAGCCCAGCAGGTACTGATCGCCGATCACCTGCCAGGGCAGTCGGAAAGGTTCGGCATCGCTGCCGCCCTTGGCGTCGTTGTTCACCGTCTTGCTGCCGTTCACCTCATAGACCTTGCGGGTGAGGCCGAGCGTGCCGCGAAACTTGTCGTTGAGGAAGGGCCAGGTCTCGACCTTCTCGCCGGTCCAAGGGTTATCCCATGTGTCCATGATCTGGCCGCTGGCTAGATCGACAAAATAGCCGCACTCCTTGCCCATGACCTTGATGCTGCCATCGGGCTGGATCGCGTTGCGGATGTTGGCAAAACCGTAGAACCCGAACAGCGGCGTGGCGCGTTTCTTGCCGACCACGGCATATTGCACGCCCTGATAGGCGCTGATCACCGGCTTGGCGCCAATGGTGCCCCACATCTTGGCAAAACCGTAGAGGTTTTCGCGCGGGTCGTTCACGTCGAGCGGGCGGATCGGCCCTCTGCCGGACGCTGCAAGGGAAGGGGTTGCCGCCAGAGCGATCCCTGCTCCAACCCCGCCCAACATGCCGCGGCGCGTGATGGCGCCGGTCTCGAAGCCGGTCATCGTATCGATCAGCATGTCACTTCACCGCCGAGCAGGCGTACCATGAACCCAGCAGCGTGCGCCCGTTGGGATCGCCTTCGGTGAAGAAGTCGGCGCGCTCCGGCTTGAGGGAGAAGGTGCCCTTGCGATAGCCGGCGGCGATGACTTCGCGCGAGAAGCCGGCGTTTTCGGCCACGGCCACCCAGTCGGTCCGCGCCAGCGAGGTCATGAACGGTTCGTTGTTGTAGTGGCTTTCGAAATCGCAGCGCATCTGGTCCCACAACGAAAGGTGTTCGTGCCGGGGCGGCACATCGACATGGCACATGACCCCGCCGGGCCGGAGCAGGCGGAAGCACTCCTTCATGATCGCGCGCATGCCCTTGGCCGAGGTTTCGTGCATCAAGGCCGAAGATGTGACGAGATCGAACGAACCGTCGGCAAAGTCGGTGCATTCGGCATTCTGCTGGCTGAAATGGATGGCAACGCCCATCGCCTCGGCGCGGGCATGGCCATAGCGCAGCATCGGCGCGCCGATATCGACCGCGTGAATTTCGGCATCTGGAAAGGCCTGGGCAATGGCGACGGTCGAATGGCCGACCGAGCAGCCCAGATCGACGATGCGCTTCACTTCGAGGTCCGGGTAGAAATCGTGGACATGGCTGGCCAGCGTGTGCCCGCGCCCGTCGTTCTTCCACCCGCCGTTGAGATTGCGCAGGTAGGTCGAGGCGAAGCGATCGTAGAGCGCGCCGGCACGGAAGTCCTTGTCGGCGGTGTCTACCGTATAGCTGCCGGGCATGCGGTGGTGGTCAATGGCTGAGATGTAGCGCGGCACTTCGACATCGGGATTGAGGCGCAGCGAGCCCTTGGGGTTGGCGACCTGTTCATCGACCTTGGCGGCCAGTTCCTCGAACTGCCGGTCGATCGCGCCATCAAGCGCCTGCCAGATGCGGTCCTGATAGAACAGCGAGAGCGTGAGCCAGAGCTGGTGCAGCGGGTGCGCTTCGAGCGCCTGACGCACCTGCGCGCTGGATTTGGGCGCGGTGCCGGTCTTGGCGGTGACCTGCGGTACGATCACTTTATCGAGCAGGCGGCGGTCGAGCGGATCGAGATTGCGGTTGGTCCACATGCGCATTGCCAGGAAGTGATCTTCCATGGCCTGTTCATCATGCGTGGCCTGCGGCATGACCGCGTGGCCGAAGTGCTGGTGGTTCATTTCGGACATGGGGATCTGCTCCTTGGGTATCAGTCTGCGGC
Organism: Novosphingobium sp. THN1; assembly: GCF_003454795.1. GTDB lineage: Bacteria > Pseudomonadota > Alphaproteobacteria > Sphingomonadales > Sphingomonadaceae > Novosphingobium. Next base: position 403,067 of record NZ_CP028348.1, read on the forward strand.
GACGCGGGCGACTTCGCCCTCGTAGGCCTGCTGTTCAGCCAGCGCCTCGGGCAGGAGGCGGTCACGCGCCACGCCCAGCACGCGATCATAGATGGCCTGGCGGTAGGCGCCGCGATGGGCGCGCACTTCGGCATCGGGATTGAAGACATCGACGTCCGCCGTGCCATGGAGGCCCGCCGCCTTGAGCAGACGCTCGTTGGCATCGAGCCGGTCCTTGAGCACGACCACTTCGCCGAGCAGGGCCAGCACCATGCCGGCAAGCGCATCGGTGGTCTGATCTCCGAAGACAACGGGCTGGCTGCCCTTGGCGAAGACCTTGCGGTCAAGATTGGTGCGTTCAACCATGGTTATGCTCCGGAATCTGGAAACGGAAGACATGGCCGGTGCGGGCGACGATGTCCTTCTTGTCGAGGTCAGGCCCGTGGGCCTCTTCGGTCAGGGCGTCCTTGGCCTTGAGATCGTACCCCGTCTGGCTGGAAAGAACCACGACGAGATCGCTGCCGTCCTCGATCGCGAAGGGAAATTCGTGCCAGGTGCCAAGGTGCATCGCGAACCCCGCGCTGCCGTCGAAACGGAAGGCGCGGACCTGTGACAGGTCCGGCAGATCATCTTCCGATGGTGGCGCCATGACAGCGATGAATGGCTTGCCGCCGAGCGGCAGGAAGGCCTGGGTATGCTGGAAATGCCGCTCCATGTATCGCACCTCGCCGGGACGGCGGTCCATGTGGGCGACGGTGATCTCCACCGGATGTTGGCAAGTGAAGCGCGCCGGGTAGCTCATCTTCACCGCGCCCTTGTAGAAATCGACGGAGACCGGCGTCACGCCGTCCACCCGGCCGATGACCTGCCCGAATGGCGCTAGCGCCTCGGGCGTCGCCACCTCGATGGCCAACTCCATGATTTGCAGTGAGGTTTGCATGCGATTCCTGCCGGTGGGATTGGCGGGGATCATGCTTGAGCATTGGCGATCCCCGCATGCTGCGATGCGTCTGTCCGCAGGCCGGATAGACCGCGGCGGCGGTTTCGTAACATCGCCCCGCATGGCAAGAGAGCGGCGATCACTCTGACGCGGGGCGCGCAATGGCAATGACCGATCTTCTCGACACTCTCAGGCAGGCGCTTGGTGCCGATGCGGTGGAGACCGGGGCAGAGCGGCTGAGCTATTTCGCCAACGACGTCTATCGCACTGGCGGCCTGCCGCTGGCGGCCGTGCGGCCTGCCACGGTCGAAGCATTGCAGGAAACGGTGCGGCTGTGCGGCGCGGCGGGCGTGACCATCATCCCGCGCGGTGGCGGCGCATCCTACACCGATGGCTATATCCGGCCCGAAGGCGGGCACGTGCTGATCGATGCCGGCGCACTTGACGAGATCGCGATCGACGAGGCCAACGCCGTCGTTACCGTGGGCGCGGGCGTGACCTGGGCCAATCTCAAGGTTGCACTGGAAGCCAAGGGCCTGCGCACCCCGTTCTGGGGGCCATTTTCCGGCCTTGCCGCCACGGTCGGCGGGTCAATGAGCCAGAACACATTGAGCCATGGCAGCACCGCGCACGGCATCTCTGCGCAGTCGGTGATCGGGTTCGACGTGGTGCTGGCCGATGGCAGCCTGCTGACGACCAATGCCTGCGATGCGATGCGCTGGTACGGCCCGGACCTGACCGGCCTGTTCACCGGCGATTGCGGCGTGTTCGGGATCAAGGCGCGGGTGCGCATGCCACTGTTGCCGATCCTCAAGGATGCCGAGGCGGTATCCTTCGCGTTCGACAGTTTTGCCGATTACCACGCGGGCGTTCGACTGGCGCAGATCGCCCGGCTGGACGACAGCCACTTCGGCCTCGATCTCGCCCTTTCGCAAGGGCAGATCGCGCGGCAGGAGGGCGTGGGCGCGCGGCTGAAGATCGCGCTGCAGGTGATGCAGAAGGCGCCCAGCAAGCTCAAGGGCCTGGCCACGCTGGTGAAGATGGCGATTGCCGGCGAAAATCCGATGCGCGCCGGGAAATATATGTGCCACTTCATCGTCGAAGGTTTTGATGCCGAAGATGCCGCGCACAAGGCAAAGCAGTTGCGCCGCCTGGTCAGCCAGCACGGCCGCGAGATTGCCAATACCGTGCCGACGTTCGTGCGTTCGGTCCCGTTCGCGCCGCTGTTCAATATCCTCGGGCCTGGTGGCGAACGCTGGGTACCGATCCACGGCGTGCTGGCGCATGACCGCGCGGTCGCCTTCAACGATGCCTTTCACGCCCTGCTGGCCACGCGCAAGGCCGATATGGACCGGCTGGGCGTGTGGATCGGCACGATGTTTTCGCCGGTAGGTCCTTCGGGCTTCCTTTATGAAATCGCGCTCTACTGGCCCGATGCGCGGACCAGCTATCACCTGACCACGTTGGATGCCGAATACATCAAGGGCCTCAACGATTTTCCCGCCAATCCGGAAGCCAAGGCCTATGCCGATGATCTGAAGGAGGCGATCGTGGCGCTGTTCCAGCAGTTCGGCGCAGGCCATTTCCAGATCGGGCGCGCTTATCCCTACAAGTCCCGCTTGTCGGAGCGGGCGAAGGGCCTGCTTGCCGCGGTGAAGCGGGAACTGGACCCCAAGGGCCTGATGAACCCCGGCGCGCTGGGGATCTGACAGACCCTGCAGGCAGCGATCAGATGCCATCCTGCCGGTCGGAGGCCCGTGCCGCCAGGGCATAGAGCGCGCTGGCGATCACCACGCAGGGCACCGCCACAAGTGCGATCGACCATCCGACCATCGCCGGATCGCCGAACACCCGTTCAGTGAACGTGGCAACGAGCAGCGGCCCGAGTGTTGCACCAAGCAGGGTATTGAGCACCAGCGTCAGCGAGATGGCGCTGCCGCGCATGTTAGCCGGGACAAGCGTTTGCAACGTGGCGAACATGACCGTGCCGACACAGGCGAAGACCGCATTCGAAGACGCCACCAGCACGGCGGCAAGGCGCGGATCCGGGGCGAGCACGGCCAAGCCTGAGGGAATGGCGCAGAGTGGGGCAAGCGTGAGGATGGCATAACGGGCGCGGGTCTTGCCTTGCTGCATCGCGCGATCGAGCAGCCAGCCGCCGAGCAGCGGTCCGGTGGCGGAAAAGGCCATGGCAAAGGGCCCGAGCCACGCGCCGAGAAAGGCCGGGCTTACGCCATAGCCACGCAGCAGCAGCGTGGGTGTCCACGCCCCAGCGCCATAGGCTGCGGTGAAGCAGATGGCAAAGGCAAGGTAGAGCGGCAGGGTGACGCTGCGATTGGCCCACAGCCATTGCAATTCTGCCTTGCCAGCTATGCCCTTGGCCGCGACGGGTATGGCCGTGCCCTTGCGTTCCGGCTCGTGCGTGAGCAGCGCGAGCGCCGCCGCTACGCCGATGCCGCCGGCGCCGAACAGGACGAAGGCCACGCGCCACGGCGCCAGAGCAGAGAGAAGCGGGAGGCCGGTGAATGCACCTTGGGCGGCGTGGGTGATGACGAGGCCCGTCAGCGTAATGGCAAGGCCGTTCGCCAGCCCCTGACCCATCATGTAGAGGCTAATCGGTCGCCCGCGCCGCTCCGGCGGGAACAGGTCGGCGATCAGCGAGATCGCGCATGGGCCGAGTGCGGCCTCGCCAAGCCCGACCATCAGCCGCGCGGCAAAGAGCGAGCCGAAGCCTTGCGCGAGGCCACTGGCGATCGTGGCGAGGCTCCACAGGCCGATTCCGGCAGCGACCAGGCGCTTGCGCGAGACGCGATCGGCGAGAAGGCCCATCGGCATGCCCATGATCGCATAGAACAGCCCGAAGGCGAGGCCCTGCAGCAGGGCGATCTGTTCATCGCCGATGCCGATGTCCTGCCGCACCGGATCGACGACGATGGCCAGCACGCCTCGGTCTATCACCGAGAATACACCGGCCAGAAACAGGAGCGCAACCATCCCCCACGCGCGTGCGGGGGATGGCCAGCGGGTGTCCTGCGGCGCGCTCACAACAGGCCGCTCGCGCGGGCGCGGGTCTTGATGTAGTCGCCCAGCCAGTCGAGGTTGCGAAAGCGCAGCGTGCCGCGTCCGACAGCGGTGGAACTGTGCGCCATGCCGGCGACGAGGCGCAGCGCCTTGGCCATGAGGAAGATTTCGCCAGCCTCGATCTCTTCCGGCGTAAACGGGCGGACCGACTGGTAGCCTTCCTCGAACGCGGTGCCATAGGCCGGGCCGAAACCGTAGAACAGGTTGCCCCAGACGAAGTTCTTTACATCCTGCATCAGGAAGTCTTCGCCAGCGGCGTCGAAATCGAGCAGGGTGATCACGCCGTCATCGGCAACGTGGACATTGGAGGGATGGAAGTCGCGGTGGCAGACGCCGAGCGGGACCTTGCCGGATGCGGCGAGTTCATCCAGCCGCTTGTCGAGATTGGTGGCGATGACCGGATAGTCACGCAGGTCGTCCGGCCGGTCGTAAACGAAGTCCACGAGCGCGGGCATGCAGATGTTGTAGTCCTTGGCGGTCCTGGTGGTGAAGACGTGGTCAGCACCTGCCCATTCATAACCGGCGAGGTGCATCTGCGCGAAGGAAGCGCCGATGCGGCGGGCAGTTTCGGTGGAGAGACGCTCTCCGAATTTCACCCCCGGTGCCCAGTCATACATGGCGACGGCGCGCACGCCTTCGGGGTATCGGCCTTGAAATAGAGCGCGCCGTCACGTTGCGGCACGGCGACCGAGGCAGGGAAGCCGCGCTCGCGCAGGAAATCGAGGAAGCCGAGTTCGTAGGCGACGTCATCGGGATCGCGGTAGGTCTTGCGCCAGACGCGCAGAGCGTATTTCGCGGTGGCGTCCTGCACGAGATAGACGTCGTTCATGCCGCGATAGAGCAGGAAGCAGGTGACTTCGCCGTTGACGGGATATCGCGCACGGACCTGTGCGGCGATCCAGTCGGGATGGAGAACGGAGTGGGAAACCTGTGCGGCGGGCAGGACGGATTCAGCTGAGGAAAGAGCGTATTTCATGAGCCAGTATCTCCGGCGCGATATCGAATATCTCGCGGTCGAGATCGGGCAGTTCCCGCACGACCGCATTCGGAAGGACCCGCGCGGCCTCTAGCGAGACGGAGCGCAGTTCCTCTGCGGGCTGCAGGACCATGACAGGGCACGTGACAAGTGCAAGGCGGGCGAAATCCCACCCCCACACGCCCTTGTAGGCCCAGGTGAAGCGATCGAGCACGGCGGCCTTGTCGGCGAAGTTGCGCATGGCCTTATCCAGCGGAACGCGCCTGTCGCGGTTGACGACGACATAGGTCCACAATCGCTGGAGCAGATCCATGATCACTTTGCCGTCCTCATCGGCAACGGGGAAGTGATCGGCATCGGCCAGCTTCTTCGCGCGCGTTGGCGCATCGTACATCGGGATGCCGGTCATCACCGCCTTGCGCACCGTTTCGGGGCGCGCGATGGCGAGTTCTGCTGCCAGGAGGGTGCCGGTGTGGAAGCCGTAGAGATCGACGGTTTCCAGCCCCAGCGCATCCAGAGCATCCGAGAACGCAGCCGCATAGCCTGCCATCCCGGCCGGTGCATCGGGCGCATCCGACATGCCGTAGCCCGGCGTGTCGAAGGCATAGACCGTGCGGTCGGTGGCGAGCTGGGCAATCAGCGGTTCGTACTCGAAGCCTGAGGATGGATTCTGGTGCAGCATGACCACGGCAGGACGCCCCGAAGCAATCGCTTCATCATCAGGTCCTGCGGTCCGGTAATGCATGTGGCCAAACCGGCATGCGGTGTAGCCGCGGCGGATGAAGCGCGGATTGGGCGGGATCGAGGCGATGGTTTCAGTCATGGGATCGAACCGGAGGATGCCTGCTCGTTGCCAAGGAATGCGCGCCATTCGCGCTTTGTCCGCAGGGCGGAGACGCCATTAAAAAAGGGGGCGACGCTGTTAAGCGCCGCCCCCACTGTAAGTTGGGCCTTTGGGCCGGATGGATCAGAAGCGATAGCCGGCCTTCACACCGAAGGTGCGCAGTTCGGGCAGGGCGACGTTGAGGTAGCCGAAGGCCGAACCTGCCAGGGCAAAGCTGGGATCGAGGATGTTGTTCTGGGCAACGGCGGTGTAGTTCTTGTCGTTGAACAGGTTGGTGGCAAAGGCTTCGAGCGTAAAACCTTCGCGGCTGAAGCCGATGCGGGCGTTCACCTGGGTGCGACCCTTGATCCAGGTGAGGTTGCCAGCATCGACGAACTGGCGCGACTTGTACGACAGATCGCCGCGAACGAACCAGTTGATGTTGTCGGTCAGATTGCCGTTGTACTGCGCGCCAAAGTTGGCCGAATACTTCGAGGTCAGCGGCAGCTGATTGCCCTTGAAGCCATCACCGATGATCCCGGTCAGCTTCGAGATCGAGGGGTCGGCGAACGACTTGATGTCGCTGTCGTTGATCGAGCCCGAGATGTTGAGGATCAGGCCATCGACCGGCTCGGCGTTGACATCGAGTTCGATGCCCTTGAGCCGTGTGCCGCCCGAGTTGGCCACGCCGCTGACGATCGCGGCGACCTTGGTAGCCGGGTCGACAAAGATGTTGGTGCGATTGTTGTACTGGTTCTTCCAGTCGGCCATGTAGGCCGCTGCGGAGAACTGCACGCGGCCGTTGAACAGCTTGCCCTTCATGCCGACTTCGTAGTTGTCGAGCTTTTCAGGCTCGGTCACCACTTGCAGCCCGATGCCCTGCGCAGCAGCGATTTCGTTCGCCGTGCCCGACAGGAAGGCGGTGTTGAAGGAGCCGATGCTGACGTTCGCGGCCTGCGAGAACGAGGCGTAGACCATGAGATCCGGGTTCACGTCGTAGTTGACGATCACGCGCGGCAGGAAGTTTTCGTAAGTGCGATTGTAGAAGCTCGACAGCGGGGCATAAGTGCCTGCGGTCAGGCCATACTGCGTGGCGATGGCCGAGCTGATGGTGAGCGACCGGCCACCGACGAAGGCGAAGATCTTGTCGCGCTGGTAGCGGGCTTCGGCGTTGATCGTCAGGGCATCGGTCAGCTTGTAGCTGAAGCTACCGAACACGCCCACGGTTTCGGCCTTGCCCGGAGGCGACAGCGAGCCGGCGGAGCGGGCAACGCCGAACTGCTCTTCGTTGGCCACGCTGACCAGATCGCTCTCGACTTCGGTCTTGAGGTAGCTGGCGCCGAGCATGGCCTTGAAAGCGCCGCCCTTGTCGTAGGTCGCGCGCACTTCCTGCGAGAAGTCCTTGTTGCGGCGTTCGACAAGGAACGGGAACGTCCAGAACGTGCGCAGGCCGTTGGCCGTGGTGGCGGCGGCATTGCGCAGCAGCGAACTGTCGTAGTTGTCGAGGTCGGCCAGCTGCGAATAGTATTCGTTGTTGTAACCGGTCAGCGACGTCAGCGTGACGCCGGTATCGCCCAGTTCGTAATCCACGTTGAGGTGGAGGTGATAGTACTGGCGAACGAGGCCATAGCCCTTGGTCGATTTGCTCGGCGATGCGGCGCGGCTGGCGCCATTGGCCAGGATACGGGCGAGCAGGGCATCTTCAATGGTGTTCTGCGCCGGGCTGAAGCCTGCCGCCAGACTTGGCGCGGCACCGCAAATGAACGGGCGCGAGACCTTGGCCTCGGTTGACGAAACGCCTGTCGTGTAGCCCGAGATATTGCAGTTCGACAGGCTCGGCACGATCACCGTGCCGGCAGTGGAACCGGACAGGTACGGGATATTGACCGAGCCATTGTTCGCGCGGATTTCGTAGGCCGAGAGCATGCCCTGGGCCGAGGGGCCGTCATCGTCTTCGGAGTACATGCCATCGCGCGGATCGTCAGCGAAGATGAGGGCTTGAGCGAGATCTGCAGCGTGCCAGTGCGGGTTTCCTGGTCGCCCAGGGTCTGGTTCGGGTTGGCGGCGTTGATGTAGGAGCCATCCTTCGAGAAGGCCTTGCCCGTCAGGCGGAAGCTCAGGACATCGGCGATCACGGGCACATCGAGTGCGCCGCTGACTTCGTAGTTGGAACGGGTGCCGCCCATGGCGGTGAACGATCCGCCGAAGGTGTCGCTGGGGTTCTTCGTCACAACGTTGATCGCGCCGGCGAAGGCGTTGCGGCCGAAGTAGGCGTTCTGCGGGCCCTTCAGCACTTCGATGCGGGCCGGATCGATGACGGCGTTGAGCGCGGTGGAGGATGCCACCGGTACGCCATCGATGAAGCTGGCGGTGAGCGTCGAGGTGGTGGTCGATGGTGTCATGCCGCGCAGCGAGATCTGCTGGAACGAACGGTCGTTGCGGCCCGAGTTGGTGTTCGACACGTTGATGCCAGGCGTGTTGAGCACGACGTCATTGACGCTGTTGATGCCGCGCTTCTCGATGTCCTGGCTGGTTAGCGCGCTGATGGCGATCGGCGTCTTGAGCAGGCTTTCCTCGCGCTTGCGGGCGGTGACGGTGATGACGCTGAGGCCGCCTTCGTCTTCGGACGCCTGGGGTTCACCCTCGGCGGCAAACGCGGCCTGGGGCGCGATCATCGCCGTGGTTGCAAGAGCAATCGACATCACAGTAAGCGAAGTGGACTTGAAGTAACGCTTCATAATTCCCCCTATCCGACCTCGATGAATTTCGAAGCCGCATGAATACGTTCCGGAAAAATCCGGTTGTTCCCTTGTGATGAAGCAGTATTAGGTGCCGATCGGCCGTAAGATCGATGCTGTCGACAGGCCTGCTTTCGGATATGAAGGCTTGATCCGATCCGGCCCTTTCTCAACGCCAAGATTGGCAATTATCCGCCAATCGGAGATTCTGCCGTACGATAGCCTCTGCAGTCCAAGGCGCGGCACTTTCGCTGCCAACGACGGCGAACACTGACACTAATGCCGATCGCGGCCGGCCTGCCGGATGGGGAGTATTTCCGAATGTCTGTTGCACATCAATATCTTGGTATGTCCGGTCTGAACAGGACGACCAAGGCCGGCTTCGCGCTGGGACAGGTGGCGGGGCAGCTGTTCCGCGATGCGCCATCGCTGCTGCTGCTGTTCTACCTTACCAATGTGATGGGCATTGCGCCCGCGATTGCCGGTGCCGCGATCTTCGTGCCCAAGGTCGTGTTCGGCGTGATCTTCGACCTGTGGATCGGAGTCGCATCCGACCGGATGGCAGCAAGATTTCCCCGAAGGCGGTGGCTGCTGATCGGCGGTGTCGCCGCGCCCTTTGCCATGCTCGGGCCCTTTGCCGTGCCGGAAGCGGCAATGATGGTGCAGGTGGCGTGGGTCTTCGTGACGTTCAGTGCCTACATGGCGGTCTATTCGACGTTCTCGGTGCCCTATCTTGCCCAGTTTGCCGAAATGTCGTCCGACCCGGTAGAGCGTACCGAGTTGATGGGCTGGAAGCATGGCTTTACCGGACTTGGCGTGCTGCTTTCGTCCTCGTTCGCGCCGATGCTGGTCAATCGGCTCGGCATGGACAGGCCGGGGCATCTCATCACGATGGTGGTGCTCGGGTTGATCGCGATGAACTGCCTGCTGATCGCGTGGCGCTTTGCCGGGCGCATCCGCGAGCCGGCGTCCAGTGCCAGGGCCTTTGCCATTCGCGACCTGCCGCGTGCCTTTGCAGACCGGCGCTTTGCCGTGCTGTGCCTTTCGGCGGTGGTGATGACGGTGGGGGCCGGCATTTCCTATGCAGGCTTCCCGTTCTTCGTGAAATACGCCATGGCCCGGCCCGAACCCCTGCACGATATCGGCGTGATGTCGGCCATCATGGCGGTGGCAGTCATGGCCGGATCGCCGTTGTGGGTCATGGTCGCCCGCCGAATCGGCAAAAAGCGGACCTATGTGATCGCGGCAAGCGGACACGGCCTGGTGACCCTGCTGTGGGGGCAGATGGCCGACGTGCCGATGCCGGTGGCATGGGGGCTGGCAGCGGTCATGGCAGCGTGCAACGCGGGGTGGGGCACGATCGTGCTTTCGCTGCTGTCGGACTGCATCGCCCATGCGCGCGACGAGCATGGCGAGAACCGGGCAGGGACTTACTCGGCAATCTGGTCGGTGATCGAGAAGGCCGGGATCGCGCTGGGCGGGACGCTGGTTGTCGGCGCGCTGCTTTCAGCGTGGGGCTTCGATGCGGCGGCGGCGCGGGCCGGGGTGGCACAATCAGCCGAGGCTATAGCGGGCACGGTCGTGGCCTATTCCGTGGTGCCGGGCGTGACCAAGCTGATCGCGGCCCTGATCATCTGGCGCTTCGTGCATGAAAAGCCGCAAGCGCCGCAGGGAGAGCTGGCTCATGCGTGATCCGGTCGGGCTTCTTCTGGTAGGGTGCGGACGTATCTCGGGCGCTCATCTGGCGGCGCTGGCCGGGCTGGAGCGGGACATCAGGCTCGTTGGCGTGGTCGACGCCGATGAGGCCGCCGTCGAGCGGACCGGGGCGCAGCATGGCGTGCCGGCGTTCACCGACCTTGCCGCAGGACTGGCTCTTCGCGGCGTCGACGCGGTGCTGATCGCCAGTCCGAACGGACTTCACGCCGCGCAGGCCGCAAAGGCCTTGGCTGCGGGCAAGCATGTCCTGGTCGAAAAGCCGCTGGCCGAGGCTGGCGCGCAGGCGCGTGACCTTGCCGAGATGGCGGCGCGCAGCGGACTGGTGCTGGCCGCAGGTCACACCTACCGGCACAATGCAGCAGTGGCGAAGCTGGTCGATACCATGCCGCAGTGGGGAACCTTGCGTGCGGTGGAAGTGTCATCCTGCGTGTTCTGGGATGGGCCACAGGCACCATGGTGGGCAGAGCGCAAGCCCGAGGACGGCCTGATCCTTTCGCTGTTTGCGCCGCATTCGCTGGATTTCGTGCAACTGGTAATGGGCACCGACGATCCGTTGCGGGTGCAGGTGGAGGCGGCGCGGTGGCAACCGGGCTGGCAGGCCGAGGACGAGGCGATGATCCTGCTGGGCTATCCAGGACGACGGATGGCGAGCGTCCATATCTCATACAACCAGCGCAGCGTGTTCGATCGCAAGGTGCTGCACTTTGCCGATGGTGTGGCCGAGATCGAGGACGGCGAAGTGCTCAAGTGGAATGGCGAGATTCTGGTCGCCCCGCCCGAGGGTGTTCTCGTCGATCCGCGCGCAATGGGCGGGCGCAAGCTGGGGCACTTTTTTGCGCAGCAAATGCTTGAATTTGCAGCAGCCGTGCGCGGCGAGGAAAACCGTCTGCCGACAGGGTATGACGCGGCGCGGCTGATCGACCTGATTGATCGGGTGAAAGCCGCCGCGCGCAGCACCTGTGCCGAAGCCGTAGATCCGGAGTTCACCGCATGAGCCTGTGGTTGATGCTGGCAGCTGCTGGTGCCGAGACCCCGCCTGCCAATGGCTATGTGCCCCCAAAGTGGCCGCACCGGCACCGCGCTTTCCGCCCGTGGTGGCGGGCGCGGCTTTTGCCGAATGCCGGGATTGTCCGGAGATGGTGGTCATTGCGCCCGGGACGTTCGTGATGGGATCGAGCGCGCAGGAACGAAAGACGCTGGGCGTCCTGGCGATGTTCGACAGGATGGAGGAGCCGCGCCACCAGGTTACGATCGGCTATCGCTTCGCTGTGGGGCGTCATGCCGTGACCTTCGATGAATGGGACGTCTGCGTTGCCGATGGCGGGTGCAATGGCTATCGCCCGGACGATGCTGGCTGGGGACGGGAGCGCAGACCGGTCATCAACGTGAACTTTGCCGATGCGCAGAGCTACGTTGCGTGGCTTTCACAGCGGACGGGGCAGCGCTATCGGCTGTTGTCCGAAGCCGAATGGGAATATGCGGCGCGCGGTGGGACTGATACGTGGTATCCCTTTGGCAACGCGATCGACCCGTCGAAAGCCAACTACGGCAATCATCATGACCGCACCGCGCCGGTCGGATCCTATGCGCCCAACGGATTCGGCCTGCATGACCTGACGGCCAACGTGGCACAGTGGGTGCAGGATTGCCACCACGAGGATTACGTGGGTGCGCCGACGGACGGGTCTGCCTGGCTTAGCGGGCCCTGCACCTTGCGCAACGTGCGCGGGGGCGGATGGAGCCTTTCGGGATGGAGCGTGCGGGTGGCCCAGCGGATCGGCGATCCACCGGGCGCACGCAACAATCACCTGGGCTTCCGAGTGGCGCGGGACATGCCGCAGGATTAGGGCTTCGAAGTTGCAAAGGCCTCGATCAGGTCGAGCTTGGCCTTGAAGGGATCGAAGCTGGCCGTGGCCGAGGCGTCCATGGTGTGCTGGAGCAGGGCCTCGCCCTTGCGGTCATAGGCTGGCCATTGGGGCAGCGCCTTGCCGTTGGGGTTTCCTGATTTTACGAAATTCACCACATAGGCGTTTGCCAGGCGGGCGGCTTGGCGATCGAGATCGGTGGTTGCCATGCCATAGCGGGCATCGACGGTGTTGAAGAAGTAGGGAATGTCGGTGGCGTGTGGCGCACCTGTCTTCCATTCGCTGCGCTTGCCTTGCGCAACATAGCCGAAGCGATAGACGAACGCTTGCCGGCCAGCGGCTACGGTATGGCGCGCGACGAAGCGTGCCGGCTCGGCCATGTATTGGTCGCCGGTGAGATGGCGCGACAGGTCACGGAACTCGGCGTTGCCGTCGGGATCATAGGCCTTGCGCAGCGCCGGTCCCTGCGCGCCGAAGCTGGCGAAGAGCGCATCCTTGTCCTGGGCGAAGGAAATGCCGCCGTCGGCGCTGGTCATGCCGATCATCACCGGAACGGGTGCGATCTTGCCCTGATCCATCAGCATGTCGCTTGGCGCGGTGATGACCGAACCTTCGGCAACGAGGCCACCGACATAGGTGGCGGGGTTGGCAAAGCGGTCCGCAAAGAGGTTGGTGCCTTGAACGGTAGTTGCAGGAAGCGCACGAATGGCGGCAAGGCCCGCGGCGCCCTTGTCGGTCACGCCCTGCTTTGCGGCGAAATCCACGCCAACCTGTTCACCCTTGGCCATGGTTGCTGTGGGCAGGAGCGAGCGGCCTCCGCCGGACATCGAGATCGCACCGCGAAACAGGCCGCGGGCGGAAGGCATGGTGAGAAGATTGACGACTGCGGTGCCGCCCGCGCTTTCGCCGATGATCGTAACCTTGGCCGGATCGCCGCCAAAGGCAGCGATGTTGGCCTGCACCCATTTCAGCGCAGCGAACTGATCCTCCATCGCGAAATTGCCGACCGCCTTGCCCGCTTCGGCGGTGAGCGCGGGGTGCGAAAAGAAGCCGAACCGGCCCAGGCGATAATTGAAGCTGACGAAGACCACGCCCGACTTCGCAAATGCCGAGCCATCGTAGATGGCGGGCGAGGTGCCGCCGGTGATGAACGCACCGCCATGTATCCAGACTAGGACCGGCAGCTTTGCCCCCTTCCTTGCCGAAGCGGGCTTCCAGACGTTGAGATAGAGGCAGTCCTCGGCTGGCGTCGTGCGCAAGGGCGCCTCGTCGAACGGGAACGGCGTTTGCATGCAATCGTGCTGGAAGGCACTGGCATCAAGCAAGCCCTGCCAGGGTGCGGCGGGTTGCGGGGAACGCCAGCGGCGCTCGCCCAGCGGCGGCGCGGCATAGGGAATGCCGCGGAACACGTCGACAGCGCCTTCGTGCGTGCCTGCAACCTTGCCACTGGCGGTGCTGGCTTCGGGGGCCTTGGCGGCGAGTGTTGTCGGCAGGAGGCTGGCGGCAGCAAGGAGCAGGAGCGTACGCATCGGAAGCAGTCTTTCGTTTAAAGGAAACGAAGAGGGCCGGGCGCTCCAAAAGCGCCCGGCCCCGTTCTGGCAATCAGACCGTGAAGTTCACATCAGAACTTGGTGCGGACCTGGATACCGGCGGTGCGCAGTTCGGGGAGGCCGACCTGCACCGCGTTGTACTTGGCAAACGACAGCGACGGATCGATCACCCAGTTGTCGGCGATGCTGGTATAGGTCTTGGTATTGAACACGTTGGTCACGAACAGTTCGAGGCTGGTATCGCCCTTGCTGACGCCGACGCGGGCGTTGAACAAGTGGAGATCCGGCGTCTTGACGATGTTCGCCTGGTTCGACCACATGCCCGACTTGAAGTTCCAGTCACCACGCACGAACCAGCGGCCATCGTCGATACCCTTGAGATCGCCATTGAAAGTGAGGCCGACGTTGGCCGACCACTTCGAGGTGTTGGGCAGTTCCTTGCCGCGGAAGTCGGTGATGCCGGTCAGCGTCGTGACAGCCGGAGCGACAAACGAGTTGATGTGCGTCTGGTTGTAGGCGGCTGCCGCATCGATGGTGATGAGGTCGCTGGCCTTCCAGAACACTTCGGTTTCGATGCCGTAGACATCGGTGGAGCCCGCGTTTGCCGAGCCGCTGTAGAGGCCCGAGCCAACCGTGAACAGGTAGCTGGTGATCTGGTCACGCCACAGCGAATAGTATCCGGCAACGGTATAGCGCATTGCGCCATCCAGTGCGCGGCCCTTTACGCCCAGTTCGAAGTTGGTGATCTTTTCCGGATCGACCGCCAGCGGAATGCCGTTGTCCCTGGCAAGCTGCTGGATCGCATCGCTTTGCGAGACGATGAAGGTGTTGAACTGCGAAGGGTTCACGCCCTTGGCCACCGAGCCATAGACCATGAAGTCAGGCGTCGCCTGGAAGTTCACGATCACGCGCGGGGTGAAGTTCTTGAAGGTCTTCTGTGCCAGCAGCGAATAGGGCGTGTAAGTGCCTGCCGGAACATAGACCGGGCTTGACACGGTCTGGCCGTTCGGGCCGACGAACGAGGAGATCTTGTCCTCCTGGTAGCGGCCCTCAACGCTGGCCGAGAGTCGGTCGGTGAAGTCGTAGGTCAGCCCGAAGAAGGCGCCGAGCGTTTCACTCTGGCTCTTGCCGCCAAAGGCCGGGCGGCCGCCGAAGATCTGCGATCCCTGGCCAGCGCGGAGCTGTGCCTTGAGGAAGCTGACGCCGGTGACAGCGCGGAACGGGCCGCTGTCATATGCGAGGCGGCCTTCGACCGAGAAGTCCTGGGTCTTGCGCTCGATCAGGAAGGGGAAGTCGAAGTAGCCGTTGGGATAGGCCGCATTGGTGAGCGCACGGGTATCGAGCCCGTCGAGGTCGATCAGCGTGGTCCACTCTTCGGTGTTGTAGCCGCCGAGCAGCGAGGCAGTCAGCTCGTCGGTGACTTCGTAATCGGCCACGAGGTGAAGGTGGCGGGTGTTGCGCAGCAGACCATAGTCCTGCACGCCATCGCTGGGCGAGACCAGGCGGCCCTGCGGATTGGCGAGCCATTCCCGCAGCGCATTGGTCACGGTGGTGTTGGCGCTGACCGGATTCACGAGGCCGGGCAGGGTTCCGCAGATGTAGGGATTGCCATTTACGGTGCAGTTCGACTGGCTGGCATAGAGGACCGTGCCATCGGCCTTCTTGATATCGCGGGCCTGGATTCGTGCCGAGGCCGAAGCACCGTCGTCGTCGCGGGCGACCATGCCGAAGGCCTTGATCGTCAGGCGTTCGGTGGGCTTGGCCACGATCAGCGCGGTGAACGTGCGCGAGGATTCATCGCCCAGGGTCCGGCCATCGACCGGGTTGGTGTAGGAGCCGTTCTTGGTGAAGTAGTCGCCGCTCAGGCGGAAGGTCAGAGCCTCGCCGATGATCGGCCCTTCGATCGAACCTTGCACGCGATAGTTCTCGCGCGTGCCCGCCATGCCCAGCACGCTGGCGGTCCATTCGCTCGACGGGTTCTTGTTCACCACGTTGATCGCGCCGGCAAAAGTGTTGCGGCCGAAGTAGGCGCTTTGCGGACCCTTCAGGATTTCAATGCGTTCGGGGTTCGAAATGGCAGTGAAAGGCGAAGGCGAGGCAATCGGCACGCCATCGATGAACAGCGAAGTGGTGGTCGCCAGTGTCGAAACCGGCGTGAAGCCGCGCAGGCTGATCTGCTGGAACGAGCGGTCGGCATGGCCCGAGGAGTTGTTGTTGATGTTGATGCCCGGCGTATTGTTGGCCAGGCTTTGCATCGACACGACGCCGCGCACGGCCAGTGTCTCGCCGGTGAGCGCAGTGACGGTGACCGGCGTCTTGAGCAGGTCTTCCTCGCGCTTGCGGGCGGTCACGACGATTGCACCCGGCTCGCTCTCTTCGGCAGCCTGCGGGGCTTCCTGCGCGAAGCCCGGCGTTGCGACTGCCATGCTGGCGATGCCGACAGTCAGGACTTGCGCCATGACGGAGAGCGAAGCGGCAGAGCGCTTCGTGAATGACTTCATCTTCATGTGTTCCCTCGATAGAAAATTGAGCGGGAGGCGCCACGCCCCATCCCGGTTCGTCCCTGCTTTGGCGTGTCGCGTTGCGCGATCTCGCCGGTATTGTTGTATTTGTTCTGGTTTATGCCTCTCCCGTGTATCGGGTCGTCAGGCTGGATTGCCAGCCATGTAATCGAGAATATCGAAGCGCGGGCTGGTCCAGCCCTTGCGGTCAAAGATCTCGGGCGTGTGGTCGTGCAGGCCCTTCAGGGCGCTGGCGGGGATCTGATCGAGCGAGCGGACTTTCACCCCGGCGGCGCGGCCATAGGTGCGACCAGGGCGTGAACCCATCGCCATCCAGGGGTGCCATGAACCCATGTTCTGGAAATGATGGAAGGCGTCGGCCGAACTGAGGGTCTCGTCGAAAGCCTGCGCCGTCGGCGCACCGATGGTGGACACCGTATCCCAATAGGCAATCGGGCCGGAAGAGAACTTCGGGAATTTCTCCGGGCTGACCGGGTTGGGGCGGGCCATGTCGGCCATGGCGCTGACAAACAGCGTGCCGCCATAGGCTTCCATGCGCATCGGCTTCGGTGTGAGTTCAGCGCCCATGGCCACCATGCCATCAGGGCCATGCGTTACGGTGAAGGGGCCGCCGAGGAACTGGAAGGGCTTGCGCACTTCGCCGGTCAGCGGGTTCTTCCATTCTTCAAGCACATCGTCGGTATCGAAAGCGCAATAGACGCCGCATTCGAAGGTTCTGGCTTGATAACGGTGGCCGGGAAGCGGCGTCCATTCGTTCACGCTGAGGTGGTTCAGCGTGTAGAATGGCACCAGGTTCCCTTCGCCGGTGAAGCCGTAGACGTTCAGGCGGTAGAAGATGTTGACCGTTTCGGCCTCGCACGATCCGGCAACGCGGGCACGCACACGGGCGCGGGTTGCCGGGTCTTGCAGCCGTTCTGCCGCTTCGGCATCGGTGATTGCGGACAATGCCTTGCCCCGGGGGCTGGCAGCAGCGACTGGAGCGGCGGCAAGGCCGGCAACCAGTGGCAGCGCGGACATCACGGAACGACGGGTCAGATCAGCGGTCATCTGGCGAAATCCCCGGACAGCGGATTCGCTGCCCTTGTTCTGCTGACAGGATGGCTTCAGACGCATGACAGCGAAGGACTCAATGCGGGCCTGTTCGCCTGTCGGATTTGCACAGCCTGATTGCAGCAGTGACAGCAGACGGTCAGCGCCCCCGGTGACGTCAAGCGTGGTGCCGGTGATATAGCTTGCCTCGTCTGAGGCCAGAAACAGCACGGCATCTGCAACTTCACGCGGGGTGCCGAGACGGTGCAACGGGGTCATGCGGATCGGCGAGTATTCGAGCCCGTCTTCGTGCATTCTCCTGAGGTATGGCCCGGCAAGTTCGGTATCGATCGGACCGGGTGAAACGGCGTTGATCGTCACGCCGTGGTCGGCCAGTTCGATCGCCAGTGTGCGCACGAAGCCGGTGACGCCGGCCTTGGCGGTGGAATAGGCGCTGGCGCCGACGTGGAAGGCATTCCAGACAGTGCCATTGCGCGCACCCGACGAGAGGCAGACGATGCGGCCATGACCCTGTTGCCGCATCACCGGTACGAAGGCTCGGGTACACAGGAACATCGAACGCAGGGACAGCGTCATCGTGTGGTCCCAGTCGGCCACGGAAAGGTCGGTGATCCGCCCGCTGCGTCCGCCGCCGACATTGTTGACGAGGATAGAAACAGGGCCGAGCGTTGCCGCTTCCTGCGCAAGATTGGCGACGTTCGATTCATCGGTCACATCGCAGGGGATGGGGAGCACTTCGGCGCCAAGACCTCGGACAAGTGCGGCCACTTCATGCAGCCGCGCCTCGTCCCGCTCGGCCAGGACCAGCCTTGCCCCTTCTTCGGCAAAGCGCAGAGCGGTCGCCTTGCCGATGCCGAGGCCGGCCCCGGTGATGACGGCAATGCGCCGGTTGAGGCGCATCAGGCCTTGAGCGTGCCGAGGAACGCCGTTGCCTCTGCCTCGCTCACCACGTCGGCATACTTGGCGTTCATGTCGAACAGGTTGGCGTCGTGCGGGGCGGCATGGCGATCGCCGCAGGCATCGGCGATGACGGCGGTGCGGAAGCCATGGCTCATCGCATCGACACAACTGGCACGCACGCAGCCTGAAGTGGTGAGGCCGGTGAGCAGGACGGAGTCCACGCCCATGGCCGTCAGCGTCGAGGCGAGCGAGGTGCCGAAGAAGGCGCTGGGGTATTGCTTCGAGATGACCAGTTCGTCCTCGAAAGGTTCGAGGCCCGGGCCCCAGGCACCCATCGGGCTGCCCTTGAGGAAGTTCTTCAGCGGCGCGGCCTTTTCGAAGAAGCGGCCACCGTCGATCGCACTGGAGTGGTAGACCACGTTGGTGAGGATCACCGGCACGCCGGCCGCGCGGGCAGCTTCGCGCACGCGCAGCGCCGAGGCGAGGGCATCGTCCACTCCGGCGTAAAGTTCGCAGGATTCGTCGAAATAGCCCATGCAGAAGTCGATCAGGATCAGCGCCGGGCGCAAGCCGAAGCCTACCCGCCGTTCATAGGCCTTCTTGTAATTGGCCAGCAGGTCTTCCGTTTCGCTCATGCAGTCGTTTCCTCAAGGTAAAGCCAGGGCTGGATCTTGCGCTGTCCGGCCTCGAACGCGGCGATGTCGCTCTCGAAGCGGGCCAGCACGAGGTCGGTTTCGTCCCATCCGTTGAGCAGGGCAAGCCGTCTTTCGGGCGCGATTTCGAATTGGATCGGGCTGGCAGTGCCGACAGTGACGGTCTGCGCTTCGAGATCGACCGTGAACTGCACGCCGGCAGCAGCGCAGGCCAGCATGTCAGCCACCTGATCGGGCGGGAGGATGATCGGCACGATGCCGTTGCGCAGGCAATTGTTGTGGAAGATCTCGCCCAGGGCAGGCGCGATGACCGCACGTACGCCAAGGCCGTGGAGTGCCCAGACAGCCTGTTCGCGGCTGGAGCCCGAGCCGAAGTTCGCGCCGGCGACGATAACCGGGGGGCTGCGGAAGGGATCGGTGTTGAGGACATAGCCCGCCACTTCGCTGCCGTCGGCGTGATAGCGGCGATCGTGAAACGCGTGCTCGCCCAGGCCATTGCGCGAGGTCAGCAAAAGGAAGCGCGCGGGGAAGATGATGTCGGTATCAATGTTTTCTTCCGGCATCGCGGCGGCGGGGCCGGTAACGGTGGTGAACCCGTTCATGCCACGTACTCCCGCGCATCTGCGATATGCCCTGCGATGGCGGCGGCTGCGGCCATGGCGGGGCTCATCAGGTGGGTGCGACCGCCGGGGCCCTGGCGGCCTTCGAAATTGCGGTTGCTGGTGGAGGCGCAGCGGTCTCCGGCGGCAAGCCGATCATCGTTCATCGCAACGCACATCGAACATCCGGAAAAGCGCCATTCAAAGCCTGCATCGGTAAGGATGCGGTCGATTCCTTCCGATTCCGCGGCCTTGCGCGTGGCCATGCTGCCGGGAACGACGATGGCCTTGATGCCGGGCGCAACCTTGCGCCCCAGGGCGATGGCCGCGGCAGCGCGCAGGTCCTCGATCCGGCCATTGGTGCACGATCCGATAAACACGTGGCTGATCGGGGTGCCGAGCAGCGGAGCGCCGGGTTCAAGGCCCATGTAGGCCAGCGCCTTTTCGGTCTCGCGCCGCTCCGTGAGGTCGGCAATATGGGCTGGATCGGGCAGCGACGCGCTGATGGGCAGTGTCTGGTTGGGGCTGGTGCCCCAGCTGACCTGTGGGTCGATCTCGCCCAGGTCGAGCGTGACGGTCCGGTCATATCTGGCGCCGGGATCGCTGCGCAGTGTGCCCCAAAATTCGCATGCCCTGGCGAACAGATCGCCCTTGGGCGCAAGGCGGCGGTCCTTGATGAAAGCGTAAGTGGTTTCGTCAGGCGCCACCAGGCCGATGCGGCTTCCGGCCTCGATGGTCATGTTGCACAGGGTCATGCGTTCGGCCATAGACATGGCGGAGACGGCAGGGCCGACATATTCGACCGCGTGGCCCACCGCGCCGTTCGCGCCGATACGCGCGATCAGGGCAAGTGCGATGTCCTTGGCGAAGACCAGCGGGTGGCGTTCGCCGACAAGTTCGACCTTCATCGCCTTCGCGCGCGTCTGGCGCAGAGCCTGGGCGGCCATGACAGTCGATTGCTCGCTCGCCCCGATGCCGAACGCAAGGGCGCCAAATGCGCCGTGCGTGGTGGTGTGGCTGTCACCGCAGACGATCGTGGTGCCGGGCAGGGTAAAGCCGGTTTCCGGGCCGATGACGTGGACGATGCCCTGTTCGGGGCCATTGACCTCGGCATAGGGCACGGCAAATTCGCGCACGTTGGCTTCAAGCTCGGCGATCTGCGAGGCGGCCAGAGGATCCTCGATCGTGCCGCGCTGGCGCGTGGGAATGGCGTGATCCGCTACGGCGAGGTGGGTTTCCGGGCGGCGCAGCCTGCGGGCCTTCGCGCGCATGGCGACGAACGACTGCGGGCTGGAAACCTCATGGACGATGTGCCGGTCGATATATAGCAGCGCTTCACCTGCGCCGAGATCGGCGACCACATGAGAGTCCCACAGCTTTTCGTAAAGGGTGCGCGGTTTCACGGTTTGGGGACTCCGGCTTCGACGTAAGTCTCTATCCAGCGGGCGAAGCGGTCTGGCACTTCCAGCGGCGGATAGTGACCGACGTCGGGCATCAGCACTTTCGAGATCGTGGCGTTCTTCAGATAACGGGTGATCGCCGTGACCGCCGCTTCGGGCAGGAGCGGATCGCCGCTGCCCCAGACGAGGAACGTGGGAGCCGTGATCTTCGCCATCTCGATGGCGGCCTGCTTGCCGTCACCGATGCGGGCAACCATGGCGATGGGATGCTTCTCCGGGCTGCGGCGGTTGAAATCCCAGTACTCCATGCGCGTGCGGTGGCTGATCCGCGCCGGGTCGCCCGCGAAGAACGACAGGTACTGGTCCCAGAAATCGAAATCCTGATAGCCGGTCCTGCGCACGCGATCCTGCGCGGCAAGGAAGGCCGGGGTCTGGACCATGTGACCGGTTGTCACCGGGTCTGACGGGGTGTTGGACAGGATCAGCCGCTCCACCATCTCAGGGCGCTTGGCAGCAAGGTACATGGCCATGGTGCCCCCGCTGGAAACGCCCACGGCAGCGGCCACTTTCCTGATGCCTAACACTTCGAGGAGGCCCTCGGTGATTTCCACTGGCTGGACGCTGGTGGCGGCTTCGTCGGTTGCGGGAGAGGACAGGCCGTAGCCCGGAATGTCGAAGCGGATCACGCGGTAGCGCTTCTTGAGCAGCACGGTGATGCGGTCCCAAGTGCGCAGGCTGCTTTGCGATCCATGGATCATCAGCAGGACCGGGGCCTTGCGCGGGCCTTCGTCCTTGTAATGGATCTCCATGCCCTTGACAGTCATGTAGCGGCTTTGACGTTCGGCGTACTTGCCACGCAGCTGCGCCACGGTGAGGCGCGGCGTGGCGGGCGAATCGGGCGCATTGGCGGCCATCTGCGCGATAGCCGGCAAAGGAATTGCCAAGGGCGTGAGGATCAGCGCCGAGAGCAGCACTTTCAGGGATTTCATGGGGCCTCCGGTGCGGATGTTTCGCATGAAGCTATGGCCTTCGCCTATCCGTGATTGGCGTATTTTCCGAAAGCCATGCTTGTCTATCCGACAGGTGGTGAGCGCCACCCGGGCAATCGACATTGACCTCATCGTTGTGGCGATTGGCAGCGTGATCAGGCCTGTCCTATGGTTCGGGCGCAAGGGAACTGCAGACCTATGACGATGGACCGCCGCACATTCTCGCTGGGAGGTTTCGGCCTTGCCGCACTCGCCGCCAGCCAGCCGGCGATGGCCGCGCGCAAGACGAAGAAGCCTGCGCCCGCAGTTGCGCCGCGCAAGCCGGGGCAGAGCGACGTGATCGTCCTGGGCGCAGGCGTATCCGGGCTGCAGGCGGCGTGGATGCTCGAGCAGGAAGGCAAGACCGTCACCGTGATCGAGGCGCGCGAGCGTGTCGGCGGGCGGATCTGGACCCTGCTCGATCAGCCGGGCTATCCGGAAATGGGCTTCAATTCGATGGCGGCTGGCTACGGTCGTGGTCTCGATGCCGCCAATCGTGCCGGGGTCGAAATGGTCGAGGTGGGCGAGCGCTGGCGTTCAGGCCCGCCGCCGCTGCTGTGGATCAACGGCAAACCGATGACCCGCGCCGAATGGGCGGCGTTCCCGGGAAATCCGTTGCCGGACAAGCTGAAGATGCTGATGCCCGGCGAGGTTGTCGGCAAGGTGGTATCGGACAACAACCGTCTGGCTGACTGGACGAGCTGGCACGATCCGGCAAACGCGGCGCTGGATATCTCGCTGTACGAATACCTCAAGGCGCAGGGGCTTTCGGACGCCGCGATCCATTTGTGCAACGATATCGCGCCCTATTACGGCGTGAACGCATGGGACGTTTCGTCCCTGATGATGGAATACAACGACGGCTTCGTGAAAGGCCAGGCGGCCGCCGGTGCGGGATCGCTGTCGGCGAAGAACGGCAACATCCACCTTGCCACCGGCATGGCCAAGCTGCTGAAGGGCGATGTCCTGCTTGGCCGCGAGGTTGTGGCGATCACGCAGGATGGCGCGAGCGTTACGGTACACATTGCCGATGGCTCCACCTTCAGCGCGCCGCGCGTCATCTGCTCCCTGCCGTTCTCGGCGCTGCGCAACGTCAAGGTCCTGCCTGCTCTTGAAGGCATGCAGGCACAGGCTGTCGGCCAGTTGGGCTATCAGCCGATTTCGATGGTGTTCGTCACGGCGACCGCGCCGTTCTGGGATGAGGACAAGCTCGCACCCGGCATGTGGACCGACGGGCCGTTGGGCACGGTGATGCCGCAACGCTATGGCGCCACGGCGGAGGAGATCACCGGCTTCATCGTGCAGGCGCGCGGCAATCTGGCGCTGTACTGGGATCGCATGGGCGCAGAAGCGGCCAAGGCGATGGTGGTCCGCCAGATCGAGACGCTGCGTCCTGCCGCCAAGGGGAAGGTTTCCGCGCACAGCTATTTCAGCTGGGCGGGCGAGCGCTTCAATGGCGGGGACGTTTCGTTCTTCGGACCAGGCCAGGTCAAGTGGCTCGACGAGATGATCAAGCCGGCGGGCCGCGTCCACTTCTGCGGCGAGCACACCGCACAGGGCGCGCGCGGGCTGGAAGGCGCGCTGGAATCGGCAGAGCGCGTCGCACTTGAAGTTTTGACCGCCTGACGCGGTCGGTTGAAGTTCTGACCGCCTGAGGCGGCATCTGGATTCAGGGGTAAATCACTGATGGAATACGATTACATCCCGCTGCCGCAGCGCCAGCCGCTGGTCTGGCCGAACGGTGCGCGCGTTGCTCTGATCCTCACGTTCAATCTCGAGACGTGGGACCTGACCAAGGATACCGACAAGCCCTATTACGCGGGCGGCCCGGCGATCCTGCCCGACGTGCTGCCCGGCAACACGCCCGATTTTCCCAACTTCACCTGGCGCGAATATGGCCAGCGCGTCGGCCTGTGGCGGCTGATCGACCTGTTCGACGAACTGGGCGTGAAGGCCAGCTGCACCACCAATGCCGTGACGTTCGAGCGGCGCAAGGCGATGACCGATGCCGTGCTTGAGCGTGGCTGGGAGCTGCTCACCCACAACTGGGAACAGGGCGAGCTGCTTTCAAGCTTCGCGCATGAACCGGCCAAGGAGTGCGACATTATCCTGCGCAGCCTTGAACAGTTCGAGAAGTTCACCGGGCGCAAGAGCAAGGGCTGGCTCTCGTCCAGCTTGCGCGGCACGATGCAGACGGCAGACATCCTCGCCGAATATGGCTGCACCTTCTACTGCGACATCATGAACGACGATCAGCCCTACCTGCTGCGCACGCCGCACGGGCCGATCGTCTCCGTGCCTTATTCCAACGAAATCAACGATTTCACCTTCATCACCCGCAAGAACTACACCACCAACGAATACCGCGATGCGCTGATCGAGGAACTCGACGTGCTGTACGCCGAAGGGGCGAAGACCGGGCGGATCATGAACCTTGGGCTGCACCCGCACGTTTCGGGCCGCGCCCATCGCGTGCGCGCGCTGCGGGAATTCATCGAACACGCCAAGAGCCTGCCGGGCGTGTGGTGGGCCACGCGCGAGGAGATCGCCGAGTGGTATCTCGCCAACCATGGGAGCCACATTCCGGGCCAGCTTGAAGGCGGCGCCAAGTGAGCAAGCCGCAGACCATCCTGATCGTCGGCGGTGGCGTTGCGGGCATGACCGCCTCTGCCGCGCTTGCCCAGCAGGGCTTCAAGGTGACGCTGCTGGAAAGCGCGCCGCAATTTGGCGAGATCGGTGCCGGGCTGACGCTGACGCCGAACGCGATGAAGGGTCTCGATTTCATCGGCATCTGCGAGGAAGCGGCAGCGGTTGCGGTCGAGCCGACGCGCCAGCGCATCCAGCACTGGAAGGACGGGCGCACGCTGGTGGCGATGGACCGGTCAACCCAGCGCGCAAAGTACGGTGCGCCCTACATCACCGTCCACCGCGCCGACCTGCACGGTGTGATGACCCGCGCGGCCGAGCGTTCGGGTGTGGAGATGATCGCCGGGGCGCAAGTCGTCTCCAGTGAGGGGACGAGCGTGACGCTGGCCGATGGGCGCCAGTTCTCCGCCGATGTGCTGATCGGTGCCGATGGCGTGAAGAGCGTTATCCGCCAGCGCTTTGGTGATGATGCACCGCACTTCACCGGCCATGTCGCATGGCGCTGCCTGGTGCCGGTGACCGAAGAGATTCAGGACCTTTCCGATTTCCCCGGCATCATCATCGGCCCCGGCGCGATGATGAACCGCTACAACGTGCGCGGTTCGAAGGTGATGAACTTCGTGTTCTTCGCGCGGCAGGAAGGCTGGAACGAGGAAGGCTGGACGACGCCCGCGGATCCTGCCGAACTGCAGTTGATCTATGGCCACTGGTGCGAGGATGCGCAGCGTCTGTTGAAGGCGGCGGTGGCGCAACCGCTGTTCAAGTGGGCGATCAACGCGCGAAAGCCGATGGATACCTGGGTGCTCGATGGCAACGTCACGCTGATCGGCGATGCGGCCCATGCGATGACGCCGTTCCTTGGCCATGGTGCGGCCTGCGGGATCGAGGATGCGGTGGTGCTGGCGCGTGCGCTGGCGGCATCGGATTCCGCGGCAGAGGGCCTTGCCCGGTACGAGAAGGCCCGTCACGAACGCGCCACGTTCATCCAGCGCGAATCGAACGCCAACGCCGATCGCATGCAGGGACAGGACACCGACCTCTTCGGCCTGGGCGAGATGAAGGACGAGGAATCGCTCGGCCTGTTCACCTATGACCCGAGGACCGTCGAAGTATGAGCGTTTCGCCAGTTCCCTTTGACGGCAACCCGATCGCGCCGGAGACGGAGCGTTTCCTGAAGGAAACGCACCGCCTGCTGATCGGCGGGCAATGGGTCGAAGGTTCAGGCGAACTGGAAACGCGTGATCCGGCGACGGGCCTTGTGCTGGCAAGGTTCCAGACGGGCGGCGCGGCGGAAGTGGACCGCGCAGTCAAGGCCGCGCGCGCCGCGTTCGAAGGGCCGTGGGGCCGCATGACCGTGGCCGAGCGTACCGCGCTGCTGCGCAAGCTGGCGCGGGTGATGGACGCCAACGCCACGCTGCTGACCGAACTCGACGTGATCGACAACGGCATGCCGCGCTTCATCGCCGGGCTGACCACCGCAAACTGCGTCGAGATGATCGACTACTATGCGGGCGCGGTGATGCGGATCGAGGGGACGACCATCGCCCCGCCGCGCCACATCGCCGCCGAGACCGAAGCGCTGACTTATACCCTGCGCGAGCCGGTGGGCGTGGCCGGGCAGATCGTGCCGTGGAACGTGCCGCTTTCGACCGCCATCCTCAAGCTCGCCCCGGCACTGGCGGCGGGCTGCACGGTGGTGATGAAGCCATCGGAGGAAACCCCGCTTTCAGCGCTGGCGCTGGGTGGCATGATCCTCGAAGCCGGGATTCCGGCGGGCGTGGTCAATATCGTCAACGGCGTGGGGGCAGAGGCGGGGCAGGCTCTGGCCGAGCATCCCGGCGTCGACAAGATCTCGTTCACCGGATCGACCGCTACGGGCAAGCGCATCATCCAGGCGGCGCTCGGCAATCTCAAGAAGGTCAGCCTCGAACTTGGCGGCAAGAGCCCGGTCGTGGTCATGCCCGATGCCGATCTGGCGCTGGCCGTGCCGGGCGTGGCGATGGCGACGTTCTTCCTGCAGGGCCAGAACTGCATGGCCGGCACGCGCATCTTCGCGCATGCCGCGATCCACGATGCGCTGATGGAAGGCGTCGCGGCGTTGTGCAAGGTGATGACGCTGGGCCACGGCCTTGACCCCGCAACCACGCAGGGACCGATGATCTCGGACGGACACGCGGCCAAGGTCATGGGCTATATCGAGCGGGCCAAGGCCGATGGCGTGACCCTGGTTGTCGGGGGCGAAAAGCTCGACCGGCCGGGCAACTTCATCCAGCCCACGGTGTTCAGCGGCTGCGACAACGCCATGCCGCTGATGCGCGAGGAGATCTTTGGCCCGGTCATGGCCGTGCAGAAGTTCGAGGGCGACGATCTGGACGCCATTGCCGCCCTTGCCAACGACACGCCCTATGGCCTGTCGGGCAGCGTGTGGACGCGCGATCTTTCGACGGCGCACCGCCTGGTCAAGCGCATTCGCGCCGGCCAGGTCTCGATCAACTGCCACGGCGCGGTCGGCACCAACATCCCGTTCGGCGGCTATGGCCAGTCGGGCTGGGGGCGCGAGTTCGGTCAGGAGGGGCTGGACGCCTATCTCGAGACCAAGGCGGTAACTGCTCGTCTGTGATTGGGCGCCTCTGATTGCGTTGCGGGCCTTGTGGTGTAAGGCAGCCAGATGGCCCGCAAGCATTCAAAACATGGTCGCTACGACGACTTCGATACCCCGGACGAGGAAGAAGCCCCGCCGCCGGTACTCTGCTGGCTGTGCGGACGGCCGACGGGCAGCACCATCGTCTGGCATCACCCGATCCCCAAGAGCCGGGGCGGGCGCGATACCGTGCCGATGCACGGCATCTGCCAGCAGACGCTGACGGTGAACTTCACCAATTCCGAACTGCAGCGCATCGGCATGGATGTCGAAAAGCTGCTCGACAACCCTGCGATCCGCAAGTTCGTCGACTGGGTGGCGAACAAGGACCCCGACTTCACCGCGACGATTGCCAAGAAGCAGCGGTGACCTTGCAGCTTTGACGGTGATGGCTTATGTATCGTGAATGTCGATACATGGAGCATGGTCATGCAGGTGCAGGTAAAGAAGTGGGGCAACAGCGCTTCGGTGCGCATCCCCGCATCGGTGCTCGCTGCGGCCTCGCTGAAGATCGATCAGGCGGTCGACGTGCGTGAGGAGGGCGGCCGGGTGATTATCGAGCCGATTGCCGAACCGCGCTTCGATCTCGATGAACTGCTCGCCGCGATGACGCCCGAGAGTTTTCCCGAAGACGTCGCGTTCGGCCCTGCCGTTGGCGGTGAAGCCTGGTGAGTGCCTACGTCCCGGCGGCGGGCGACGTTGTTTGGCTGCAGTTCGATCCGCAGGCCGGGCACGAACAGGCAGGCCATCGTCCCGCCCTGGTGCTGTCGCCGCAGCGCTACAACAAGGCGCGGGGCATGATGCTGTGCTGCCCGATGACCTCGCGGATCAAAGGCTATCCCTTTGAAGTCGTGGTCAGCGTCGAGCCGCCGAGCGCCGTTCTGGCCGATCAGATCAAGGCGCTCGATTGGCGAGCGCGCAAGGCGACGCACAAGGGCAAGGTGCCAGAAGCGGTCCTTGCCGAGGTGCGCGCCAAGCTAAAGGCGCTGATCTTCTAGTTCCTGAGCCTAGGCCCAGATCTTAGGCATTCCCCATGGGCACGTTCGACAGGTCGTGGCTGATCGCGGCGGCTGTCGCTTTCAGGTCGTCGAGGTAGGTTTCGAGCGCGGTCGAGAGCTTCATGGCGGCGACGAAGAACACCATGGTCATGGCGGCTTCGAAGTGGCCGTTGCGGAAGATCGGCACGGCGATCGACGAGGTCTTGCCCGGTGTCAGGTTGAAGTGGTTGCGGCCCTGTACGGCATAGCCATCGGCGCGGATGCGGTCGACATCGAGGCTGACTTCGGCGGTGGCGAGGTAGTTGAGGTCGATGTCCTGCGAAACGCGCATGAAGCGCAGGATCATCTCGCGCTCCTCATCGTCGGCAAAGGCCATCGAGACCTTGCCCGATGCGCTGTCGAGGATCGGCAGGGTGAAGCCCGGATAGTAATGCTCGAAGGTCAACGACGAGTTGGCATGGGTGCTGTCGCGCAGCATCATCTCGCGGCCGACGCGGATGGCGATGGAGACCGGCCAGCCCGCACGGGCAGTGAAGGCGACGATGTGCGGGCGGGCGATGCGCACGAGTTCGTCATCGTGCTGGAAGCCGGTGGCCAGCGTCTGCACGAGGGCGGTGGCGCGGTAGCGCTTGCGGGCGGGCTCCTGCTCGATCAGGCCTTCGTAAAGCAGGGTCTGCACGATGCGGCAGGCGGTGGGGTAGGGGACCTCTGCCGACTTGGCGATTTCCATCATCGAAAGCGAGCCGTGGCGGTTGATTGCCTTCAGCGCGGCGATGGATCGCGTGATCGACCGGATAGGAACGCCTTTTTCCATTGTACGACTCCCCTTGTCACTGCTGTGGTTGGCCGCAGAGTGACAAGAGAATGTCATTTAACCGAATTGTTCAAGGAATTATCTGCCTGTCGGATAAACCTGTCCCCAATTCGGAACAATCACCATCCGGGGACAATGACCTGCCGGACGGCCTTGCCCTGGGCGAGCTTGTCCATCAGGTCGTTGATTTCCTCAAGCGGGCTAACCGAAGTCAGCAGCTTTTCGACCGGCATGCGGCCTGCCTTCCACAGCGCGATATAGCGCGGAATGTCGCGCGCCGGGATTGACGAGCCCATGTAGCTGCCCATCAGCGTCTTGCCCTCTGCGACGAGCGACAAGGCATTGATTTCAAGCATTTCTGTCGGGTTCGGCAGGCCCACGGTGACGATGCGTCCGCCGCGCTTGGCGGCCTTGTAGGCCAGCGCGAGAACGGCAGCCTTGCCCACGGTCTCGATCACCACGTCGGTTCCGAACAGCGCTTCGTCCTCACCCGGGGCGACGGCGGCAGCGGCGCCGAGTTCGAGGGCGAGTGCGCGCTTTTCCGCCGAGGGGTCAACCGCGACGACCGGCTGTGCCCCTGCCGCAAGCGCGCCGAGCAGCGCGGCGAGGCCGACGCCGCCAAGGCCGTAGATCAGGACCGACTCGCCGGGGCGGACCAGTGCGGTGTTCATCACCGCGCCGACCCCCGTCAGCACCGCGCAGCCGAACAGGGCGGCGGTCTCTGGCGGGATGTCCTTGTCGATCTTCACCAGTGAGCGGCGATCGACCACGGCCTGCGTGGCGAAGGCCGAGACGCCGAGGTGGTGATGGACATGCTCACCGTCACAGGAAAGGCGCGAACCACCCTGCATCAGCTCGCCCTTGCCATTGGCGGCGGCGGCATTGGCGCAAAGGTAGCCCTGGCCCGAGGCGCAGGCGACGCAGTGCCCGCACGAGGGCAGGAACACCAGCACGACGCGGTCGCCAACCGCCAGAGACCCATCGCCTTCATCGCCCAATGCCAGCACGGTTGCGGCGGCCTCGTGGCCCAGCGCCATCGGCATCGGGCGCGGCCGGTCGCCGTTGATGACGGACAGATCGGAGTGGCACAGGCCCGCAGCGTCAATCCGCACGAGCACTTCGCCGGGCTTCGGATCGGCGAGTTCGAGCGTCTTGACCTCGAGCGGCTTGTTCACCGCATAGGGAGCGGAGTTGTTGCCGCTCTGGTTGAGGACGGCGGCGGCGATGCGGCGTGTGGTCATCAGCGGGCCTTGCCCCACTTCTTCTCGAAGGCCCACACGTCCTCGAATCCGATCAGCGAGCAGAACTCGGAGAAATCGAACAGGCCATCGGGCTGGCCGACGCCGTTGTCCTTGAGATCGCGCAGGACCTTCTCCATCGCAGCCGCAGCGGCAAGGCTGGTGAGCGAGGGGTAGATGGCATAGGCATAGCCGATCTCGGCCAGCACCTCGGCGGGCGGCACCGGCGTCTTGCCGTGGTTTGACATGTTGGCCATGCAGGGCTTGTCGAGCACGGCGCAGGCCTTGCGCATTTCCTCTTCGCTGTGGAGCGCTTCGGGGAAGAGCACGTCGGCCCCGGCCTTCGAATAGGCTTCGAGGCGGCGCAACACGCCATCCAACCCTTCGCTTTCACGCGCATCGGTGCGGGCGATCACGACGAAGTCCTCGCTTTCCCGCGAATCCACGGCGACCTGGATCTTCTCGACCATATCCTCGGTGGAGATCAGGCGCTTGAACGGAGTGTGGCCGCACTTCTTGGGGAATTCCTGATCCTCGATCTGGATCGCGGTAACGCCCGAGGCTTCGTAGCCCTTCACGGTGTGGTGGACGTTGAGCAGGCCACCATAGCCGGTATCGCCATCGGCAATGACCGCCGCGTTCGACGTGCGCGCCAGCGTTTCCATGCGGTTGCGCATCTCGGTGTAGGTGGCGATGCCGGCATCGGGCAGGCCCCAGGCCGAGGCGGTGAGCCAGTAGCCGGTACCATAGACGATGTCGAAGCCGACCTTGTTGGCGATCACCGCGGTGATCATGTCCTGTATACCGGGGACGACGAAGAACTTTCCGGAGTTCAGCTTCTCGCGGAGAATGGGATTGGCCACGGGTTTGATCCTTATGCGTTGTGCATGCCCACCCCGCTGCGACTAACTCCGCCTTCGGCTCCGTAAGTCTCGCTCCCCTCCCGCAAGCGGGAGGGGTTGGGGGTGGGCTCCTGTTAAGCGTTCGCCCAGCGCGGAGCCTTGGGAGCGGGGAGGCCGGTTTCGGCAAGGCAGTTGGCGCGCAGGGTTTCGATGTCGGGACCGAAGTTGAACACGCCAAGCTCGCCGCGTTCGGCGCGCATCTTCGTGCGCAGTGCATCGGTGGCAGCGGCATCGACCGCGCCGTCCTTGAGCACCACGCCATAGCGCAGGGCGCCCTTTTCGGTGACGAGGCCTTGCTTGAGTTCGACAGCCAGCAGTTCGGGATCGCGTTCGAGCGGGTCGCCCCAGCCGCCGCCGCCCCAGGTGATGAAGTGGAGGCGATCACCCGGTTCGACCGGATAGTCTTCCAGCTTGTTGCCGACGACGATCTCGGTGCCATCGGCCTTGACCAGCACCTTGCGGGCACGCGCACCCGGCTCGCCGCCGTTGACGCCCCAGGGCGGCACGAACCAGCGGTCGTCATGGATGGCGATGGTGCCGGGTTCGAGGAACTTGTAGACCATGTCGATGCCGTTGCCGCCACGGTGCAGGCCTGCGCCGCCCGAATCCGGAACGGTCTCGTAGCGCTCGATCACCAGCGGGAAGTAGCGCTCGAGGAACTCGTTGGGCACGTTGGTGAAGCCGGGAAACAGCGAGTGGCCATCCGGGCCATCGCCCAGCGGACGGCCGGGGATGCCGCCGAAGCCTATCTGGAAGAGCTGGAACCACTTACCGTGTCTGTCGGTGCCGGCATAGAACAGGTGCGGCGAGGAGGAGAAGCCCGCGGCGTTGAGGAACTCCGGCGTCTTCTGGCCGAGCAGCCCGCCGAGGATGTCGAACAGGCGGCCGAGCACGTGGGTGCGGCCCGAGAGCGCGGCGGGGAACTTCGGCTTGAGCAGCGACCCTTCGGGGATGCGCACGTCGATCAGGTCATAGTAGCCGTCGTTGAACAGGATCTGCGGATCGAAGATCATGATCATGTAGATGCCGAAGAACATGCGCATCATGTTCTCGTTGAGCAGCATGTTGATCGAAGCCTGGCTCTGCGGATCGGTGCCGGCGAAATCGAGCACCACGCGGCCATCCTCGCGCCACATCGTGCATTTGATCTTGTAGGGACCATAACCTAGGCCGTCGTCGCAGATGTAGTCTTCGAAGCTGACCTTGTCTTCGCTGATCGAACTGGCGATCAGCTGCTTCATCGCACGGTGGTTGCGTTCGAGCAGCATGGTCGTGGCAGAGGTGAACACGTCGTCGCCAAAGCGCTCGGCCATCTCGTAGACGCGGCGCGCGGCGACGCGGCACGAGGCGATCAGGGCGTTGAGGTCAGCCTTGCACCAGTCCGGCGTGCGGGTCTGGTGCATGACCAGCTTGATCAGGTCCTCGTTGTACTCGCCCTTCTTCCAGATCTTGACCGGCGGGATGCGCACGCCTTCCTGGAAGATGCTGGTGGCGTGAATCGGCATCGAGCCGGGGACCATGCCGCCGATGTCGGACTGGTGGCCGAACATCGAGGTATAGGCGATGAGGCGACCGTCCTTGAACACGGGCAGCAGCACCAGCCAGTCGTTCGAGTGGCTGATCGCGCCCTGCACCGAATAGGGATCGGACAGGAAGATCAGGTCACCGTCCTCGACGGTGCCTTCGTAACCATCGAGGAACGGACCGATGTACGATCCGAACTGGCCGACGATCATCTTGCCGGTGTGATCGGCGATGAGCGGGAAGGCGTCGCCCTGTTCGCGGATGCCCGGAGACATGGCGGTGCGGACAAGCGTTGCGTCCATCTCGATGCGCGCATTGCGCAGCGCGTTCTCGATGATGTCGAGCGTGACCGGATCGACGGCCACCGAGTTGAAGGGCGTGTTGTTGGCCTGGATGATCTGTGCGGGCATGTGCTTATCCGTTCCCGATTTAAAGGTGTTGGCCAAGATTGATCAGGATGTTGCCGACATGGTCGACGCGGCCGGTGCAGCCGGCTTCGATCAGCGTGGTGGAGTCCATCTCCACGACTATGGCGGGGCCGGGGATCACGTCGCCAGCACGCAGCTTGGCGCGGTCATAGATCACGGCGGGGACCATGGCGCCATCGGCCCACAGTTCATGGTCGCGCACCTTGGCGGCGATCGGATCGCCGTTGCCCACTTCGAGCGGCGGGGCGGGCAGATCGAGCGCGGGGCCCATGGCGACGGCGCGCAGGTTCACGAGTTCGTGCGCGGAGTCCATGTTGAAGGTGAACAGGCGCTTGTGTTCGGCATCGAAGCGGTCGGTCACGCCCTTCAGGCCATCGCGGCGCAGCACTTCGGCGTCGATCGACAGTGGCACTTCGAAGGCCTGGCCTTCGTAGCGGATGTCGAGTTCGAACAGGCTGGTGACGTCGGCATCGCTGATACCCTCGGCGGTCAGCTCGGCGCGGGTCTGCGCGGCCATTTCGTCGAGCAAGGCGATGACCTCGGCCTCGTCGGTCTCGTCAACGCGGCGGCTGAACGAGCGGGCGGTCTCGGTGCGCATGCGCGTGGTGGCATCACCCAGGGCGCAAAGCACGCCGGGGCTGACCGGGGAGACCGCAGGCCACGAACCCATCAGCTTGGCCACGGCGTTCACATGGAGCGGGCCGGCGCCGCCGAAGCCCATTACCGCGAAGTCACGCGGGTCGTAACCCTGCTGCACCGAGATCATGCGCAGCGCGCCGAACATGTTCTCGTTGACGATGTCGATGATGCCGCGCGCGGCTTCCATCAACCCGATGCCCAGCGCGTCGGCGATGGTCTGCACGGCCTTCTTCGCGCCTTCGCGGTCAAGCTTGAAGGTGCCGCCGAGCAGGTTTTCGGGGAGATAGCCAAGCACGACGTTGGCGTCGGTCACGGTCGGCAGGGTGCCGCCCTTGCTGTAGGCCACCGGGCCGGGGACAGCGCCTGCCGACTGCGGGCCGACGCGGAGCGCGCCGGTGAGTTCGGGCACGTAGGCGATCGAGCCGCCACCTGCGCCTACCGTCTTCACGTCAAGCGCCGAGGCGCGGACCGAGAGGTGGCCCACTTCGGTGGTGCGCTGGCGGCGTGCTTCGAGGTTTTCGATCAGGGCGACGTCGGTCGACGTGCCGCCGACGTCGAGCGTCAGGATGTTCTTGATGCCCGCGTTGCGGCCCACCCAGATCGCGCCGGTGACGCCACCGGCAGGGCCGGACATCAGCAGCGAAACGGGATGCTCTTCCGACTTTTCGGAAGACATGAGGCCGCCGTCCGAGCGCAGCAGCGAGAGCGATCCGGCCATGCCGGCGCCGCGCAGGCTATCGCGCAGATTGTGGATGTACTTGCGCATGACCGGGCGCACCGCGGCGTTGGCCACCGTGGTCAGCGTGCGTTCGTATTCCTGCATTTCCGGCAGGACTTCGTGGGACAGCGACATCGGGATACCCGGCATGATCTCTGCCGCAAGTTCGCCGATGCGCTTTTCATGCGAGCCGTTGAGGTAGGCGTTGACGAGGCTGACGGTCAGCGCCTCGATGCCGCTGTCGCGCAGGGCGACGAGGGCTTCGCGCACTTGCGCTTCGTCGAGCGGTTCCAGTTCATTGCCTTGCGCATCCATGCGCCCGCGCACTTCGACGGTATCCTGCAGCGCGGCCAGCGGCACCGGCTTTGGCCAGACGATCCAACCGGCAAGCCCGCCCGGCACGAACGAACGCGCGATCTGCATGACCTGGCGATAGCCGTCGGTGGTGATGAGGCCGACGCGGGCGCCCTTGCCTTCGAGCACGGCGTTGGTTGCCACAGTGGTGCCGTGGAGGAAGAATTCGACGTCGGCCGGGCTGATGCCGGCCTTCTCGCAGATGGCGGTGACGCCGTTCAGAATGCCTTCCGAACTGTCGTGCGGGGTCGACGGCGTCTTGTTGCGCCAGAATTCGCCAGTGCTCTGGTTGAACAGCAGGAGGTCGGTGAACGTGCCACCCACGTCCACGCCCAGTCGATAGGTCATGTCTACCCCGATCGCTTGTAACTTGCGGCACAATCGCCGTCAGTGCTTGTCGAGGCTGAGTACTATCCCTCGTGTCACAAGCTCGCGTCGCACTCGCGCTGGGTTATCCGCCAAGCGGCTTTTTGCCGCCGCGTCGCGGCGATGCGCGGCGAGAAGTTGTCGCTGGTCGGATAAGGCCCTGGCAAAAACGGCCCGCAGCGCCGGACCGGACAACCGATGTGCTCTGGACCGCCGATTTATGACCGGTGTGCGAGCACTTCCCGACAAACTGCTGTTCCCGCGACTGCGCGATAATGAAGAGCAGGATCACGGACGCGCTGCCAGCTGGAATGCCTGCCGGGCCGGGACGCTTCAGGCAGGCTTAGTGGCGGCTTCCACATCAAAGGGGAAAGTCGTTGATCGAAGAAGTACTGGTACTGCGCTGGGTCCACATCGTCGCCATGGTCTATTGGCTGGGCGGCGAATGGGGTGTCTTCCAGACAAGCTTTAACATCATCAATCGCAAGCTCTCGATGGAGGAGCGCAGGCGGCATATGGAAACCGCCTATCGCATCGACATCCTGGCGCGCACCGGTATCATCATGCTGTTGCCGCTGGGGCTGCACATGGGCAACATCTATGGCCTGCAGCCTTATGGCGGCAACTTCCTCACGGCGATGTGGGTGTTCGTGGCGGGTTGGCTGGCGCTGTGCTGGTCGGCCTTCATCTACCGCGAGACCGATCGCGGCGTGATGCTCACCAAGCTTGACGAGAAGATCCGCTGGGTGCTGATCCCGACGATCTTCGTGGTCGGCATCTCCTCGCTGCTGGGCCACGGCCCGCTCGAGGCCGGCGAAGGTTCGCGCTGGTATGCCACGAAGCTGACGCTCTATGGCTTCACCCTGTGCATAGGCCTTGGCCTGCGCTGGATCATGCGCCTGTGGACTGTCCGCTTCCGTCGCCTTGCCGAAGGTCCGAACCCGGCCGAGGAAGCCGCGCTTGAACGTGAATTCCTTTACGGCCGTCTGATGGCCTACGTGTACTGGATCACCATTTCGGGCATCTGCTTCCTGGGAACGGTCAAGCCGTTCTGATCGGAACCGGATTTGCGGAATAAGGAAGGGCGGCCTGATCGGGCCGCCCTTTCTATTTGGACGCGGCGTCTTCGCGGGCAAGCTGGGCATCAAGCAGTGCGGCGTACTTGTCCGCCATGGCCTTGCAGGCGCTGGGCGCACGCATGGGATCGGGCGCAGCACCCGCGCGCCTTGCGGCAGCGCGAAGGTCCGCTCCCGAATGTTCCGCGTGGTTGGACAGGAGGACGTCGCAAGGCTCGTTGCGCAGCATGGCGATGCTGCGGCGGAACCCCGCCACAAGGTTCGGATGGTCCCGGTAGCGATAGGTGCCAGCGGTCAGGGAATTGAGGCTGGCGGCAAAGAACACCTTGGCGCAGCCGCTGTTTGGGGTGCAGGTCTGCCATGACCAGCCCATCGATCCCGGCGTATGCCCCGGCATGGCGCGGGCGGTGATGGTGACATTGCCGAAGCGCAGGCGCTGGCCGTCCTTCACGATGCGCACGGTCTTGACCGGAGCATAGGCGATCAGGCTGGCGCGCTGCGGGTCTTCGTCTCCGCTGAGGCCATTCCGCAGCACGGCGGCGGCAGAGGCCGAGGCATAGACCTGCGCGCCGCTTTCACGCACCACCGCAGCGATGGCCCCAGCATGGTCGTAATGCGGCTCTGTCACCAGCAGCCACTTCACCTGATCGATCCGGTAGCCGAGTTCAGCCAGATGGGCCCGAAGCACGGACAAGCCCTCCGGCAGACCGGCATCGATCAGGACGAGGCCCTTGCCGGTATCGATAACCGCCTGCTTGACGCGCTTCGGCCCGACATAGCCAAGCCCTGGAAAAACGCGCAGCGGCGCGTCCGGCTCAAGCCAGCGCGCCGCATCGGGGCCGGTGATGGGCCGTGTCAGCGGATCGTCCCCACGCGTCGCCCCGATCAGGAGCGCCGCGGCAAGGACGAGGCCCGCCTTGCGCATCAGTTGCGATACTCTTCCTGCTTGAGCGTCAGCAGCTTGCGCGGATCGCGTGCGCCTTCGGGATTGACGCGGGCCAGCATCGCCACCCAGTCCTTGGGCATGTTGGCATAGTCGGTTTCCTTGCGGCCAACGCTGCGCAGGCACTGCGTGCCCATGCCGGCGGGCATCTTCCACCACCGCGCATAGTCGGAAAGGTCGGTGCCATATCCGGTCGCGCTGGCGCAGTGGACGCGCGGGTCCAGCGCTTCCCTTGCCGGACTGGTGATCATCGTCATGTCGTTGAGGCGGCGCGGCGAAAGGCCCGGCGTCTCGGTGTCGGCGGCGGTGTGCTGCTGGAAAGTGATCTGGTCACCCATGTGATAGAACAGCTCGGGCACGTGCTCGGCCTTGAGCGTGGTGTTGCCGATCTTGCCATCGAAGATCAGGTCGTTGGCCGCGCTGTAGCGCACCGTGGTCGGCCCGACGGGGACGAAGGGAACATCCACCATTTCGCCCGTCAGCGGATTGCGCAGCTGGTCCGAACGTTCATTGGTGCCGGGCGCGGTGCGGAAGCCCAATTCGTAGGACGTCAGCTCCATGCTGCCATCGGCCAGCGGATTGACCTGCATCACCGCGCCGAACACCAGTTCGCACAGCGGGGTCAGCTTCGCGCCCTGCTGGGCGTAGTTGCGGCCACGGAACCACCAGTAGACGATGCCGGGATCGGTGCGCAGGCGCATGCGGCGGATCATGGCGATGCGCGCGGCCGGGTCGGTGGGAATGCCTTCCTCGCGGATCAGCGATGCGCCAAGCGCGGGCGCTGCGCCAAGCAGGCCGGAACTGGCCAAGGCCACGCCGGTCAGCCCGGCCCCACCCAACATGGTGCGGCGGCTGAGGAGGAACGTCTCGTCGCTGCTGTCGAAATCGGTCATCGGCATTTCCCCACGAATGGCCTTGTTTCAGGCGGTTTCTACGGCACCCTGGCCGATCAGCTCGTCGATGCGCTGCGCCGGGTAGCCAAGCTCTTGCAGGATCGCGTGCGCATCGGCGCCGGGCTGGGGCAGGGCGACGCTGCCACCGGGACGCTTGCCGCTCATTTCGAGCGGGATCGTCGGCAACCGGGTCTGCTTGCCGCTGTCGAGCGTGACATCCTCAAGCCCGCCCGAGGCCAGTTGCGGATCGTCGAACATGTCTTCGGGACGGCCGATCGGCGCGAACGGAAGGCCGGTGCCTTCCAGCTTGGCGACGATTTCGGCCCGGGTCATCGACGCCATCAGGACGCGGATCTGCGGCAGGATGCGGTCACGGGCGAGGACGCGCTCGTTGTTGGTGCGGATCGCCTCGTCGGCCCAGAGATCGTCGAGTTCGAACAGCGCGCAGAACTTCTCCCACAGGCTGTCGGAGACGACGCCGATGAACACCGGCTCGTCCTTCGTCTCGAACACGTCGTAGATCGCCCAGGCCGAGATGCGCGCAGGCATCGGCGCGGCGGCGTTTCCGGTGACGGCAAACTGCGCCATGTGCTGGCCGACGAGATAGACCGTGGTTTCAAACAGGCTGGCGACGACCTTCTGGCCCTTGCCGGTGCGATGGCGCTCTTCCAGCGCGGCAAGGATGCCGATCACGCCGAACATGCCGCCGGTGACGTCGACCACGCTGGACCCAGCGCGCAGCGGGCGGCCCGGAGGCCCGGTCATATAGGCGAGGCCACCCATCATCTGCGCCACTTCGTCAAGCGCGGTGCGGTCTTCGTATGGACCGGGCAGGAAGCCCTTTTCCGAGCAGTAGATCAGGCGCGGATTGATGGCTGAAAGGTCTTCGAACGACAGGCCAAGCCGGTCCAGCGCCCCGGGGCGGAAGTTCTCCACCAGCACATCGGCACTGGCGCACAAGTCACGCGCCACGGCCTTGCCCTCGGCCGATTTGAGATCGAGGCAGATCGAGCGCTTGCCGCGATTGTACATCGGGAAATAACCGGCGCCCGAGCCGAGCAGGCGCCGCGTGCGGTCCCCGCCGATGGGCTCGATGCGGATCACCTCCGCGCCAAGCCCGGCAAGGATGTGGCCGACCGTAGGCCCCATGACCATGTGGGTGAATTCGATGACCTTGATTCCCGCAAGCGGTGTCGGGCCGGTCTGTTCCTGAGCGGCGGTCAACGGGCAATCCTTTCGGCGTAATCGAGCATCGGGCCTGCATCGGGAGTGAAGCCGTAGAGCGGCTCTTGCGGCAGGGCCTCGGCCAGAATGCTCCGCACAGCGAGCAGCTTCTCAAGGTCGATGCCGGTCTTAAGCCCCATCGAGTTGAGCATGAGCACGAGATCTTCGGTAACCAGATTGCCCGAAGCGCCCGGCGCATAAGGACAGCCGCCAAGCCCGCCCAGCGAGGAATCGAGCGTGGTGATGCCTTCATCCAGACCCGCCAGCGCATTGGCGAGGCCGAGGCCGCGCGTGTTGTGGAGGTGGAGCGTGGTCAGCTTGTCGGCGCCCACCGCTGCCTTGACCTTCCGCACCAGGCGGCGGACCTGCGCCGGGTCGGCATAGCCTGTGGTGTCCGACAGGCTTAATTCCTGCGCGCCCGCTTCGGCGGCAGCCACGGCGAGGCGGACGACCTGATCTTCGCTCACGGCGCCCTCGATGGTGCAGCCGAATGCGGTGGAAAGGCCCACGGCGAAGTGAACTCCGCCTTCGCGGGCGATGCGGGCAACCTCGGCGATTTCAGCCAGCATCGCAGGATGATCCTTGCGGACGTTGCGCTGCGAATGGGTCTCGCTCATCGAGAACGGGATCGACATGCCGTGCACGCCCGCTTCCACCGCCCGCGCCGCACCCTTGGCATTGGGGACGAGCGCGACGACATTCAGCCCTGCGATCCCGCGCGCGAAGGCGACGATCTCGGCCGTATCGGCCATCTGCGGCAGCAGGCTCGGCGGCACGAAGCTGCCCACTTCGATCTCGCGCACCCCGGCGGCGGCTTCGGCGGCGATCCACGCCTTCTTGGCCGCGGTCGGCAGCACAGCCTTGATCGATTGCAGGCCGTCGCGCGGGCCGACTTCGGAGACGAGTATCTGGGTCATGCAGCTTTTCCGGCGTAGATCCATGGACGGCGGGCGCGGTCGGCAGCGGTCCATGCGTCGATTTCGGTTAGAGACTTGAGCGTCAGCGCGATGGCGTCGAGCCCTTCGAGCAGCATCTGGCGCGGCTCTTCCTCGATCGTGAAGGCGTGGGGCTTGCCGTCAGCCGTCACGGTCTGCGTCATCAGGTCCACATCAACCGTCTGCCACCCCAAGCTATCGACCACGGCGCGGTCCAGCGTGACCGGCAGGATGCCGTTGCGGATGCAGTTGCCGCGGAAGATCGGCGCGAAGCTTTCCGCGATCACGCAGCGGATGCCATATTCGACAAGCGCCCACACGGCGTGTTCGCGGCTAGATCCGCAGCCGAAGTTCGCCCCGCCGAGCAGGATCTGCGCCCCCTTTGCCTGCGGCTGGTTGAGCGGGAAGGCGGGATCGGGCGTCCGCGCAACGGCGTCGGTGTAGCGCCACGGCGCAAACAGGCCATCGGCAAGGCCAGTGCGCCCGGTGCTTTTCATCTCGCGGCTGGGGATGATCGCGTCGGTATCGACGTTGTCGCGAAGCAGCGGGACGGCGACCGACGTCAGCGTGGTGAACGGCGTCATCGTGACAGCTCCCGCGGATCGGCTATGGCACCGGCAATCGCACTGGCAGCGACCGTTTCCGGGCTGGCGATGTGGGTGCGGATGCCGGGGCCCTGGCGGCCTTCGAAATTGCGGTTGGTGCTGCTGATCGTGCGGGAGCCTTGCGCGAAGCTTTCGCCGCCGGCATAGAAGCAAAGCGAGCATCCGCTGGCGCGCCATTCAAACCCGGCGGCGGTGAACACCTTGTCCAGCCCTTCGGCCTCTGCCGCGCGCTTGACGGCGGAGCTGCCGGGCACGACCAGCGCCTTCCTGATCGATGGTGCAATGTGCCTGCCCCGCAGCAGATCCGCCGCGCGGCGCAGGTCAGACAGGCGCGCGTTGGTGCAGGACCCGATGAACGCAGCGTCGATCGGCGTACCGAGCAAGCGCTGGCCCGCCTCCAACCCGATATAGGCGTGGGCACGGTCAGGTCCCTTGGGCACGGTGCTGGTCACTGCCATGGAGTGTTCGGGACTGGTGCCCCAGCTTACCATCGGCGCGATCGAGGCGGCGTCGATCACGATCTCACGGTCGAAAGTGGCGCCCTCGTCGGTGGTCAGCGTCGCCCAGTAGGGCGCGTCGAAGCTGACTGGGGCGTGCCGACGGCCCGCAAGGTAGGCGTAAGTCTTCGCATCCGGCGCTATGATCGCGGTCATGGCCGAGAACTCGGTGGCCATGTTGCACAGGGTCATGCGCCCTTCGATGTCGAGGGCG
This sequence comes from Novosphingobium sp. THN1, assembly GCF_003454795.1. GTDB lineage: Bacteria > Pseudomonadota > Alphaproteobacteria > Sphingomonadales > Sphingomonadaceae > Novosphingobium. The sequence goes on from NZ_CP028348.1 coordinate 444,542, forward strand.
GTGACGGTATCGCCCGCGAACTCCACCACGTGACCCGCGCCGCCGCCTGCGCCGTAGGTCGCCAGCAGATGCAGCGCCATGTCCTTGGGCGTGACGCCGGGGGCAAGCGCGCCAACGAAGGTAACGCGCATCGTGCGGGGGCGGTCGAGCCTCAGTACGCCGGTCGCCATCGCATGTTCCGCCTCGGACGAACCGATGCCCCAGGCGAACGCGCCAAGTGCCCCCTGCGTGCAGGTATGGCTGTCTGGCGCGACCAGCGTCGCGCCGGGCAGGACGACGCCCAGCTCCGGCGAGATGACATGGGTGATGCCCTGGTCGGGATCGTTCACGTCGAACAGGGTGATCCCTGCCGCCTGCACCGCCGCGCGCGTTTCGGTGATGAAGGCACTGCCGCCCGGCATCAGCGTATCATCGCCGCGGCCGATACGGGTATCGACGATGTGGTCCATCACCGCGAAGACCCGCGCCGGATCGCGCAACGGGCGCCCGTTCGCCGCCATCGATTTCAGGGCCGATGCTCCGGTGCGTTCGTGCAGGAACACGCGGTCAATGGCGATCAGGTGTGCGCCGCCGGCGGTCTGCGCCACATGGTGCGCATCCCAGATCTTCTCGAACAGGGTCTTGCGCGCAGCGGTCATCGGTCAGCCAGATCGACCACGACCTTGCCCATCGACTTGCCCGAAAGCAGCCGCTCGATCCCGTCGTAGATGCCTTCAAGCCCCACGTTGCGCTGGCTGTCGAACTGCACGCGCAGCATTCCGCGCGCATAGAGATCGAACAGACGCTTGCGGGCATCGTCCCAGTAGGGCGTGAGCAACCCGTTCATGAAGCCGCGCACCGATGCGCCCTTGTAGTAGATGGCGTGGGCAATGCGCGGGGCGGTGACGATCTCGGGCTTGCCTTCAAGGTCTGCCGCTGCGCCGCCGACGACGAGACGGCCATGGTTGGCAAGGTTGGCCAGGAAGGCATCGAAGATCGTGCCGCTGACGGTATCGACGGCAACGTCGATCCCGCGCGGATACTCTGCAGCGAGCACCGCGCCGACGTCTTCCGAACGGTAGTCGATCACCCGCTCGGCCCCGAGCGAGGACACGAACGCGCACCTTTGAGGCCCGCCCGCCACGCCGATCACGCGGCAGCCTTTCAGCACGGCAAGCTGGACCAGCAAGTGGCCAAGGCCGCCCGCCGCCGCCGAAATCGCAACCGTCTCGCCGGTCTTCACTTCACCGATCTGTTCCAGCGCGACGAGCGCGGAAACGCCGGTCGAAGCCAGCGCGAGATACTCGCGCGTGGCCGCGGGCGCGGCGGCGAAGTTTGACGCCGCGCTGGTATTTGCTTGCCGATAGCCACCGGTGAAGCGAACCGACACGGCAGCGTCGCCCACGGCAAAGTCCTTCACGCCTTCACCCACCGCTTCGACCACGCCGATTGCCTCGACGCCGGTAAAGGTCGGCAGGGCGATCTTCACATAGTCGACCAGGTTGCGCGCGATCTGCGTGTCGAAGATCGCATTCACGCCGCAGAACAGGTTGCGCACCCGGATCTCGCCACGCTGTGGTGCCGTGACCGGCAGCTCGACGATGTCCGCACCTTCGCGGAAGGAAGGCGCAATCCGTTCAAGCCGGATCGCGCGGTAGGTCTGCTCGCTCATCGGCTCAGTTCCGGCCTTCCCGGATGGGGAAGCCGAGGCAGCCCGGATTGAACACGCCGCGCGGGTCGACCACGGCCTTCACGGCATCGAGCACGTCCTTGAACGCCTCGTCACGGCTTTCGCGATAGGCGGTGTAGGCGCGGCCGATCTGGAAGTGCGCAGCGCCATACTTCTTGCAGATCGCCTTCACGTGCTCGCGCGCCTCGGTGACGACGACGGTCGCCTCGGCATTGGGGCCAAGCTGCTTGAGGTTCTTGAGATGCGCCGGTTCCACCATCGCTTCGTGGATCGGGCGGTAGCCTTCGGGCCAGAAGAACACCGGCTCGATCACCAGCGCGGTGGTCGAAAGCGAGGAGAACAGGAAGCCGTTGTGGATGCCGTGCTTGTCGAAGGTGTCCTTCATCGAATCGAAGTAGGCGCGGATTTCGGCAAACATCGGGGCGGCGGTGGACAGCGAGGCCTGGCCATGGACCGGTGCCCAGCTTTCGCCTTCGGGGCCGAGGATCGAGTTCGGCGCCGGGAAGGGCATGGCGCGGATGACCTTGGCGATCGAGTTCTCGATCTCCACGCCCTCGAACCGTGCGGCGATCTCGCGCGCGGTGGCGATATCGGCGGCAACCGCTTCCTTGCAGCGGCCCTCGGCCGTGATGTGCAGCGGGTATTCCTCTTCGGGAATGAAGTTGCGCCCGCCGATGGCGATCTTGGCCGCGGCGAGCAGGCCCTTGCCGAAGGACTTCTCCTTGGCGATGACCTTGCCCAGCGTCTTCACGTCGCTCGCCATCGACATGCGCTTCATGCGCACCTTGGTGAGGCCGGGGTCGAACCCGCAGGTTTCCGATGCGATGCCCGCGCGGGTCATCTCGGCCAGTGCCTCCAGCATGATCTCGCCGGTCTTGAACGAGAACGAGACGGAGTCCTCGAAGGCCGGGTTGCGGATCAGGCGCAGGGTGATCTCGGCCTTGATGCCCAGCGTGCCGGAATCGCCCATGAACAACCCGGCAAGGTCAGGCCCGTAGTGGCGATAGTGCGGCGTATCGCCATCGGGGCCGCGTGCGCCGGTGCGCAGCGTGCGGCCATCGGCAAGCACCATGGTGATCGCCACCACGCTCTCGCTCGACGTGCCGTAGTGGCCCGCGCCGAACATCGCGTTGAGCTGCGAGAGGCCGCCGCCGATGGTCGACCAGATGCCCGACATCGGACCCCAGAAGGGCGTGCGCAGCCCATGTGGCTTGAGCGCTTCGTTGAGCGCGAGCCAGGTGCACCCGGCCTCGACCGTCACGGTCATGTCTTCCGGGCTGACGCGCAGCACGCGGTCCATGCGGCGCATGTCGAGCGTGATCGTGCTGTCGGTGGCAGGGGTGTAGCTGCTGGTATAGCTCATGCCCGCACCGCGCGGCGCGATGTCGACACCGGCATCGTTGGCAGCGGAAACCACTGCGGCCAGCTCTGCGGTGTTGGCAGGTGCCACCGAGAGCATCACGCAATGATCGGCGCGTGACCAGATGTCCTCGCTGAACAGGCGCAAGGTGGCCTCGTCGGACGTGACATGCTCGGCACCGACGATGGCTTCGAGGCGGGTGCGCAATTCTGCGGGCGCGGGGGCAATGCGGCTGAGGGTCATGCTGTCGGCCATGGTGGTTATCCGCTCTCGGTCCGGACGCAGGCTGTCAGCGCCGGAATCAATTGTTAATGGAATATGTCAAAGCAGCGCCCGCACTGCCGGACTGCGGATTGCTGTCCGACAGGCGGGGAAACTGTTCACGCTGCGGTCAATTGCCGGGCCTGGGCTGCTGCACTGAGACCGGCGAGACGACCGAATGTTACAGCCGTGGCAAGGCCCATGGCGGGCAGATACCCCCAGTGGGCCGGGCCGGAGACCGAACGTGCCGTACCGCCACCGGCGAACAGGTTGGGCAGGGCGCTGCCATCGGCGCGCAGGACGCGGGCCTGTCCGTCGATCTGCAGCCCGCCTTGCGTGTGGAAGATGGCACCGACAACCTTGACCGCGCGGTACGGCGCAACCGGAGGCAGGTCCGACCCCCAGATTCGGCCCTGCGCATCGGCCTCCCCGCTCGCCTGCGCCGCATGAGCCTCGGCAAGGGTTGCGGCAAGGGCCTCAGCCGGCACGCCGATCAATCGGGCCAGTTCCTCGGGCGTTTCGGCCTTGCGCGCGGCGTTCAGTGCGATCAGCTGCTGCATTTCGGGATGTAGTCGGTCTTGGCTTCGATCCGCGCATCGAACACCACCCAGACATGTTCACCCGGCTGGGCGAGCACCGGGTGGACCATCCCGGCAATGTCCTCGACCTCATTGGTAAAGCGCTCGCCCGCGATGTTCACCAGTATGCCACCTTCGACCGGCACGCCCGGCGGCACTGGAATGCCCTGCGGCTCCGTAAGCATGGCGTAGCCCTGATAGGCACCCATGTCGCCGAATGCCGCGCCCAGCTTTTCGCCAACGACAATGCCGGTGCCCTGGCTGCCTTCATGGCCGTTGTTCCGCGCGTGGGATACGTCGGGCATGTGCTGCGCCATCATCGCGTGGTTCGCGGCAAAGCCCCCGCAGGCAAGGATCAGCGTCTCGCAGCCAACCAACTCCTGCGCGCCATCCGGTCGTTCAAGCGTGACGCCGTGGATGCGGCCGTCTTCATCGGCGTGCACCGCAACCAGCTTCGCGCCGAGCAGAACGTCCACCCCGGCGTCGTCCAGCCTGCGGTGGAGCAGGTCGACCATGTCCTGCCCGCCATGCCCGCGCCAGCCATGGACGCGGAAGGTGGAATTGCCATAGGCGGGGCGGAAGCCGGTATCGAGCTCCCATGGCAGGTCGAGCGTCTCGACCATCCAATCGACCGTCGGCCCGGCGTGGTCGGCAATGGCGCGGGCCAGCACGGGATCGGTCAGGCCTTGGGTCTTGGCCATGATGTCGGCGAAATAGGTGTCCGCGCTGTCCTCGATGCCAAGGGCGGCCTGCGCTTTCGTTCCGGCGGCGCAGATCAGGCCCTGGCTCATGCCGGTGCTGCCCATCGGGCGCTCGTCCTGTTCCACCAGCAGCACCTGCGCGCCGGCGTGATGGGCCGAAAGCGCGGCGATACAGCCGCAGGCGCCGCCGCCGATGACCAGCACCGGGATGACGTATTCGAAGTCCGGAATCATGCCTCGCGCGCCAGTTCTTCGCCGACATCGCCCGAAGCGACCTCGGCAGGCGACATCACCGCCTCGTTTTCCTGCTGCACGATGCGCAGGATGCGGGCGATGAACTCCTGGTTCCACATCTGGCGTTCGGCCGACGCGGCGCGATCGGGCACGAAGGCGTCAATCTCGCCCGGCGTCAGCACGCCCTTTTCCAGCAGCAGGCGCTCCAGCGTATCGCTGCGCTGGCGGGCCACGGCCAATTCCTGCGCCATGGCCATGGTGATGGCGAGGACGCGCTCGACCTGCGGTTCGAGGAAGTAGGGGCGCTTGCCCGCAGGCTTAGCGCCTGCTCCGGCGAGGGCTTCGGCAAAGCTCATGCCACGGCTCCGATTACATGCCATGCGGCCTTGCGGCCATAGTCTTCGGTGTCATCCTCTTCCGCATCGGGGAAGAGTTCGCGATCGACCACGCCGGTCACCCCGCCGTGGATCAGCTTGTCACGCTCGAACCCGGCGGCGACCATCTCGGCGTCGAGGTCCATCTCGTGCATCCGGCTCCAGAACGGCTCGTTGTTGTAGAACGCGTCCCAATCGCGCATCGCCTGTTCGAACAGCGGCATTTCGGGGCGTACTGCGGCTGCTCCACATGCAGCACGATGCCGCCGGGCTTCAGCAACCGGCGCGTCTCGGCAAAGATCGCGCGCAGGGCCTTGGTCGAAAGCTCGTGCAGGAACATCGTCGTCTGGATCCAGTCGAAGCTGGCGTCCGGATAGATCGACAGGTCCTCGCCGCTGGCCTGGACGAAGCTGATGTTGTCGACGCCAAGCGACTTGGCGCGGGCCAAGCCATAGCGCAGCACCGGCGCGCCAAGATCGACCACGGTCATCTCCGCTTCCGGAAAGGCCTGCGCCAGCGGCAGCGAGGAATGGCCGACCGTGCCGCCGATCTCGAGGATCTTCTTCGGTTTGAAGTCCGGCAGGTTGCGCCTGACCCACTTGACCACGGCATGGCCGCCGCCATCGGAATACTTGCCGAGCAAGCCCCCGGTGGTGACGAACCCGGCGTGATCGTAGTTCGCGCCGTTCACCGCATCATCGGGGAAATATTCGGTGTGGTAGCTGCCGGGCATGCAGTGATGATCCACCGCCGAGACATAGCGCGGGATCGGCAGCGCAGGATCGAGCGACAGGCGCGGATCGCCTTCGGTCAGCTCTGTCGTCACAGCGTTCAGCCGCTCACGCTGGCGCAGCGCGGTCCAGCGCCCGGCCTGCTGGCGCTGTTCCATCGTCATGCGACGCAGGGCCGACCACGTCTGGAAGGCAGGGTCTTCAAGCAGCGCGCGACGCGCCTCGTGCCGGTCTGCCATCGGACGGCCATGCTGTGCCTCAAACGCGGGAACGACGCGGGCCTCGAACGCCGCCTTGACCCCCGGAACCACGCGCGCGGCGAGGTGCCGGTTCATCTGGGCGAGGAAGTTGATTCGCTCGATCTCATCATGGTTGGTCTGCGGGAAAACCGCGTGGCGACCAATGACGCGAAAATCGGGAGGACCGTCGTAACCCGCGCTAGGATCGTTCGGCGCCGGGGATTCAACGGGGTTGGATGGGGTATCTGCTGAAGAACTCACGGCCTTCCTCTTCGGTTGCTTACGCAGGCTGCATTCACTGGATGCCGGGAAACAGATCGATCCACCGATTTGACCGGCAGGCGACAAAGCGAGGGACGACGATGCACATTTTTGCCGTTTTCAACCTGAAGCCGGGCGTCTCCGAAGAGGACTATCTGGCTTGGGCGCGCAGCACGGATCTGCCCACAGTCAACGCCTTGCCATCGATCGCCAGCTTCCGTGTGTTCCGCACCACCGGCGTGATGGGCGGCGATGCCAAGCCGCCGTTCGGCTATATCGAAGTGCTTGATATCGCCGACATGGCCCAGTTCGAAAAGGACGTGTCGTCCGCCGCGATGGGCGAAGTCGCCGCCGCCTTCAACAACATGGTCGAAGTCACGTTCCTCACCACCGAAGAGGTGGTGGCGTGAAGTTCGCAGGCAAGGTTGCGGTCATCACAGGTTCGGGCCGCAAACAGGGCCTGGGCGAGGCGATAGCGCGCCGCCTTTCGGAAGAAGGCGCAACCGTGGTCATCGCCGACATCGGCGGATCGCGCGATTCGGCCACGCCCGATGCGATGATCGGCGCCGAGGCGGAGATGCGTGAAGTGGCCGAATCGATGCCGGGCGCTGCCTCGACCTTTTCCTGCGACGTGCGCGATCCCGATCAGGTGCGCGCGCTGGCTGCTCACGCTGTCGCCGCGCACGGTTCGCTCGATATCTGGGTGAACAACGCCGGCATCGGTTACATCATGAAGCCGCTGGGTGAGGTCTCGGCTGACGACTGGCGCGCAGTGATCGACGTGAACCTGACCGGCGCATGGTTCGGCCTGCAGGCTGCGGCAGAGATCATGATTGCGCAAAGGAAGGGCGGGCGCATTGTCAACATCGCCAGCCAGGCGGCGAAATCGGGCTTCCCGCATGCGCAGGCCTATACGGCTTCAAAGCATGGCCTTGTCGGGCTTGTCCGCTCGGCCTCGATCGAGCTGGGCGCGCACGGCATCACCGTCAACAATGTCTGCCCGAACCATGTGACCACCGGCCTTGGCAAGTGGCAGAACGAACACTTCGCCGCCGTGCAGGGAATCAGCGTCGAACAGTACCTAAAGAACATGGCGGCGCGCATTCCGCTTGGCCGTCCCGGCCTGCCCGAGGATACCGCCAACGCCGTGGCGTTCCTGTGCTCGACAGAAGCCTCGTACATCACGGGTGAAAGCATGAACGTGTCCGGCGGCGAGGAGCCGCACTGACATGACCGAGACCGATGGGGCCGGGGCCGCCCTGACCGAGCTCGCAAATCCGGCGCACATCCTGATCGATCATGCGCTGTCGCTGCGCTGGGCAGACCTGCCGGAAGCCACGCGCAGCCGCGCCAGGACCTTCCTGCACGATTCGCTCGCCGTCGGCGTGGCGGGGCGCAATGCAGCGCATGCCGATGCGGTGCTGGCGATGGTGCAGGGCTGGGGCGCAGGCGAAGTAGCAGGCGTGCTCGGTCGTCCCGGCCTGCGCCTGCCCGCGCCATCGGCGGCCTTCGTCAATGCCTTCCAGATCCACGGGCAGGAATACGACTGCGTCCACGAACCGGCCGTGCTGCACCCGATGGCGACCGTGCTTGCGGCCTTGCTGGCAGAGGCGGCGCGAGGCGATGCAGTCGACGGCGAACGATTCCTGACCGCCATCGTCGCCGGAGTGGATGTGGCGGTAACGCTCGGTCTTGCTGCGCCCGATGCGCTCAAATTCTTCCGTCCCGCGACGGCGGGTATCTTCGGCTGTGTTGCGGCCATTGCCTCGCTGCGAGAGATGCCTCGGGACAAGGCGCTCGCCGCCTTCGGCCACGCGCTGGCGTTTGCCTCGGGCACAATGCAGGCTCACCTTGAGGGCAAGCCCGCGCTGCCGGTGCAAGTGGCGAATGCGGCGCGCGGCAGTCTCGTCGCTGTCGACCTTTCAAACTACGGGATGCCGGGTGTCACCCGGCCATTGGACGGACCCTTCGGGTACTTCCCATTAATGGAATTGCGCGAGGTCTTGGCACCTGCACTGGCACGGCTGGGCACGGGGCATCGCATCACCGAAGTCAGCTGGAAGCCGTTCCCGACCGGCCGGGCAGGTCACGGCGGTATCGTGGCAGTGCAGCAGCTATGCCATGAGCAAGGACTGACGGTCGATGCGCTCGAACGGCTTGAATATCATGCGCCGCCGTTGATCCACCGTCTTGTCGGGCGGACAGCGCGCGAGGGAATGGAGCCCGGCTATGCGCGGCTGTGCCTGCCCTATCTGGCGGCGGTAACACTGCTGCGCGGCACGGTGACGCTGGCGGATTTCGGCAGGGAGGCGCTGGATGATCCGCAGGTGCTGGCACTGGCACAGCGGATCGTGGTGATCGCCGATGGCAATCCAGACCTCGCCGCCTTCGTGCCTGCGCTGGCGCGGGTGAAAACGGTGGAGGGCCGAGACCTGACGCAGCCAGTGACAGCGCAACTCGGTTCTCCCGAATGGCCGCTCACGCCTGCGCAGCACTTGGCCAAGGTCCGGGCTTGCCTGTCGTTCACCGGGCTTGCCTCTGCCGATGACGCCTTGGCGGAAGCCGTCGCCGGGCTAGACTGCGAAGCTGATGCCTTGGGTGCGCTGATCCGCAGCGGCGTCCTGTCCTGACCGCAATGCGGGCAAAAATATTGTTCAGTTTCAGGAAATTGCGATGACCTTGTTGAAATGCGCTACCCATGTCGTTGCCGATCTTGCCGATGCCGTGGCGCGATATGAGCGGTGGATGGACTACCGCGCGGTCGAGCAGGGCGCAGTCCCCGCCGACCTCGCGCAGGCATGGAGCGCCCCGGCAAGCGCCGGGCGAAGCTATGCCGTATTGCAGCCGGCGTCGGGTGCGGAGGTTTTCCTGCGCTTCGTCGAAGGCGATCCAGTTCCGGACTATGCACCGATACGCACCTACGGCTGGGCCGCGATCGAGCTGTGTGTGAACGATGTCGATGCGGTCCATGCAAGAATGCAGGAAAGCCCGTTCGAAGTGATCGGTCCGCCCCGCCCGCTTGACGGATTTGCCACGATCAAGCCCATGCAGGTGCGCGGAGACGACCTTGAAACCGTTTACCTGACGCAAATCCTGCAGCCTGGGCCGGATACTGGCCTGCCGGAACCGAAATCGCTGGTCGACCGGCCGTTCATCATGGTCCTGGCCTGCCCGGATCTGCGCAAGACGGCGCAATGGGTGAAGGACGTGCTCGGCCTGCCGATGATTGATCCGGTGGCGATCCGTTATACCATGATCGAAAAGGCGTTCGGCCTGCCGGACACGGCCAAGACCGAACTGACCACCGCCAGGGGTGCGGGCCAGGTGTTCCTCGAACTCGATCAGTACCCCGAAGCGGCGACCGAACGCCCGCGCCACAAAGGCGCACTGCCGCCGGGCGTGGCGATTACCACGATGCTCTATCCCGATTTTGACCGGCTTGAAGGCCATTGGGCCAGCGCCCCGGTCGCGCGCGAAGGCGCCGTCTATGGCGGCCGACGCACCGGCGTGCTGGTTACCCCGGAAGGCGCGCTGCTCGAGATCGTCGAAGGCGGAGAGATCTGATGGCTGCAACGCCGATCAAGCGCGGTTTCGTCGATGTGCCGCACGGGCAGATGCACTATCGCCATGCTGGCGACAGTGGCGAGCCGCTGCTGATCCTCCACGCCTCGCCCGGCAGCTCGCGCCAGCAGGTCCGCACTATCGAGGACTTTGCCGGAGAAGCGCGCGTCTTTGCCCCCGATACGCCCGGAAATGGTGACAGCGATGCCCTGTCCGATCAGGAGCCGACCATTCCCGAACTCGCCGCTGCGGCGCTGGCGTTTATCGATGCCATCGGGCTTGAGAAAGTGCGCGTCTATGGTTCGCACACCGGCGCGGCCATCGGCACCGAACTCGCCATCCTCGCGCCGGATCGCGTCTCCGCGCTCGTCCTCGACGGCGTGAGCCTGATGCAGGGCGAAGAGCTGGCCGACGTGCTCGCACGCTACGCCTTCCCCTTCGAACCGGATCTTGAAGGCGCTTACCTGATGCGCCTGTTCCAGTTCTGCCGCGATCAGTACATGTTTTTTCCGTGGTACAACCGCACCCGCGCCGGACGGCGCGATGGCGGCCTTGGCAGCGCGACTGATCTCCACGCCTGGATCACCGAAGTGATGAAGGCGGCCACCACCTACCACCTCAATTACCGCGCCGCGTTCAAGTGGCCTGCGGACAAGCGGATGCCGCTGCTGCAATGCCCGACTCTGGTGACGGCAGCCGTCAACGACCCGCTCTATGATTCCAGCGTCGCACTGGAAAAGCTGCTGAAGGACGGCAGCTTCGCAGAGCTGCCACGCCTCGATGCGGCGGATTTCCGATCATCGCGCAAGGCCGCGATGGACAGCTTCTTCGGCAAGAGGGCCTGAACCGATGGATACCGGCCTTTCCCTGCTGACGCTGCTGCACCTGCTGATCCCGATCTACTGGCTCGGCGGCGATCTTGGCGCGTTCTACGGCTCGCGCTTCATGATCGATCCGGCCCGTTCCGTGCCCGAACGCATGATGGCGCTGAAGATCCTCAACAACATCGACATGGCGCCGCGCACCACGCTGATCCTTGCCTTCCCGACCGGTTTCGGCCTCGCCGTGGCCAAGGGCTGGATCGACGTGCCTGGCTCTGCCGCCATCCTTGTGTGGGTGCTCGGCCTTGCCTGGCTGGCCCTGGCGTGGACCGTCCACCTCAAGCATGGGCCTGCGGGTGCGGGATACAAGCGCGTCGACATCGCGGTGCGCTATGTCGTGCTGGCGGGCCTGATCGGCAGCGGCGTCGCCGGGCTGGCCGGGGCGATCACGCTGCCGCTGTTCATCTCGCTCAAGCTGCTGGCGCTCGCCACGTGCATTTCCATCGGCCTGCTGGTCCGCCGCCAGCTGGTGCCGCTGTTCCCGGCGATCATTGCCCTGCGCGAGAACGGCCCGACGCCCGAGGGGGATCGCACCATCAAGGGCGTCATCGCCATCACCCAGCCAACCGTGATGGTGCTGTGGGTCGTGGTGCTGATCGCCTGCTTCCTCGGCATCGCCACGCCGGTCTGACCGGGCCACTCAATTCAAAGGGAGACTTCCATTGCAAAAGCATCGGACCATTTCCGGCAAGATCCAGTACACATCGCGCAAACCGGGCCGCGAAGGCGAAGAGCGCGGGCGCGAGGAGTTCACCTGGACGCATCACAGCGATGGCAAGCGCACCCTGCGCGCCCGCTGCGAGATCGACGAGCCGGCGCCGACCGTTCACCGCGATATCGTCTACAGCCTTGATGAGAACGACCGCCCGATGGACTGCTTCGTCCGCCTGGTGATCGGCGACGAGTTCATGGGCGCAGGCCTGTTCATCATCAACAAGGACACGGTCGAGTGCGAAAGCTATGGCCCGTCCATCGGCCGCATTTCGCAGACCGTGCAGATCGATGCGCCGTTCGACGGCTTCGGCACGCACCCGATCGTGGCTGACGCCTACATCACCCGCAAGATGGATCGCAGCAAGGGCCCGCACAAGCGCAAGTTCCCCTGCTTCCTGCCTTCGCCCGACCATCGCGGCGCCACCCCGCCGCTGATTTCGCGCACGGCCATCAACCTTGCCTATGTCGGCGACGAGACGGTGACGGTCGCTGCCGGCACCTTCGACTGCCACGTCTTCGAATTCTCGGACGAGGACGCCAGCATGATCTCCATCGGCGGTGAGGCGCACCCCGCCTATCGCATGTGGGTGACGGCCGACGATGACTCGATCTTTGTCCAGGGCGGCGTCGGCGGCTACATGCAGACCTGGTACGAGCTGATTGAGTTGAAGCGCTGAGGTGCGTCAGCCCACCTTTATCAGCACTTTGCCGAGGTGTGCCGCTGACTTGAGATAGCGGCATGCCTCGAGCGCTTCATCGAAGCTGAACACGCGGTCGACCACGGGCGCAAAGCCGGTGGCTTCCATCGCGCGGACCATGCGGGCGAGCATGGCGCGGCTGCCTTCGGCAATGCCCTTGAGCGTGATGTTCTTGCCGATGATGCCGCCGTAGTTGGGCAGCGGGCCATCGGCAGACCCCACGCCGATGATGACGATGCGAGCGTTGACCGCGCAGGCGTTGATCGACTGGGGCAGGGTGTGCTGGCCGCCGGTTTCGACGACGATGTCCGCGCCGCGTCCGCCGGTCTGGCGCTGCAGTTCGGCGGCCCAATCGGGGTGGGTGGCATAGTTCACGGTGTAGTCTGCGCCGAGCTTGCGGGCCTGTTCCAGCTTTTCATCGCTGGACGAGGTGATCGCGACGAACGCGCCATTGGCCTTGGCGATCTGCAGCGCGGCCATGGCGACGCCACCGGTGCCGAGCGCGACGACGAGATCGCCCGCGTGGACCTGACCGACTTCGACGACGGCATGCCAAGCGGTGAGCGAGGCTGCGGCGAGGGGCGCGGCGGCTTCGTCGCTCAGGCTGTCAGGCACCTTGACCAGCGCGGCGGCGGGGACCTTCACATATTCGGCCATCCAGCCATCGAGATTGGTGCCAAGATCTGCGCCGAAGTAGCGCATCTCGAACGGACCATCGATCCACGAGACGAAGTGGGCGAGGATCGCGCGGTCACCCACGGCGATGCCGGCAGCGCCTTCGCCGAGCGCGACGACTTCGCCCACGCCTTCGGAGAAGGGAATGCGGTCTTCGGCCTTTTTCGGGCCATAACGGCCTTCGAGGATCTGGAGGTCACGATTGTTGAGGCAGACGTACTTGACCTTGAGCACGGCTTCGCCGGGGCCGGCGACGGGCATGTCGCGCTCGGCAAGGGTCAGCGATTCAAGGCCGGTCTGGCCTCCGAGTTGATAGGCTTTCAAGACTGGCTCCTGTAGGAATCGAGAATGTCTGCGCCCCGTGCAAACCATGTGGCGGGGCGGGCTTTGAGATCGGCCAGCAGGCGCTCGAAAGCGTCCATGCGATAGGGCAGGCCGATGATGTAGGGCGTGAGGTGCAGCGGCAGCAGCCTGCCGCCGCCGCCGGGAGCATCGACCGCGGCTTCACCGGCCAGCCAGTCATGCGCGTCGAGGATCTGTTCGGCATAGCTGTCGACCGACTGCTGCTGCACGTTGATGATCTGCCGATCGGACAGTTCGTGGTTGAGCGGCAGGTTGACGAGGCCATTGGCAAAGGCCCACGGCACTTCGTCATTCGCCCAATCAACGCAGTATTCGATTCCGGCCTCGACCAGCAGGTCGGTGGTGGCAAAGCTCTGCGAGCGGGCGATGGAATGCCAGCCGCGCGGGGCCACCCCGGCAACGTCAGCCAAGGCGGCGATGCTGTCACGGATCAGGGCGCGTTCGGCTTCGACCGGAAGGGTCGAGGCGATCGTGCCGTTCATGTCGGTCGAGTGGGCGATCACTTCGTGGCCAGCGGCGATGATGTCGCGGATTACCGAAGGGTAGCGCTGCGCAATCGCGCCGTTGGCAGCGACCGAGACCTGCACGCCCGCCTTCGCAAAGGCATCGAGCAGGCGATAGAAGCCGATGCGCGTGCCGTATTCGCGGGCGGTGTAGTGGCGGTAGTCCGGATAGGCCGTCTGCATGTGCCCCGGCGCGCGGAAGGGCGTGTCCGAGGGCGTGATCGGGAACCATTCGAGGCTGATTACGATCCACGTCGCGACGCCCTTGCCGCCGGGCCAGGTGATCGGCTTGCGGGTGGGCATGGCCGAATAGGCATAAAGATCGTGATCGTAGCCTGCGCGGCGGCGCGGGTATGCGAGATAGGCGGGATCAAGGCTCATGCGGCTTCTCCCGTTTGAGCGGCGCGCCATGCGTCGGCGATATCGCCCGAGCGGGTGATCCAGGCGCGGCCATCGGCGGCGATGTGGCGCAGCACTTCCTCGAACGCGCCGATGCGGTGTGGCTGGCCGATCAGGTACGAATGGAGCGGGATGCACATGACCGTGCCCGATGGCTCGTCGGCCAGACGTTCGAACTGGCGGATCAGCGTGCGCGCGTATTCGCGCGGGCTCATGTTGTAGATGAAGAAGCCGTAGTGGTCGTTCACCTCGAGGCTGTAGGGCATCGAGATAAGATCGCCGCTGGCGGTCTTCACCCGCTGCGGCTGATCATCGTGATAGAGGTCGCAGGTATAATCGAGCCCGTATTCGGCGATCAGGTCAAGCGTGCGCGGGGTGTGGGTGAGCGCAGGGGCGAGCCAGCCGCGGATCGTTTGTCCCGTCGCTTCGCGCACGGTGCGGATCGAATCCTCGATGATCGCGCGCTCCTGCGCCTCGTCCATGCCGTAGGAATAGCGGGTGTTGTAGATGCCGTGGCTGAAGAACTCCCAGCCGCGCGCATTGGCATCGGCGACGACGTCGGGGTGGTGCTGGCACAGCGCGACCGAGAGGCTGACCGAGCCGGGGAAGCTGTGCTTGCTCATCACTTCGGCCATGCGCCAGTGGCCGACGCGGTTGGCGTGATCGCGGTGGGCATAGCCGACCACGTCCGGGTGAGGGCGGCCCCAAGACTTGCGGTGCGGGTTCGCGGGCGGATCGATCTCGTAGTATTCGAGGTTGGGCGAGACCCAGACCGCGACCTTCTTCTCGCCCGGCCATGAGAAGGCCTCTCGCCCGCGATAGGGCGAGAAGTCGTAGAGGCCGGGGTCGGCTTCGCCTTCACGCATCAGCGCGCCTCCAGCCAGTCGATCACGGTCTGCACCGGTTCGACATCGGCGTACTTCAATTGCAGGTCGGTGAGGTTGGCGAAGTGGTAGGACTCGTGCTTGTCGGCGCAGGTCTCGATGGGCACGATCGTGCGATAGCCGCGGCTGAGGCTGTCCACCGCCGTGGCGCGGACGCAGCCCGAGGTGGAGCCGCCGGTGACGACCACGGTATCGACCTTGTGCCACACCAGCAGGCTCTGCAGCGGCGTTTCGAAGAAGGCCGAGGGCATGCGCTTGGTGTAAATCATGTCGGCCGGATCGATCTCGCAGCGCTCGTCGAAGGCGTGGCGATCAGAGTCGACCTTGATGTTCTGCAGGCTGTCGGGCGTATTGGTGCGCGTGCCCCAGACGCCTGCGTCGCTGGCGTCCTCGGCATAGGCGACGTGCGTCCAGATCACCGGCATGCCCTTGGCGCGGGCGAGGCGGGAGATGGTGTTGGTGTGTTCGATCTGGCGCGGATCGGTTTCGTAGGCGGTCTTGTAGCGGTCGATCCGGGTGTAGGCGTTCTGGAAATCGACATTGACGATGGCCAGCTTCTCGCCGAAGCCGAACTTGGTGCGGGCCGGGTTGGCCATGACCTCCTCGAAGATCTGCTGTGCGGTCTTGCCTTCGCAAACCATCTTCGTGCCGATGATGCTCATTCCTTGCCTATCCACTTTCTGTCTGCGCCCGTAGGGCCCTGCAAATCTGCCATCGTGGAAGCGCCGTACGCTGCCTGACTGGCCGGTATGTCCGTATGGCGGTCAGGACCCAGCGTCGACCGGGCCTATTTCAAATGCGGATATCGTCCCAGAAACAGGAATGCGCCGGCGCAGATCGGGAGAGCAGCGGCTGCCGACAGGAGTGCGGGCGCGAAATCCTGCGACCAGTCGCGGATAAGCCCGAAGATCAGCGGGCCGAAGCCGGCACCCGTGGCGAAACAGACGTAGAAAATGCTGTAGATCGCCGAGTAGGACTTCATCCCGAAATAGCGCGAAGTGAGATAAGCCACGACGTCGTATTCGATGCCCAGCGCAAAGCCGAGCAACAGGATGGCAAAGCGCGCCATGCCCGGATCGAGCTGTGCACCGGCCAGGATGACGCAAGATATGGCTGGCGCGCCGAGCAAGACAAAAGCCACTGCGGGGGCCCAGAATTTGTCCAGCAGCCAGCCGCCCACGATCCGCCCGGCAATGGCAGTAAGTCCAACCAGCGGTGTCAGCGTGAGTATCGTCGCCTGATCGATCCCGCGATCGAGCAGTATCGGCTCGAGATTGGGAACAGCTCCTGCCAGCGAAAACGAGATTGGCAGTAGCACGACAGCAATCAGCCAGAACCGCCATTGCCGCAGTGCCTCGCCCTTGGTCATCCCGGTAAGGCGTTCGGAAGTGTTCGGGCATTGATGACTCGATGTGGAATCGGGTTCGCGGAACAGCAGCAAGACGGCAGGTAATGCCAAGGCCAGCGGGAGCAATCCCAGCGCCACATAGCCTGCCCGCCAGCCGTAGCTGCCGATGACCCATGCCAGCAAAGGCTTGCACAGAACCCCGAAAACGCCGGTGCCGGTCATCGCCACGCCAAGCGCAACGCCGCGATGACGATCGAACCACTGGTTCACCGTTCGGGTGAATGTAATTGGCAGAGTGCCCGCGCCAAGCGTGGCGACGATCGCCCAGGTGACATAGAACCTGATCAGTGAATCGCCGAGCGTCGCTAGCGAGATATAGGCAAGTCCGAACATGACGAGCGAGCTGATCGCAACGCGCCGGGTGCCATATTTGTCGCACAGCACGCCTGCAGCGGGGGCGGCAACGATCACCACGACCGTTGTGATCGTAAGTCCGGCCATGATTTGCCCGAAAGACCACCCGAACTCGTCGGCAAGATAGGGCGCAAACACGCCGACGGTGTAGAACGGAATGGCGGCGAGGCCGCAGCCGATGCCGAGCAAAGAGGCAACCAGTACGCGCCAGCCTTCGGCGAATTCGTTTGTTGCGGGGCGACCTTGCCCTGCGGCAATCGCAATTTCCATTGCTGCTATCTCGTTTTCCGGAGCCGGGTTTGCAGATGGAACAGGTTGCATTGGTGATGCACAGGACGGCATGCCTGCCATCCGCCCATCGGATAATGGCCGAACCACGCGATCGGGCAGCAGCGGGCTCCGACAGGCGGACAACCTTTGGGCACGCCTTCGCCGCGGCTGCATGCGACATAGTCTCAAGCCAGACCAGCCAACGGGAGCGTGCGATGCCGGTTGAGATCAATGGCCTGATAAATCACAACATATCTAGCGAGATCGAGCCTCTACCATTTGAGACGTTCGATTCCGACGGCATTGTCCGGATGGCACGGCTGCACGATGCATGGGGCTACGACAAGGTTCTGGTCGCCAACGCGGCGATCATGCCCGACAATTTTACGATTGCCGCGACAATTGCTGCCACCACCACCCGGCTCGGCGTGATGCTGGCGCATCGACCGGGTTCATCCCCCGACAATGGCTGCACGGATGCTGGCAACGCTTGACCGTCTGATGCCGGGACGACTTGGCGTACACATCATCACTGCGGCAAGTGACGAGGAAACCCAAGCTGACGGCGATTATCTGACGAAGGTCGAGCGCTATGATCGCGCCAAGGAATACATTGAGATCCTGCGCGCAATGTGGAGCAGCGATGTTCCGATCTCGCACGAAGGCAAATGGTTTCGGTTCACCGGTGGCTTTGCCGCGGTCAAACCCACCAATCGCGATGTCCCCGTCTATTTCGGTGGCATGAGTCCCGCCGCGCTTGAAGTGGCCGGTCGGTACTGCGACACCTTTGCAACGCTTTCCGATACGGTGGCGGGCATGAACGAGGTGGTCGCCAAGGTGCGAATGGCAGCACAACCTCATGGCCGCAATCCCGATTTCCTATGTTCCATGCGGGTTATATTGGGCGAGACCGAGGACGCGGCATGGGCGCGGGCCGATGCCATCCGCGATACTGTTGCCGCCAACATGGGCAAGCTGGCGGTCAATACTCTTGCCGCCAAGGCCGATGGTTTCAAACGCACCGCAGAGCTCGCCGCGCGGGGGATCGGCTGGAGAAGTGCTTCTGGAACGGCATCAACCAGTTGCGCGGTGGGCAGAGCAATTCGGGCGCACTTGTAGGAACGCCCAAGCAGGTCGCCGAAGCCTTGATGGATTATTACGATGCCGGCGTGAACAAGTTCATTCTGCGTGGCTTCGATCCCGTGGGCGACGTGATCGGCATCGGCCGCGATCTGATCCCGCTGGTTCGCGCCGCCGCCGCACAGCGAGATGGCTCGAGGTAATCCCACCGGCAGGCCGATCGCCTACCGAACCGTAATCGCGGCGATCCGCGCCTGTTCCATCTTGTCCTCGTCGAGGTCGTAGAAGCAGAGGAAAAGGCCGTTGATGGCAAACATGGCAGCCGGGATCACGGCAAAACCCAGCTTCAGGGCAAGGATCGCGCTGTGCGGCTGTTCGATGATGGTGCCGCCTGTGGTCGGCACGTAGTCGAGCCAGCGGAGGAACGCGCCCAGCACGGCGACACCCAAGGCGAAGCTGAGCTTTTCGACAACCGCGATGGCGCTGGACAGCAGGCCCTCGCGCGCTTCGCCCGTCAGGAAGCGGTCATAGGCCTGGGTATCGCCCAGCATCGAGATCGACATCAGGATCAGTGCGCCTGATCCCAAACCGCTGGTGAACCCTCTGGCAATGATGCCGAAAGTGCTGATCGTCTCATCGGCCAGCAGCCAGCTCAAGGCTGCGCCGCAGAACAGGACCACGCCGATCAGGTAGGTGCGGCGCTTGCCGATGCGCTTGCCGGTCCACACCCACAGCGGCATGGCGACCGCCGTGACGAGGTTCTGCGTCATCGCCAGCACGATCTGCCCGTCATAGCCGATGCCCACCACGTTCAGCATGAACAGCAGCATGGTCGAGGCGACCGAGGCGAAGGACAGGAACTGGAAGACCTTGGCGCCAAGCAGCATCATGAACGGACGATTGCGTCCGATCGCGCGCAGTTGGGACAGGATCGGCATGTGAGAGGTGGCGCGCTGCATGCCCTCGGGGCATGACGGACAGGGATGGACAGCGCCGTCGCGGTCATCGCGCCGCCGATGATCAGGGCCATGACGAGGCCCATCGTGGCGTAGCCGCCGCGTCCTGCGCCGCCGCTTTGCACCAGGGCAGCCGTCCCGGCGAGTGCCAGCACCTGCCCGATCGAGACGAACACGGTGCGGAAGGAGATCAGCCGCGTGCGTTCGTGAAACCCGTCGGTCAGTTCCGAAGGCAGCGCCATGTAGGGCACGTTGAACAGCGAATAGGCGGTGGAATAGATCAGCAAGGCCGCGATCATCCACGCCATCAGTGCGCCCTGGCCCAGGACCGGCGGGGCGAACAGCATCAGGAACGACACGGCCGAAAGCAGGGCGCCTGCCAGCAGGAACGGCTTGCGCCGGCCCCAGCGGGTGCGGGCGTTGTCGGACATCGAGCCGACCACGACGTCGATCACCGCGTCAGCCAGTTTGGAGATCATCAGCAGGTAGCCCGCAATCTCTGGCGACTGGCCGAGGACTGTCGACATGAAGGCGGGATAGAAGCTCGTCACCGTATTGAGCATGATCGACACGCCAACCGTGCCGACGCTGAAGCCAAGGCATACGCCGATCGAGAGGCGGGCGTCCTTTGCGGTTGCGCTCATGCCGCGTTCTCCGCAAGGAAGGCGGCAATGACGGCGGCCTTGGTTGCAGCGTCGCCCGGGGTCGCGGCGGAGTGGCCGTTGGCAAGCCGTTCGAGCGCGGTGGCGACCGAGGCGTTGAGCAGGGCCAGCTCGCTCTCGGGCTTGAGCAGCAGGGTGGGGGCCTTGACCTGCTCCATGCGCTCGAAGCTGCGATAGCGGAAGGCGGCGATGTAGGGCTTGTGGTAGGTGTCGAGCGCCTTCAGCACATCGAGCGTGATGCGATGGAGGACTTGCGGCGGCGGCATCGGCACGGCCAGGCGGCGGTCCGGCACTTTCATGAAGTGCGGGAAGAACAGCGCCTGATCGCGGCAGAAATTGAAGGCCCAGATCAGGTGGCGGCCATATTCGTCCGGTTCGACCGAGGGCGCATAGTTGGCAATCACGGCTTCGCGTAGTTCGTCGTCGTATTCGGTAATGCCGTCGAGGATCACGGCGCGTACGCGCTCCGGGTGGGCAGCGGCCAGTTCGCAGGCAATGCGCGCGCCGGTGTGCGTGCCATAGACGTCGACACGGGAAAGGCCCAGTGCGACGCACAGCCTGTCCATCGATCCGGCAAAGTAGCCGATCTCCGGATCAGCTTCAGCAGGCGCAACCGAATCGCCATTGCCCAGGGTGTCCGGCGCGATGATTTCCCCCATGCACCCTGCCGCGCGCAGGGCCAGCATGAAGTCCTGCATGAACCACGACGAGGCGGGCGAAGCGTGCAGCAGCAGCATCGGTGTTGCGTCCGGATCGGCCGCTGGAAGGCGGCGCAAGTGGAGCTGGCCCTCAGCGAGCATGATGAACGCCCGCTCGATGGCGTGGGTAGGGATCTGGGTCATGGTGGCGGAGCGTATATCGCCTTTGCGACTGCCCTGATCCCCCATGGGCAATGACCGTCAGGCGGTGACGTGGCCAATCCGGTGTTTGGGAACCCTGATGCACGATCATGCTGCAGGGTATGGACTGGCGACTGCACCCTTCCGATGACGATCTGCTGGCCGCACTTGAGCGCGGCGGGCCGATGAACGTCGAGCGCGCTGTCGCAGTGATGGAGCGGCACGGCCTTGAAGGGCTGGTGCTGGGTGACCCGCTCAACGTGTATCATCTGCTTGGCCACTGGCCGCAGATTGCGCGGACCCGTCCGGGGCAGCCGCCGGGAACTTTCGCGTTGCTTGCAAGGGCAAGGCCCGAAGCGCCGGCGCTGGTGACGAGCCGCTTCCTGCATCACTACAGCTGGGCCGATGGCCGGGATCGCGCCGATGTGGGGATCTGGCTTTACAACGATCTGGGCGACAGTGGGGACGAGGCCGTCGCGCCGGTCCCTGACGGTCCGGTTCTGCCGACCGGCTCATCGGCGCCGCTGACGGCAGCGGAACATCACCGGGCGCGGGCCTCTGCAGCGTTATCGGGGGCAGAGCGCATGGCGCGCGATGCGGGTGGTGCGATCGTCGCTGCCATGCGAGGCCTTGGCCTGTGGCAAGGCCGGATCGGGTTCGACAGCCCGGTGGTCGCGGAAGTGGCAGCGCGCCACCAACATCCGGGCAACATGGTGCCAGGCGACAACATCCTGCGCGAGATTCGCCTGATCAAGTCGCCGCTGGAACAGGCACTGATGGCAAGGGCGGCGCGCGCCAATGTCGATGCTCTGAATGCGGCGGGCCATGCGATCCGGGCTGGTGCGACGCATCACGAGCTTCAGAACCTCTACCGCCAGGAATGCGCGGTGCGGGGCAATACTTCAGTGTTCCTCAACGTCGACCGCGTTTCGTCCGATTTGTCCCGCGTGAAGGTGGCCGATGGGCAGACGCTCATGCTTGACGGCGTCAGCTCGTTCCTTGGCTATCACGGCGATTTCGCCCGCACCGTCTTCGTCGGGGAACCGTCACGGGCGGCGCGCAGGGCGGCGGAGGCCAGCGCGTTTGCGTGGAGCGCGGTACGCGAGCAGTTGCGCCCGGGTCTGCGCTTTTCAGAGATCGTCGCGCTGGGCAGCGAAGTAGTGCGCAAGGCAGGGTACGAGGCGGTGATCGGCTTCGGCCCGCACAGCGTCGGCCTGGCCCACACCGACGAGCCCGGCGAAGTGCACGGCGGCTTCTGGCGCAAGCCGGACTTCGTGCTCGAACCCGGCATGATCATTTCGGTCGATTGCCCGACGCTTGATACGGGGATCGGCGGATCGGCCCATTGCGAGGACCTTGTCCTCATTACCGAGACGGGCGCCGAGCCCATCCACCCCTTCATGAACCGGTGATAGTGGTATGACCCGAAGCTTCATTGTTTCGGCATCCGTGATGGATGCCAGCCTTGCCGTGCCTGAACTGGCACGCCCTGTGATCGCTGCGGCCGAACAGGCCGGACTTGACCTCCTCATGCTGGGCCGGGCGATCGATCGTCCTTTCGACGCGCAGGTGATCGCGGCATGGGCCGCGCCGCTTACCTCGCGGACCGGCATCGTTGCCACCGTTCCTGCGACCAATGCGCATCCCTTCCACGTTGCCCGCGCGCTGTCGGCCGTCGATTATCTGGCGGGCGGTCTGAGCGGATGGTCCGTGGTTTCGGAAGGCGGAGAACCGGGCATGGCCGCCGACATGGTCCGGGCGGCGCGTGCGCTGTGGGATGGATGGGGCGCCGATACGCTGGTGATCGACAAGGACAGCGGGCTTTACCTGCATCCCGACCAGGTCATCCGGCCAAACTATCGCGGCCCGTTCTTCGACACCGCCGGGCCGGTCAACGCCATGCGGCCGCTGCAGGGGCAGCCTGTGCTGGTGCTGGATGAAGCCGAGGGCGTCGGCATCGATGATGCCGATATCGTGCTGGTGGATGCACCGGGTTCGCCTGCTCAGGGCAGTCGCCGCTTGCTGAAGGTGGGGGCAGGTTCCGATCTTGATCTGGCGGCGCTGACCGCGGCGTTCGAGGCGGGCGAGATCGACGGCGTGCATTTCATTCTGCTGGAGCAGGCGGCAGCCCTGCCAGCCGCAATCGGCGCCATTGGCAGTCTGCTGAGCAATCGCCCCGGTGCAAAGCCTGCAGCCAGCGGGACTCTGCGCGAGCGGCTCGGCTTGGCGATCCCGCCCAGTGCCTCCACCCAATCCAAGCCGACGCATGTCCCGGAGTATCTCGCATGAGCAAGCAGATCCACCTCTGGGCCTTCCTGCAAGGCATCGGCTTCTTCCCGACCGGCTGGCGCCATCCCCGCGCGACGCCCGAAGGCGTGTTTTCGATGGATTACTATGCGCGTGTCGCGAAGATGGTCGAAGACGCACGCTTCGATGCCATCGTCTTTGGCGATCAGCTGCAATCGCGCGGTGCAGGCGGCCGGACTCCTGCGAGGTTGGCGATGCCGACGCTCGATCCCGTCAGCCTGCTGATGGCCATGGCTGCAGTGACCGAGCACGTTGGCCTCGTCGCCACCGTCTCAACCACCTACAACACGCCCGAGATGCTGGCTGAACGCTTTGCCGCGATGGACCGCATCAGCGGTGGGCGCGCGGGCTGGAACATCGTGACCACCGCCCACCCCGATACCGCGCCCAACTTTGGCGAAGCGGAGCTACCGCCCAAGGATCAGCGCTATCGCCATGCCGTCGATGTCGTGGCCAAGGCCTGCGAATTGTGGGCGGCGATGGACAAGGCAGGGCCGGCGCTGCCGCAGGGACGGCCGGTGCTGGTGCAGGCCGGGCAATCTCCCGAGGGCCGCGACTTTGCCGCGCGCACTGCCGAGGCGATCTTCTGCCCCGCAGCGAACATCGATGCGGGGATCGATTTCCGCAACGACATGCGCCACCGCATCGCTGCTGTCGGGCGCAATCCCGATGGCGTGCGGGTGATGCCGGGGCTGTCCTGCGTGCTGGGCGGCACCGAGGAAGAGGCTCGCGCGAACCACGCAGCCATCCTCGACATGGGCGATGTGCCGCTGGCGATCGAATATCTCTCGGAATCGCTGTGCTGTGATCTGACGCCGTTCGATCCCGACGCGGCGATCCCGGTCGATGCGATCCTTGCCAATACGCTGCTGCCGAAGGCCGACGTGGCCAAATCGGTCCAACCGGCTGCGGAAAAGGGAACGAAGCTGGGTGATTTCGCGGCCAACTTCATGCGCCATCCGCGTGGCCACAACGTGTTCATCGGCACGGGTGAGCAGATGGCTGACATGATGATCGAGTGGCGCGACAGCGGGGCCTGCGACGGCTTTACTCTGCAGCCGAGCTATATGCCTGGCGGGCTTGAGGACTTTGTCGAACAGGTCGTGCCGGTGCTGCAGCAGCGCGGACGGCTGCGCAGGGAGTATCCGGGCAGCACCCTGCGCGAGACGCTGGGCCTTTCCGCCCGCATGCGCGAAGCGGCATGAAGCGCGGTCGGCTCGCGCTCGGCATTATCGGCGCGCTCGCGCTTGGCCTTGGTGGCAGCGTAGTTGCGCTGCGCGCCGGGGCAGGGGAGACTGACCGCGCCGAACTGGAGAGGCGTTGGGCCGATGCGCCTTCGCGCTTCGTGACCGTGGATGGCGTGCGCATGCACGTGCGCGAGGAAGGTCCGGCGAACGGTCCGGTCGTCGTGCTGCTGCACGGTTCAATCGTGAACCTGCACGAGTGGGATGACGTCGTGCCGCTGCTGGCCGACAAGTACCGCGTCGTCCGGTTTGACTGGTCACCCTATGGGCTGACCGGCCCTGACCCGAGCGGCGTCTATTCGACGCCGCGTTCGGCGCAGCTCATGGACGGGCTGATGAAGGCGCTGGGGCATGACAAGTTTGCGATGGTCGCCACGTCCAACGGTGCGAATGTCGGGCTCGAATTCAACCGTGCCTATCCGGGCCATGTCACGGCGATGGCGTTTTCGATGCTGCCGCTGGAACGGCCAAGCCAGACCCGCAAGGTCGATTGGCGCCTGAAATGGATGCTGGAGGCGCACAAGGCCGTCCTTCCCAACTGGCGCCATCGTGAATTCTGGCGGCTGATGCTGGAGGATACGACACCGCCCGAGTTCACGCCGACCGATCGCATGGTCGACCAGATCACCGAGATGAACAACCAGCCCGGCGCGCTTGAACGGCAGGCGCAGTACATCCAGGCCAACGTCAAGGCTTTCCAGTCCAGCGATGTCGGCGCGGTGGCAGAAGCGGTGCGGGTGCCGGTGCTGCTGCAGTGGTGCTCGTTCGATGACGTGATCTCGCAAAGCGCGGATGCTTCGGTGAAGCGTTTTACCAACACCAAGGTGGACGTGATCAATTACCCCGATCTCGGTCACTTCCCGATGTGGGAGAAGCCCGAGAAGTTCACCCGCGACTTGCGCAACTGGCTTGATCGCCAACCGCCTGCGCCTGCGGGCTGAACCTTCGGGACGCGCGTCTCTCCGAAGGGCGGACAGTGAAGATAACGGTGCAGCGCCAAGCGTTTGCTGCGGCACCTTCGCTTCAACAATGCAAGGGGCGTGGGGCCTCGCAGCCGGGAGAACGCCGTGTCGGGACCAGCCGTCGGTATCAGTCAAGCCGCAAGCCAAACAGGCAACGCCTCGCGCTGGGCGATCCGCCTGGGATCGGCGCTGATCCCGCTGGCGCATGCGGCGGGCCAGAACCTCGTCACGGTTCTCGGCTTGCGCTTCATGACCGACAGCCTTGCCATCTCGGCCGGCGCGGCAGGTGCCATCTTCGCCTTCGTGAAGATCTACGACGGCTTTGCCGATCCGGCCGTGGGTGCGTGGAGCGACCGCGCGAAGACACCCTGGGGGAGGCGCCTGCCGTTCCTTTTTGCAGGTGGCATCGCCATGCCGCTGGGGCTGGCCCTGCTGTTCGGTGCGCCGTCGTTCGGTTCGATCCTGCTGGCGCAACTGTTCGTGACGATTGCCCTGGTCATCCACGCCACGGGGTACACGCTGCTGACCATCCCGGGCTTTGCCATGCTGGTCGAAAGTTCGGCCGATCCGCGTGAACGCACCCGGCTGATGGGCTGGCGGACCTATGGCAATGCTGTCGGCACCATGCTCGGCTCAACCTTGCCGACCTGGATCCTGAGCCAGACTGGCCCGACCCGCAGCGGCCACCTGCTGATCGCGCTGATCGTGAGTGCCGTGGTCTTTGTCGCGACCGCTCTGGCGGTGCGTCTTCTGGCCAAGGCGCCGCGCACCGCACCGCCGGAGCGCGCGGGTGCGGCGCGGGTCAACCCGCTGGTCGCGCTGTGGCGGCAGGTCCTGCTGGCGTGGAAGAACGTGCCGTTCCGCATCCTGGCGATTGCCCACGCCTTCCTTTTGTTCGGTACGGCAATCGGCTCTGCGGCGCTGGCCTTTTTCACGCGGATTGGTCTGGAGCAGAAGGACAATGTCCTTGGCACCTATTTCATGCTGGCCACGGTTGCGATGCTGGTCAGCATGACGGGCTGGGTGTGGCTATCCAACCGTGTGGGCAAGAAGGCCTGCTACATTGGTGCGCTGGCGCTCTATGCCATTGTGCAGGCGAGCTGGCTGCTTGCGGGCCCCGGTGAGGCGATGCTGCTCATCTCGGCACGCGGTGCGTTGAGCGGGCTGGCGGGGGCCGGCATGATCCTTTGCGCCTATTCGCTGCTGTCCGATGCGGTGCGCTATGACTACGTGACCAGCGGGGAGCGGCGCGAAGGCGCATTCGCCGGCTTCACCACGCTGTTCGACAAGCTTTCTTCGGCTGCTGCGCTGGCCGTGATGGGCGCGTTCCTTTCCGCGATGGGTTACGTGCCTTCGGCCAGCGGGCAGGCGGCCGAGCAAGGTGCGGATGCGAAACTTGCGGTGCTGCTATGCGTGTCGGTCATTCCTGCGGCGGCGATGATCGCTGCCATCGTGACCATGCTGTTCTACCGGCTCGACGCGGCGACCGTCGAGGCAGCGGAAAAGCAGCAGGCCCTTTCGGAGTAATGCTGTTGGAACGACATCCAATCGAGCTGGTGGGCCTGATCTCGCCCTATCGCACCAGCGAGACGAGCGAGACGCCGGGACCATACGATCCGGCCTTCGTCGCCGAAATCGCTCGCGCTTATGAGGCTGCCGGGTATGACCGCGTGCTGGTGGGGCAGAACGCCAAGTCGGCCGACAGCCTGGTCACCGCGACCTGGGTTGCGGCGGCAACGACGCGCCTGAAGCTGATGGTGGCGCATCGGCCCGGCTTCATTGCGCCGACCATGGCCGCGCGGGCATTTGCCACGCTCGACCAGTTCTCGGGCGGCCGGGCAGGGGTGCACGTCATCACCGCGTTCTCGGACATCGAAACGCGCTGCGATGGCGATTACCTGACCAAGGACGAGCGTTACCGGCGCAGCAACGAATACGTCCGGATCATGCGCCGGGTCTGGGCGGGTGAAAGCCCGTGCGATCATCAGGGCGACTGGTATCGGTTCGATAACGCAGGGTCGGAAGTGCGTCCGGTGGCAGGCAGCGTGCCGGTGTTCTGGGCGGGGACGTCCGAGCTGGCTCTGCAGTTCGGGGCTGAATTGGCCGACGTCTATGCCTTCGGGCCCGGTAGCGTGGACCAGATTGCGGCACAGGTCGCGACGGTAAGAGCCGAGGCTGACAAGCATGGACGCAACCCCCGCTTCTCGATGTCGATGCGGCTGGTCGTGGCCGATAGCGACGAGGCGGCGTGGGCGCGGGCCGACGCCCTGCTGCAAGGCGTCATCGCGCGGCAGGCAAAGCACGGTGCGCTGGGACGCGATCTGGGCAAGGCCGCCGAGACCGTTGCCGCGAATGCCGCGCAAGCCGATGATGCCGCTGCCGACCTTTGCCTCTGGACGGGCCTTACCAAGGCGACGCAGGGCCGCCTTCAGGTGATGTGCCTGGTCGGATCGCCCGACACGCTGGTGCAGGCGCTGCTGCGCTATCGCGCGGCGGGGATCGACAACTTCCTCGTCACCGGCTTCGATTGGCTTGCCGACACCCACATGATCGGCGCGGAGATCGGGCCGAAATTGCGTCGCCTCGGCACCGCTGGAATTTTACCGATGGCAGCTTGCCAAGGTGAGCGGAATTGAGTGCATCGCGTGGGAGTGTTGAAGAGCCATGATTGCCCGGGATAACGGATTCCACGAAGTTGTCGGCATCGTTGCCGACGCCAATGTATCAGCGGCTGCCCTGAATCAGGCTTTGGGGTATCGCACTGTTCATGCTGGCGCAGTCCCGCCTGGCATCCTCTCGGTTATGGGAATCGATCCTGCCTCCGTCGCGAGGGAGGTCCTGATCATGCACCCCGATGCGGAACGTGGTGGCATCCGGCTGATTTCTCTTGCGGGCGAACCGTCCGCCCTGATGCGTGACGGCGCACAGGCCTGGGACAGCGGCGCCATCTTCGACATTAATATTCGTTCCTTGAACGATATCGAACAGCTCCACCGCGCACTTGGCGCAGCCGGCTACCGGGCTAGCGCTCCGATCGCGGACTGGCAGTTCGGAGCCCTTGCCGTGCGAGAAGTTGTGGAGACCGACATGGATGGTCTTTGCATCGCGCTGATGCAGCGGGTCTGCCCAGCGCTGCAGGGGTACGAAGGAATCGGGGGGAATGCGTCGTGGGTGTTTAACTCAACGCAGATCGTCACCGATTTTGATGCGGCGCGCGCACTTTTCGTTGATCATCTGGGCTGGCAACCCGCGCAGGAAACAGATGGCTTCGCCGGTAACGAGGGCGGCGTGAACTGCATGGGGCTGCCCCCTTCGGTGGCTTCCGGCATCCCGATGCGGATCGGAATATATCATCCGCACGGCCGCATGGAGGGTTCGGTGGAGATCATCAGCTTTGGTTGTGGTGGCCACGATTTCTCCCACGCGCGCCCGCCACAGCGCGGCTGGGCAGCTTTGCGTTTTCCAGTAACGAACCTTGGCTCCTTCCGTGATGCGATGCGCGCTGCCGGTGCCGAATTGTCTGGCGTACTTGAAGTCGACTGGGCCCCGTACGGTAGGACAGAAATGGTAGCTGCCGTTACGCCTTGGGGCGCTCGCTTTGAAGCGCTGCGGTTGCTCTGATCGGATGCCGCGAACCGAGCGCCGATTTTTGCAGATGGTTGGACATTATCGGACCAGGTTATCCGCCAAGCGGCTTTTGGCGTATGGCGCTCTGGCCGGTGCATCGGGCAGGGGGCACTCAGCCTGCATCCAAGGAGAATCCCAGAGTCATGGCTTTCGATCTCGCCAATCTTCGTCCCGGTAACGTCGCATTCCTGGCCCGTCGCGCGCGCGGCGAAGGGCTGCTGATCGACGGGGCATGGCGGACGGCAGAAGGCGGGGCCGATTTCGCCACGCTCGATCCTGCGACGGGCGTGGAAACCGGACGTATTGCGGCAGCCAGCCCTGTTGACGTCGATGCCGCCGTTGAGGCCGCGCGCGCGGCGTTGGGGGTCTGGAAAGCGACCGTACCGGTGGAGCGGGCCCGCATCCTGTGGAAGGTCGCAGACCTGATCGAGGCCCATATCGACGATCTTGCAGAACTTGAAACGCTCGATCAGGGCAAGCCGCTGTTCGTCGGACGATGGGCCGAGATACCCGGCGCGGTCAACCAATTCCGCTTCTTCGCCGGGCAGGCCATGGCGATCGAGGGGCACAGTCTCGAAAGCTCGATCAACTACCAGCCCGCAGGCCGGCAGATGCGCACGTGGACGGTGCGCGAGCCGGTAGGGGTCGTAGCGGCGATCGTGCCGTGGAACTCACCGCTGGTTCTGACCGCGATGAAGCTTGCGCCGGCGCTAGCGGCAGGTTGCACGGTGGTGCTCAAGCCTGCCGAAGACACGTCGCTCACTGCCCTGCGCCTTGGCGAACTTATGATGGAAGCGGGTCTTCCTGCCGGCGTGCTCAACGTTGTCACCGGCCTTGGCGGACAGACCGGCGCCACACTAGCTGCGCATCCTCATGTCGACAAGATCGCCTTCACCGGATCGACCGCGACGGGCCGTGCCGTGCTCGATGCGGCCAAGACGAACTTCAAGCGCGTCACGCTGGAGCTTGGTGGCAAGTCGCCTTCGATCGTGTTTCCCGATGCCGACATGGCCATCACCGTGCCGGGCGTGGCCAATGCGATCTTCTTCAACGGTGGGCAGGTGTGCATCGCCGGTTCGCGGCTCTATGTGCACCGCTCGGTCCACGATCAGGTTGTCGAAGGCGTCGCTGCCTATGCCAAGGGGCTGAAGATCGGCCATGGCCTGCTGCAGGACACGCAGATGGGGCCGGTCGTCTCGGCCCGCCATGCCGAGCGCGTCGAGGGCTTCCTCCAGCGCGCGAAGGGCGAAGGCGCGACGATGCTGACCGGTGGCGAGCGAACCGGCGATGCCGGCACCTTCATTACCCCGACCGTGGTGGTTGACGTGAAGCCCGACATGGAAATCGTGCGCGAGGAAGTGTTCGGACCGGTCCTCGTCGTCCAGTCGTTCGATGATGAGGAAGAGGTGATCGCCGCCGCCAATGCCAGCGACTATGGCTTGGCTGCCAGCGTCTGGACCGAGAGCCTCTCTACCGCGCACCGCATGTCTGCCGATATTCGCGCCGGCACGGTCTGGATCAATTGCCATGCCATGTACGACGCCTCGCTCGCCATTGGCGGGGTGAAGCAATCGGGCTGGGGCCGCGACAGCGGGCGGCAGGCGATGGACAACTACCTCGAATGGAAGACGGTCTGCGCCTGCGTCTGACGCCTCACCCTTCTCCCCAGAACACCCGGATCCCAGCCATGAACGCCAGCCTCGCCGCAAAATCCACCCTGCCCGACGAGGTGCCGACAGGCGTCGTCCTGCGCTATGGCGTTGGCCAGTTGGGCGCGCAGGTGTTCCGCGATACGCCTGCGGTTCTGCTGCCGCTGTTCATGACGACGATGCTCGGCGTGCCGGCTTGGCTTGCGGGCCTCGTCGTGCTGCTGCCCAAGCTCTGGCTGATTGTCTGCGATCCGCTGGTCGGGGCCTGGTCGGACCGGATGAAGACGGCAATCGGCCGTACGCCCTTTCTGATTGCCGGAGCGGTAGGCACGACGCTGGGTTTCATCGCGCTCTTCACCTTCACCGAATACCCCAGCCCTTACATCGCTGCCGCAGCAATCTGCGCCCTGTTCTTCCTCGCATCGACGGCGTTCAGCATCTACTCGGTGCCGTATCTCGCCATTGCTGCAGAGCTGTCCAGCGATCCGCACCAGCGCAACCGCATAATGGTGCTGCGCATGTTCTTCGCAACGCTCGGGGTGCTTGTCGGCGTCGGGCTCGCCCAACCGATCGTTATGCACTTCGGTGGCGGAGCTTCGGGCTGGCACGCGATGAGCTGGATCTTCGGCGTGCTTTGCCTTGTCTCGATGCTGACGACGGCCAGCGGATTGCGCAAGGTGTCGCTGATCAATGCCGGTGCGGTACCGGGATCATTGCTCGACCAACTCAGGACCGTGGCCGCCAACAAGCCCTATCTCATACTGCTCGCCACCAGTTTCCTTTCGAACATCGGCCAGGCGGCGAGCTATACCGTGATCGGCTTCGTCTTCCTCTATGCCGTGCAGGCGATCTGGCTGATCCCGGTGTTCATTCTGTGCATGTCTGCCGCCAGCCTTGCCGCGCAGCCGCTGTGGTTATGGCTGCCGCGCCGCATCGGCAAGCCGCGCGCCTATGTCGCCGCCTCGCTGGTGTGGGCGGCGGTGACGGTGACGTGGCTGTGGGTCGGCAAGGGCGGCGCTGATGTGGCGACACTTCCTGGCGGGCAGCCTGTCAATACCGAACACCTGCTGATCCTGTTGCGAGCCGTGGTGATCGGCTCGGTCAACGGCGGCTTCATCCTGCTGGCCCTTTCGATGATGACCGATACTGTTGATCATCAGCGCCGTATGCAGGGCGTTGCCAACGAGGGTGTGTTTGCCGGCCTGTTCTCTGCCATGGAGAAGCTGGCCTTCGCGCTTGGTCCGGTCATCGCCGGGATCGTGATGAGCGCGTTCGGCTTCGTATCGTCTACTGGCGGTGCCAGCGCACAAGGCAGCAGCGCGATTTTCGGGATCGTGCTGCTTTACAGCGCGATCCCGGCAAGCCTGCAGGTGATCGCGCTGCTGGTGTTCAGCCGCTACCGATTGCCTGCTACTGCCTGAGCCCCTGGATCAGCGTGTTCGGCAGGAACGCGTTATCCCATTCCGGGCTGCCGTTCTTGGGCGCAGGTGGCGTCGCGCCGACGCGCAGTACGATCAGCCGATGTCTCGGGCTGATAGCGACCTGCTGGTTCGAATTGCCATCGAACATGAACAGATCCGGATCGAGGAATGGTTCAGAGTGGAGAACCTGCGGCCCAAGCATCCCCGGCGCACCGAATGGGCGACGCTGCCGATAGGGTGAGCCTAGCCAGATACCCAGACCGAAGTTCGGATTCGCTTCGGTCCCCTTGCGCATTTCCGCGACATAGCCCTCGGGCAGCAGGCGCTTGCCGTTCCACACGCCATCCTGCAGCAGGAGAACGGCAAATCGCAGATAGGTGTCGGCCGGCATGGTCGAACAGCAGCCTGAATGAGCAAGACCGCCTAATTTGCCTACCCAGATCGTTCCACCTTGCGCGCCAAGCGGAAGGAGCACCTCGCGGCCGACCCAGTCTCCATAGCGCATGCCCGTCGCACCTTCGATGACCATGGCGATCGTATCGCTGGGCGCGTTGGCGTAGGAATAGTGCTTCCCGGGCTCATGCGGCATCGGATAAAGGTCGATGATCTTTTCGCCGAAGTTCTCATCGAGCAGCACGCGGTTGTAAGGATGCTCTGGTTCGGCGCTAAACCCCTGGTCGAGCATACCCGAACGCATGTCGAGCAGGTATCGGATCGTGATCCTTTCCTTTGGCGTCCCCTTGGCGCGCGGAATGAAGTCGGCAATTGACTGATCGATCGAGCGGATCTTGCCCAGAGCCAGCGCGCGGCCGACGGCCAGCGCGGTGAGCGGCTTCGACAGGGATTTGGACGTGATTGGCGTCTTTTCCGTGACGCCAGGCGCATACCACTGGGACACGAGCTTACCGTCGTGCCAAACCATGAAGGCGCTTGAATTCATCAGCTCGGCATAAGCGCGCGCCTTTTCAACCGAACCCGGCGAGAGTGCGCTGCGGGCGAGTGAAATCTTCGGCAGTGGCTTCCAGTTCTGTGCGCCGACAAGCGGCTCGGTCGGTTCGTAGGGCAGGTTGCCCGGATCCTTCAGGAACACTGCAAGGCGCTCTCGGTAGATCTCTTCGCTGTCACGGGCATCTGACCGTGCAGACGCAGTTGCCGTGATCAGGGCGCAAGCGAGCCCCGTTTGCGCAATTCGCCATCCGCTACGAATAGAAACCATCGCTATTCTCCCCGCCTGTCGGAGCGGAATAAGTCTACCGCAGGGTCGGTCATTGTTGTCGATGCCGGTTTTTCTGCTGCAGTGATGCCCGTTTTCCTGCCTCTGAACCTCATATCACCGCAAGGCGGATAGTTTGGCGGCTTTGCCGACGCACAAGTGCGGCCCGGTCCATACCCCGTACCAGAAGTTAGATTGGAGTCCGCTGGATATGACAGGGGTTGAACGGTGCCAGGTGGCGATTGTCGGAGCCGGTCCCGTGGGGACGGTTCTGGCCACGCTGCTTGCCCAGGCGGGGGTGGATGTCGTCGTGCTCGAATCGGGCGAGGACTGTGCGCAGGATCTGCGCGCGTCGACGTTCCACCCGCCGACGCTCGAAATGCTCGATACCATTGGCATCACGCCGATGTTGCTGGAAAAGGGCCTGAAGGCGCCGGTCTATCACTGGCGGGATCGTACCACCGGAGAGGTGATCGATTTCGACCTCAGCGAGATCGAGGACGTCACCCGCTATCCCTTCCGCATCCAGTGCGAACAGTACCACCTGTCTCGCGCTTTGGCAGCGGGCCTGGAAAAGTTCTCGAACGCCAAGATGCACTTCAGCACGCGCCTGCTTACCTTCAAGCAGGACGAAAGCGGCGTCGATCTCTGGGCCGAAACGCCCTATGGCATCAATCGCCTGCGTGCCGATTATCTGGTCGGCGCCGATGGTGCCAACTCGATCGTGCGCAAGTGGCTTGGGATCGAGTTCGACGGGTTTACCTATCCCGAACGCTTCCTGTGCCTGTCGACCGACCTTGAACTGGCCGATCACCTGCCGAACCTGGCCTACGTTAACTACGTGTCGGATCCGAAGGAGTGGCTGGTGCTGCTGCGCGTGCCATCGTTGTGGCGCGTGCTGGTGCCAACCGATGGCTCGCTCAGCGACGAAGAGCTGCGTTCCGACAGGATCAAGAACGGCATCTTCGATCGGCTCGTAGGCGATGGCGCTGCGGTTAGGACCGAGCATCGCACGCTCTATCGCGTGCACCAGCGCGTGGCCAAGTCGTTCCGCGAAGGCCGCGTCATGCTGGTCGGCGATGCCGCGCACCTCAACAATCCGCTTGGCGGCTTCGGCATGAACTCGGGCGTCCACGATGCCTTCAACCTGTTCGAAAAGCTCGAGCCGGTGCTGAAGGGCAAGGCCGCGATGGAGCCAAGCCTTGCGCTCTACGATCGCCAGCGCCGTGAGGTGACGCACAGCTTCACCCAGATGCAGACCAAGGAAAACATGGCCTTCATCAAGGGCGGACAGGACGGAGCGCACGAAGCGCGCCGTGCCAAGATGCTGGAAATCAAGAACAACGACGAAACCCGCCGCAACTACCTGATGCGGCAAGCCATGTTCGACAGCCTCGCCCAGGCGGCTGCGATCGTATGATGCGAAGCGGCGTCGCGGTGGTGGGACTGCGGCGCGGCTTTTTCCGGAGACAAATCCAATGGTTGACGTCCAGGGTTACCGCGCCTGCCTCGGCGTGATTGCCCCTTCCACCAACACCACCGTCCAGCCCGACATGGAGCGCATGCGCCCTGCCGGCGTGACCAATCACTTCTCCCGCATTTTCGTCGAAGACCCGGTCGCCCTCTCGAACGAGGATTTCATCGCCGGCACCACCGCGATTGCCGAAAACACGATGGACGCGGTGCGCTCGGCGATGACACTGCGTCCCGAATACCTCGTGCTCGGCATGTCGGCCATCACGTTCTACGGCGGGGTCGAGGGCGGCAAGAAGTTCAAGGCCGAAGTCGAGGAACTTGCAGGCGTTGGCGCGTCGACCGGCTCGGAATCGATCGCCGCAGCGCTTCATGCCTATGGCAACGTCAAGACGGTGAGCTTCGTCTCACCCTATTACCCGGTCGCCAATGCCGAAGTGCGCCGCTTCCTTGAGGAATCCGGTTTCTCGGTGGTGCGGGACGTGCCCCTGCAGTGCAAGCGGTGGACCGACATCGCCAAGGTAACGCCGCAGCGTCTGCGCGAGGTGATCGACCATCTCAACGGTAGCGACGTCGACGCAATCGTGCAGGTCGGCACGAACCTCTCGATGGTCAGCCTCGCGGCGGAGTACGAACTCAAGCTCGACAAGCCGGTGATCGCGATCAACACCGCGACTTACTGGCACGCCCTGCGTACCCTGGGCATCACCGACCGGATCGAAGGCCTCGGAAGACTCCTCTCCGAGTTCTGAGGCCACGGGTGCGCGCGCGGTTCTCCCTCCGCAGACGCGCACCCTCCCCGGTCTTCAGCGATTGACCTTCACAGAAATCGGCTGTCGCTGCGCGTCGAGGGCAACGACAAGATCGGCCCGCGCCGGCATTTCTTCGAGAATGTGGCGCGTGATCCGTTCGTAGAACATCACGAAACGTTCAACGGCCCTCCGGTCCATCAGGCCTGAAACGTCACGGCCTTCGCTGGTCAGTGCGCGGCGCAGGGTCTCCTCCTGCTCCAGACGCCACTCGGCCACGACCTCGAAGCCGGGGGCCTGCAGCAGCACCAGCATGTCGAACTTCGCGAAGAACGCCTGATACTCTCCGGCGAGGCAGGCGTTCACGTGGCTCCGCCAGACCGCATCCGGGTCTTCGTCCCGTTCCAGCGCGTTGACGGGCGCCGCGAGCAGACTGGCATGCTGCGGCCGCGCGCCGACGCACCAGCCTTCGAACAGGACGATGTCGACGGGGTGTCTACCCTTCGCCAGTCCGACTGAGCCACCGGTTCGTCCTTCGCCTTGTCAAAAGCCGGCAAGGCCACGCATCCTGCCTCGCCCAGCGCATCGATGATGCGAATGCCTGCGGCAATGTCATGTGTGCCCGGAACACCGCGCACGGCAAAGAGCGGATGGACATTCCTAGCCAGGAGCTGCCGGTCAGCCTTGGTCAGGTAAAGATCGTCAAGCGACAGTGTCACCGTGCGCAAGCCGAGGTGCTCCATGCGCTCGGCCAGCAGGTGGGTGGTCCACGTCTTGCCGGAACCTTGCGCGCCGCAGATGCCGACCACGAAGGGACCGTGGCGGTCCGGCGGAAGTCGATCGACAATGTCTTCGGACAGAATTTCGACGGTGGTTTTCATGCGGTGTCCTTGCCGTGAACACCGATTATCAGGCGCGCGGGATGGCGCCGCAACCTAGAACCGCAGGATCGGCTTTACCACGCGTCCCGTTTCTGCAGCCGCAAACGCCTTGGATATTTCGTCGAAGCCAAACCATTCGACAAGGCGGTCGAACGGGAAGCGGCCGGCGCGGTAGTGTTCGATCAGTTCTGGGATGAAGCTTTGCGGATCGGCGCTGCCTTCGACAACGCCGCGGATCACGCGGCCCGCGCTCATGACGTGGGTGGTATCGGCGCGAACCTCGGTGCCGGGCGCATAGGCACCCACCAGCGCGATCTCGCCCCGCGGTGCGAGGGCAAGGATCGCGGCATTGACCAGCGATGCGATGCCGGTCGTATCGATGATATAGTCGAACCCCGTCGGGCAGCCCGCTTCTGTTGCCAGTGCCACAAAATCTTCCCTGCTGCGCAAGGCGTGGGTTGCGCCAAGGTCGATGGCAAGGTCTAGCCGCGTCGGATTGACGTCTATCGCGGCAATCGTTCCTGCGCCGGCGATGCGCGCCGCCATCACGGCAGACAGGCCCACCGCGCCCACTCCGATTACCGCAACGCTCGATCCGGCGCGCACGCGGCAAGCGTTGAGCACCGCGCCCGCGCCGGTCTGGATGCCGCAGCCCAGGGGGCCGAGAAGTTCGATCGGCAAATTCTTCGCCACCTTCACAGCATTGCGCCGGTTGACCACGGCGTGGGTTGCAAACGACGATTGGCCGAAGACATGGCTGTGCACCGCAGCGCCGCCTGTGTCCCTCAGCGCGGTCGAGCCATCGGCGCGCGCGCCGAAGAAATTCAGCGGTACCCATGAGTGGCAATAGGCAGGTGCCTGTTCATCGCAGCTTGGGCAGTGGCTGCACGACATGAAGCTCAGCACCACGTGATCGCCCACTGCCAGATCGGTCACCTCGGTGCCGACCGCTCGGACGACGCCCGAACCTTCGTGACCCAGCACTACGGGAAGCGGCACCGGCAAGTGCCCGTCGCGCATCACCATGTCTGTGTGACAGATGCCGACGCCGCGCATCTCCACGAGCACTTCGTCCGCGCGCGGAGCGTCGATGGTGACAGTCTCGATCCGTGGTGCTGCGCCCGCAGTGCGCAGGACGGCGGCCTTGGCGGTGGTCATGGCAGATTTCCTGTGAATGACAGAAGCGATGGCGGCGGGGCCCCACCCACCAGTAACAATTTGGGGCGGGGCTCCGGACGATCAGAACTTGAAGCCGACGCGGGCGTACCATTCGCAGGGCCGATTGTAGCTGCCGAAGTAAACGCCTGCTGCATCGTTTGCGCCTGCCGAAACGAGGTAGCGCTCGTCGGTCAGGTTCGTGCCGCCCACGGTCAGGTCCCACTTGCCGCCCGGTTCGCGATAGGTGAAGCTGGCGTTGACGATGTCGATCGGTTGGCGGCGCAGTGGCAGGTAGCGCGCCACGTCATTCCACACCGCGCTCTTGTGCGTCCAGTCGGCCAGAAACACCAGCGATCCGCCGTTGCCAAGGCCAAGCTCGTAGCGAGGCGCAAGGTTGGTCGACCACTTCGCGGTCTTGGGCAGCTGTCCGCCGACCACGGCCCCTTCACGCAGGCCCGGGATCGGCCCTGCCACGTCGGGCCGCAGGACGCTGGCCGAAAGCG
The DNA here is from genome assembly GCF_003454795.1 of Novosphingobium sp. THN1. Classification (GTDB taxonomy): domain Bacteria; phylum Pseudomonadota; class Alphaproteobacteria; order Sphingomonadales; family Sphingomonadaceae; genus Novosphingobium. The sequence continues at coordinate 482,384 of NZ_CP028348.1, forward strand.
CTGTGAAATAGGCATCGAGATAGCCGACCGAAGCGTTGATCGTCAGACCCTTGACCGGAGCGACGATGGCTTCGATTTCAACGCCCTTGATCCGCGCCGTACCGGCGTTGTCGATGGTGGGCGAAGTGCCGACCTGCTGGTTCAGCTGGACGTTCTTGTAACTGGTGGTGAAGGCCGCGATGTTCACCTGCAGGCGCCGGTCAAGCCAGGTGGACTTCACGCCCACTTCGTAGGTCTCGGCAAGTTCCTCGTCGAAATCGGGCGCGACGTTGCCCTGCGGGTTGGTCAGGCGGGTGGTCCAGCCGCCGGTCTTGTAGCCTTCCGAATAGCTGCCATAGACCATCACGTCGTCGCTGGGGTGCAGTTGCACGCCGATCTTGGGCGCGAAGTTCGAAAAGGTCTTGCGGTTGACGCCGGGCACATAGACCCGAACCGGATTGGTCGGATCAGGGAACGACAGGGCGGCAAAGCAAGGCGGGCCGCCTGCAGCCTGGGGCGGGGCCAGCGGGAAATCACCGAACGGGAAGATCGTGCCCGCAGCATTCGCGCAGCCGAAGAACTTGTAGTTGCCGCCGTTCAGGTCCTGCTGCCCGCCTTCGAACAGCTTCGTTTCCTTGGTGTAACGTCCGCCCAGCGTAATGCCGATCCAGTCGTTCACGCGAAAATCGACCTGGCCGAAGAACGCATAGTTCTTGGTGTCGAAGCTGTTCGGGCCGTCTACCTGCAGCAGACCTTCGTCGAAGGTCACGTAATCGTGCAGGTCCCCGTCTTCCTTGAAGTAATAGGCGCCGGCCACGAAGTTCAGCTTGCCGTCGAGCAGGTTGGACCCGAGCAACTGCACTTCCTGGCTGAACTGCTGCTGGTTCTGGCTGAAGGTCAATTCCAGCATCGAAAGCGGCGAACCGTCGAGGTCAGATCCCGCCTTCCAGTTGGTCTTGCGATAGCTGGTGATCGAACGGACCATCAGACCGTCGGCAAGGTCATACTCCAGATTGCCGGCAAAACCCCAGGCGCGCAGCTTGTTGAGCGTGGGACCGGTGGCATAGGTCTTGTCAGGATCGCCGGTGATGAAGCGCCCATCCCACGGCAGGCGGTTGTTGGTCGGGTCGGCGTCGGTGTTGACCCCTGCCAGCGACCCGAGGAGACGACCGGGGTTGATGCTGGTGCCTCGCGCTCCGCAAATCGCGCTGGCGCCGCGTGCGGCGATTTCCGCCTGCGTCGAACCGATGCAGAAGTTGTAGAGCCCGGCGAAGAGGAAGCCGCCTGCCGGATTGATCGGGTTGATGCCGGTTCCGGGCAAGGGGTTGGTCGGCGCAAACGGTCCCGGCGGGAAGGACACGCCCAGCAGCGAGTTGTTCTGCCCAGAGGAATCCTGGTTGGTGTAGTCACCCGAAAGCGTTGCGCGGAAGGCACCGCCATTGTCCCACCGCAGCTTGCCGCGCAGGCTCATGTTGTTGTCCGCACTCTGGCGGCTGGAGGTTGAATAGTCGGCGTTGTTGAACGCGGTGAAAGGATCGGAATTGGCAATCGCGCGCATGTCCGCTGCGCTCCCGTTGTACGGGATACGCTTCTGGAAGCCGCTGCGGCTGGTGACCGCGCCGGTGAGCGAAGCCGCAAGGCTCTCCGTCAGCGGCAGGTCGATGGTGGCGCGGGCGCGCAGCAGGTCGAAGCTGCCGGTGGTGAGGTCACCGGTCAGGCGGAACTCCCTGCCCGGATTGTGCGTGACGATCGAGATCGCCCCGCCGATGGTGTTGCGGCCGAACAGCGTGCCTTGCGGGCCTTTCAGAACCTCGATCCGCTCGACATCCGGCAGGTCCTGATTGGCGCCAACGGTACGGGCCAGGAACACCCCGTCGAGGTAGATGCCGACGCCCGGATCGATGTTGAACGCAAAATCGTCCGAGCCGATGCCGCGGATCGTCGCCGAAAGCACTGCGGACGAGCCCGAGAACGGCGTGCCGCCATCAAGGTTGACGTTGGGCGCGATGCCGCTGAGCGCCGAGATGTCGGCCACGGCGCGCTCCTTCAGGGCGGTGCCACCGAAAGCCGAAATGGCAATCGGCACGTCCTGCACGTTCTCGACCCGCTTCTGGGCGGTGACGACGATCTCCGCGATGCCACCGGCATCATTGGCCTGCGCAGTTTCCTGCGCAAATGCTGGCACAGCGAGAATGGATGCAGCAAGTGCAACGACGCTAGCCGAGGTGAATCGAGCCTTCATGCGGAACCTCCCATGTTTATGGGATCGGTCTAGCTGTCCGGTTCAAAACTGCCTGTCCGGGCGCGCAGAAAACTGGACGGAAGCGCAAGGACCATCAGTTCATGCGGCGATAGTGGCTGGGCGTGGTGCCGAAATGCTGCTGGAACCGGCGGGCGAAGTGGGCGGAATCGGCAAAGCCGCACTCGATGGCAATTGTGGTGACGCTCGTACCGGGCTCGCCCACCAGCCTTTTTGCTGCGCGGAGCAGACGGCGGCGCATGATCAGGGCGCTTGGCGTGGTTCCGGCACTGGCCGCAGCGGCTTGCAGCGTGCGCAAGGGAACTCCGAGGCTGGTTGCCAGAGCCGATGCGTTGAACTCAGTATCGCCGATCCGTTCCAGAATGATGGCTTCGGCACGCGTCACCAGGCCATTGGTTGGCGCCTCCATCACTTTGCCGCTGCCTTCGATGCACGAAGCGATCATTTCGCCGACGATACCGGCATGCATTTGCCAATGCGCATCGGGCAGGACTTCGGGGGCTTCCTGCCACAACGAAGACATGTAGCGATGAGCAAGTCGGGTAGAGGGCAACTGGCCGGAAATGCGCCGTGCAACGAAATCGTCGATATGGGGCAGGCGCTCGGCCAGAGTTTGCCGGTCGAACTCCACCACCATCATCTCGTGCGTCGTGCTGGTGTCGAAGCGATAGAACTCCTCGGCCGCGCACAGCACCATGTCGCCTTCCGTCAGATCGACGGTCCGGCCACGCTGCTCGAGCCTGACGTCGCCCCGAGTGAGGAAGTGAGCAACCAGTGATTGATCGGTCGGACGCGTCGAACGCTCAGCATGGCGCGAGATCACCGCAGCGCGTGAATAGGGCCGAACCATGCGCAGCGTCCCCATCTGCCACACCGTCAGCCGCGCATCGAAGCGATCGCGCGGAGCATCGACGACCATGCCGGTGTAGGTCGAGGAAATCAGATCGTTCCAGTAATCGAGCCGCTCGACCGGAGCGAGTGTGCGGGTGCTGAGAACTTCGAGCATGGTTTTACCGCCGGTTTCGGGACTCTCCGGCGGCATTGTTATAGACTATAGCAACGTCTGCCAAGCTTGCGCTTGTCAGCCCAGCTTGCGCAGCGGTTCCGAGCCGTCCCAGTCCTTCCCGGCATCCTTGATCATCTGGAAGATGCCATCGGCGCCGGTCATGTTCTGGAGCAGTTCGATCACGTGGCCGGGGCCTTTCCCAGGATCGACGTAGATCACTTCGCCATCGGCGCCGACCTTGCCCTCGACCAGTATCGTTGCGCCCGCCTCGGCGCAGGCCGCGCGGGCTTCCTCGATGGAATCGATGAAGATGCAGATGTGGTGGAGGCTGTCGGTCACCGCATATTCGCCGGTGTAGATCGACGGTTCGCCGTTTTCGGGACGGATCAGCTCGATCTGCACATCGCCCCAATAGGCGATGGCGATGGAGAAGACGGCGCCGGTGGGCACGCCCTTGTATTTGCAGTCCCCGAGGGCGACGTTCTCCATCAGGTAGAACGGGCCGACGCCCATCGTTTCGGTCCAGTACCTGACCGCCGCATCGAAATCCTGCGGCAGGTAGGCGAGCTGGCCGACCGGGCCCAACTGGCTGATCTTGCGGGTCATGCGAACAGCCCTTCCGGTGCTTCGAGCAGGCCCTTCAGCGTCTGCAGGAACTGCGCGCCAGCCGCGCCGTCAATCGCGCGGTGGTCGACCGACATGGTCAGCTGGATGCGGGTTTCGAAGGCGATGTCGCCGTTGTCCGCCTCCACCGCCACGCGGTTCGCGCCGCCGACGGCAAGGATCGCGCCCTGCGGCGGGTTGATGATCGCATCGAACTGCTCGATCCCGAACATGCCGAGGTTTGAGACGGAGAAGGTGCCCCCGTCCATGTCCTCGTAGCCAAGCTTGCCCGCCTGCGCCTTGTCGATCAGGGCGCGGGTGGTTGCCGCGATCTGTGCGATGTGCATGCGGTCTGCCTGCCGCACGATCGGGGTAACGAGGCCCTTGGGGCTGGCCACCGCGATGGCTACGTCGGCGTGCGGGAACGAATGGACGCTATCGCCATGGACCTGCACGTTGACGTCCGGATGCCTGACCAGTGCCAGCGCCACGGCCTTGACGATGTAGTCGTTGATCGACGCCTTCGCGCCGAGCACGAGGTTGGCCGTCTTGCGCAGCGCCATCAGTTCATCGACCGCGGCCGAGACGCGCAGGTAGAAGTGCGGGATGGTCTGCTTGGCCTCGGTCAGGCGACGGGCGACGACCTTGCGCACCTTGTCGAACGGCTGGACCTGCGGCTGATTGCTGACCAGCTCGAACGGCGCGCCGAAAGCTGGCGCCGCGGCCATGGTCGGCTTGACCAGCGCCAGCACGTCGGCCTTGGATATGCGGCCGCGCGCGCCGGTGCCCTTGATCCCCGCAAGCGCGATGCCGTGCTGCGCGGCGATGCGGCGGGCGAGTGGCGAGGCGAAAGCCTCGGGGCTGTCCTCAACCAGTTGCGCGCTGCCATTGAAGGACAGGGCCCGTTCCGGGCGCAGGGCCTGAACCACATCCTGATAGGTGATGCGCCCGTTGCGCCCCGAACCTTCTATCGGTTCGATGTCGACGCCTTCGGCCTCAGCCAGCTTCAGCGCCTCTGGGCTGATCGCGCGATTGGTGACGATCTTCTTCGGCTCACGCGCCGGGGCCGGAGCCACTGCGGCAGGGGTTGCCGTTGCCGCAGCTGGCGCAGAACCACCGCCCTTGGCCGCGACAGAGGTCTCGGCGGGCTTGAACCCGGCGATGAACTCTTCAATTTCGGCGTCCGAGGTGTCGGCGTCGGCGAACACCGCCAGCAGCGCGCCCACCGGGTGTGCCTCTTCGCTGGCAGGCGTCAGCAGGCGCTTGAGGACCGCGTCGTATTCGGCTTCGACCTCATTGGTGATCTTGGCGGTTTCGATCAGGCACAGGACCTGGCCCTTGGAAAAGGCCTCGCCTTCCTTGACCATCCATTCGGCGATCGTGCCCTCGGTCATCTCGATGCCCCATTTGGGCATGCAGAACGGGCGGATATTGGCCATGTCGCGTCTCCAGCCTCTAACGGTAGCTCAGAACCTTGCGCACCGCCGCCTCGATCTTGTCGACCGAGGGGAGGTAGGCAGATTCCAGCTCGCGCGCGAACGGGATGGGGGTGTGCGGCGGGTTGACCGACAGCGGCGGAGCCTTGAGGCTGGCAAAGGCCTTCTCGGCGACCAGGGCGCAGATATCGGCGCCAAGGCTGCAACGCGGCGGCGCTTCATCGACGACGACGAGGCGGCCGGTCACTTCGACCGAGTCGAGGATGGTCTCTTCATCGAGCGGGCTGGTGGTGCGCAGGTCGATCACGTCGCAACCGATGCCTTCGGCTGCAAGCTTGTCGGCCACCGCCTCGCAGAAGCCGAGCAGCAGGCCAGTCGATACTATGGTCACGTCCTGCCCCGCGCGCGACAGGCGGGCGTGGCCGAACGGGATCATGTAGTCCGGATCGTCGGGCACTTCGCCGGAAACGCCGTAGAGCGCCTTGTGCTCGAGAAAGATCACTGGATCGTCGTCACGGATGGCGGTGCGCAGCAGGCCCTTCACGTCGGCAGGCGTGGTCGGCATCACCACCTTGAGGCCGGGCATGCCGGTGAGGATCTGGTGGACCGCCTGGCTGTGCTGCGCGGCGGCATTGTAGCCCGCGCCATAGGCCATGCGGATCACCGCCGGGCACTTGGTCTTGCCGCCGAACATGTAGCGGAACTTGGCGATCTGGTTCCAGATCTGGTCAAGCGAGACGCCGATGAAGTCTGCAAACATCAGCTCGGCAATCGGGCGCTTGCCGGAAAGCGCAAGGCCGGCTGCCGCACCCATGATCGCGCTTTCCGAGATCGGGGTGTCGATCACGCGGTCAGCGCCGAACTTCCCGAACAGCCCGGTCGAGGTCGACCAGATGCCGCCGATGGCTTCGGGGCCGCCCGGCGTACCCATGCCGCCGACAATGTCTTCGCCCAGGCACACGACGTTCTCGTCGCGCTCCATTTCCTCTGCGATCGTCGAGACGACGGCGTCGCGGTACATCATTTTTGCCATTGGTCCGCTCCCTCGTCTCAGTACGAAATGTAGACGTCGGTCAGGACGTCTTCGGCGGTGGGACGATCGGCGGCCTTGGCCTGCCGGACGGACTCCTCGATCGCTTCGAGCACTTCGGCGTCAAGCGCGTCGAGATCGGAGTGCTCCAGAAGCCCTGCGTCGGTCACCGACTTGCGGAAGTTCTTCAGGCAATCGCGCATCTCGCGGATGCGGTCGAGTTCGCCCGGCCCGCGATAGCGCTGCGGGTCGCCCTCGAAGTGGCCGAAGAAGCGCTCGGTATCGAACTCCACTGCCGCCGGGCCATTGCCGGGAACGCGCACGTAGTCGAGCACTTCGCGCATCGTCTCGTAGACCGAGAAGAAATCGGTCCCGTCACCGCGCCACACCTTCATGCCGAAGGCTTCGGCGCGGCTGGCGATGTCGCCGCTGGTGCCGACTGCGTACTGGTAGCCGGTGTGCTCGGAATAGTGGTTGTTCTCGAACACGAAGATGGTCGCGGCCTTGGTCACCACGGCCATGTTCATCGCTTCGAAGGTGGTGCCCTGGTTGCACGCGCCGTCGCCCGAGAAAGTGATGGCGACCTTGCCCTTGCCGTCAATCTTGGCGGCGATCCCTGCGCCCACCGCGATCGGAGCGCCCGCGCCGACGATGCCGTTGGCGCCCAGCATGCCCTTGTCGACGTCGGCAATGTGCATCGAGCCGCCCTTGCCCTTGCACAGGCCGTCGCGGCTGCCCCAGATTTCCTTCATCATCCCGTTCACATCACAGCCCTTGGCAAGGCAGTGGCCATGGCCGCGATGGGTCGAGACGATCTTGTCGTCGTTGTCGAGATGCTCGCACACGCCCACTGCAACAGCTTCCTGCCCGCAGTAGAGGTGGGTGAAGCCGGCGATCTCGCCGGTCTGGATATCGACGTGGAGGCGTTCCTCGAATTCGCGGATCACCTTCATCTGGCGATAGGCGCGCAATAGCGCCTCACGGCTCAGCTGCATCCTCTTCTTCCTTTAAAGTCCGAGCACAGTGCGCGCGATGATGCCCGCCTGCACTTCGTTGGTTCCGCCGAAAATGGTCCAGGCACGGCTGTTGAGATAGCGTGCCGAGGCGACTTGCGCGCCCTCTGCGTGAATGGGCGCCGGGGCATTGTCGCCATAGAGCGGCCGCGCGAAATCAAGCTGGAGCCCGGCCGGGCCATAGAGATCCACTGCCAGAAGATCGACATCCTGCCGCAGGTTGGACGCCAGCAGCTTGCACAGCGAGGTCTGCGGCCCCGGCGGGCGGCCCTTGGCGATCTCCGAAAGGATCTTCAGCTCGATCATCTCGAGGCTCTGGATGCCCAGCCGCACCTTCGCGACGCGGCGCTTCCAGTCGGTATCGTCAGCCAACTTGCCGCCGCGACCGTCAGGCTCATCCGCCGCGGCCTGTTCGATCTGCGCTAGGTCGTATTCCAGCTTTGGCGAATGGCACGAACCGCCGCGCTCGTTCTCGAGCAGGAACTTGGCGAGCTTCCAACCATCGCCTTCCTCGCCCACCCGGTCTTCCACCGGGACGATGGCGTCTTCGAGGAACACCTGGTTGACCTCGTGGTCCCCTGCCAGCGTCAACAGTGGGCGCACCGAGACGCCGGGCTGGTTCATGTCGACCAGCAGGAACGAGATGCCCGCCTGCTTCTTAACGTTGGCATCGGTGCGGACCAATGCGAACATCCTGTTTGCCCAGTGCGCGTGGGTGGTCCAGATCTTCGAGCCGTTGAGCTTGTAGTGCGTGCCATCTTCCGAAAGCGTGGCGCGGCACTGCAGGCTGGCAAGGTCAGAGCCGGAGCCGGGTTCGGAGAAGCCCTGGCACCAGTAGTCCTCGCCCGAAAGGATCTTGGGCAGGTACTTGGCCTTCTGTTCGGGCGTGCCGAAAGTGTAGATCACCGGTGCAACAAGCTTGAGCCCCAGCACAGTGAGGTTCGGCGCCCCCGCCAGTGCGCATTCCTTCTCGAAGATATAGCGCTGCGTCGGCGTCCAACCGGTGCCGCCCACTTCCTTCGGCCACTGGTAGGCGAGCCAGCCTTGCTCGTTCAGCACCGCGTTCCAGCGCTGGCCGATGTCGGGCTCCACGAAGACCGTGGGCGACATTGCCGCGCCATGTTTCACCTCTTCGGGCAGCCTCTCGGCCAGAAAGGCGCGCACTTCGTCACGGAAGGCCAGTTCTTCGGGGGAAAGATCGATGTCCATTGTGTTCAACGCTCGAGAATGGTGACGGCAGAGACGCCGGGGGCGCCATAGACATGACTGTATGCGGTCTTGGGGTTGCCGGGAACCTGCCGTCCGCCGCCGTCACCGCGCAACTGGACGACGTTTTCATAGACCTGACGCAGGCCGGACGCACCGATCGGTTCGCCACAGGCAAGGCAGCCGCCATCGGTGTTCACCGGAAGGCTCCCGCCGATCTCGGTTTTTCCTTGCGCCAGCCACGCCTCCTGCTCGCCGTCCTTGCAGAAGCCGTTTTCGGCCATGTGCATGATTTCGGCGCCGCATTCGGTATCCTGCAACTGGGCGAGGGCGATGTCCTCCGGCCCGATCCCGGCCATGCGGAAGGCATCGGCGCTGGCGATCTGCGTGGCCGTGGCCTTGCCGCCGCCGATGTCGATAGAAGGCGCGAAGACCTCGAAGCTCTTGGGCGGGCGGGTGCGCATCGTCGCGGCCTTGAGGCGTACCAGCGGCTTGCCCAGCTCGCGCGCCTTCTTCTCGCTCGCGAGGATCAGCGCGACGCCGCCTTCTGCGGGCGAGCAGAACATGTACTTGGTATAGGGATCGGACACGAGCGGCGCTTCCAGGATCGTCTCCATGTCCACCGGCTCGCGCCGCCAGGCATGGGGAGCGTGGACAGCATTGCGGAAGGCCTTGTTGGCCACGCGCGCAAGGCTGGTCTGGCTGATGCGGTGCTCGTGCATGTAGCGCATGATCTTGGCCGCGAAGAACTGCGTGGTGATCATGTAGCCGGCATCGCCGTACCATTCCGGCAGGTTGTATTCCGAAGGCAGGGCGTTGAACGCGCCGCGCGGGTGCTTGTCGAAGCCGACGGCGAGGCCGATGTCGAACTCGCCCGACTTGATCGCCATCTGCGCCGAGAACAGCGCCGAGCCGCCCGCCGCGCAGCCGTTGCGCACGTTGATGAACTGCACGCCGGTCAGGCCCAGGCGCTCGACCATGGTATCGGGATTGCCCGCCGCGTCCGAGCTGCCATAGGCGAACTGGATCTGCGGCCAGTCGATCCCGGCATCGGCCAGCGCCTCGCGCACGGCGAAGACGCCCTGTTCAAGGCCGGAAAGGCCATCGGTGCGGCCGAACGGGTGGATGCCCACGCCGACGATGCAGACGTCGCCGCTCATGCTGCGTCTCCCAAGGGCCGGAATGCAGGGATCATCACGGAGTCGGGCGCGTCCGGATCGAGCGGTATCATGGTCAGTTCCAGCGGCATGCCGATGCGGATGTCCTCGAATGCGATATCGGTCAGGCGCGATTCGACGATCACTTCGCCGGGCAGTTCGACATAGGCGACAGCCCAGGGCCGGAAGGCCTCGGGGCCCTTGTAAGGCGGCGATTTCGGGCGGTAGCGCTGGATGGTGTAGGACCACAGCGTACCGGTGCGCGACAGGGCGACCTGCTCGTACCGCTCGCCGGAAGGGCAGGGAAATACGACGCGCCCCGTTTCACGCTCGCGCCCGCCGATCAGGTGCGGCGGATTGTCCTCGGTAATGAGCCCTGGGGCGATAACGTGCATTCCACTCCCGTCCATGCAAGTCCGGAGGCCTGATTCCGGTTTCCTGCACTAGACCCGTCACAGACCACTTTGCCGACTCTGCAAAACGCTAGGGTGGGCAAAACGCTAGGGTTGTCCCTTTTGCCAGTGTGCCAGAACGATCTGCGAGAGAGGGATGCACAATGGCACAAGTCTGGGATTACATCGTCGTGGGCGCAGGCTCATCCGGCTGCGTCGTTGCCGAGCGGTTGAGCGCGAACCCGCGCAACAAGGTGCTGGTGCTCGAAGCTGGCGGCGAGAACGACGGGTTCTGGGTGACCCTGCCCAAGGGCGTGGCCAAGCTTGTGACCAACCCGGAACACATCTGGGCCTACCCCGTCAGCCAGTCCCGCGCCGAAGGCATGCCGGCCAACGAGGTGTGGATCAGGGGCAAGGGCGTCGGCGGATCATCTGCCGTCAACGGCATGATCTGGAGCCGGGGCGAACCTGCCGACTATGACGCGTGGGAAGCGGCCGGCGCTACCGGATGGAATGGCGCGGCGATGACCGAGGCGTTTCTCGCACTCGAGGATCATGCCGCCGGGCCGGGGCCGATGCGTGGCGCGGGCGGGCTCGTTCACGTCGATCCGGCGATCTTCTCCTATCCGCTCGCCGAACGCATGATCGCGGCGGGCGAGGCGATGGGGATGGCGCGCGTCGAGGACCTCAACGAACGGGGCGGCGAGCGCGTCGGCCTCTACAGCCACAACATCCGCAAGGGACGGCGCCAGAGTTCAGGCCGGACCTTCCTGGCCGCGGCGCGTAAACGCGCCAATGTCTCGGTCGTGACCGGCGCGATTGCCGAGCGTGTCGTGATCGAGCAGGGTCGCGCCATCGCGGTCGAGGCGCGCGCCAATGGCGTGTTGCGCCGCTTCCCTTGCGCGGGCGAAGTGATCGTCAGCGGTGGCGCGATGGAAAGCCCGCTGCTGCTCCAGCGTTCCGGCATCGGTGATGGCGCGCGGCTGAAAGCTGCTGGCATCGTGCCGCTGGTCGAATCGCCTGACGTGGGCGAACGCATGGTGGAACACCTCGGCTTCTCGATGCCCCACCGCTTGCGTGGCGAACGGGGTACGGGCGGCAGCTTGCGCGGGCCGGGGCTGCTGGTGGCAATGGCGCGCTACCTTGTGACCGGCGGCGGGATCATGGCGACGGGTCCGTTCGAGGTTGGCGCCTTCTGCAACGTCGCGCATCCTGATGGGCGGGTCGATGCCCAGCTCTATCTCGGTGGCTACACCTTCGAGGTAGCCGACGACGGCAACCCGGTCCCGCTCGACAAGATCTCGCGCGAGCCGGGGATGACGATCTATGGCCAGCTCCTGCGCCTGACCAGCGAGGCCTCGGTCCGCATCGCCGGGCCCGATGCGGCAACCCTGCCGACAATCCTGCCAAACTGGCTTTCGACCGAGCACGACCGCAAGTCTGCTATCGCGATGGTGCGCAAGATGCGCGCCTTCGTGCGATCCGGTCCGCTGGCCGATGTGGTCGGCGACGAGCTGATCCCCGGTGCGAGCGTGGAAAGTGACGAGGCGGTTCTCGATAGCTTTCGCCGCATCGCCAGCTGCGGCCTTCACGCCATCGGCTCGTGCCGGATGGGCTCTGACGAGCGCGCCGTCGTCGATCCGCGCCTCAGGGTGCACGGCGTTTCCGGGCTGCGCGTGGTCGATTGCTCGGTCATGCCCGGCCATGTCACCGGCAACACCAACGCCCCTGCTATGGCTCTGGGCTATCGCGCCGGCGCAATGATCCTTGAAGACGCTCGCAACTAACCGAGGCTAAGCGCTTCCAGCAGGCGCGGGATTTCGGATTTGAGGTTGAAGAACCCCTTGCCGCAGTGGGGCCAGCACAACCGGTCCCATTCGCGCTGGTGTTCGGCAAGGACAATGCCTTTCGCCGCAAGCTGCGCCCGCAGGCTCTCAAGTGCAATGGCTACCGGGCCGACGGGAGCAAAGGCGGTCACGACCTGTCGGCAACCGTGCTGCGTGGCGATCGTGGCAATGTCTCCCGCGCCGGAAGGGCATTGCCAATAGGCCGCGGCACGCGCGCCAGCGTCCTCAAGCGCAGTGCGGTCCCAACCGTTGCGGGCAAGATCGTCGGCCACGGCCACGGCCCGTACATCAAGGTCGGGCAGCACAGTTTCTAGCGAGCAGTCTTCGGGCGTCACCAGCACCAGCGTCGGTAGCCGGGAGTCCGGGGCAACCGCCGTGCGCACCGGTGAGCGCGGGGGTGGCTGAAGTTCTGCGAATTCCGCGCGCTCGAGGCCAGGCCATCGGGCCGGAACCTGCTGCCGGTCATCGCCGCGATCCGATCGGCATCGGCCAAATAGGTCTTGCCCGGCGTGTGCAGCCCGGCCACCCAGCGCCAGCTCAGCGTGTTTGAAGCCGGGTCGGCATCGACCAGCTTGTCGAAGAACCACTGCGCTCCTAGCTGCCAAGGCAGGCCGAGCGTGAAGACCCAGATCGATGCAACCTGCATCCGCGCCCAATTGTGGAGGTAGCCGGTCGCGGCCAGCTCGCGTGCCCAATGGTCGAAAGCATCGATGCCGGTGCGGCCTGCCATCGCCTCTGCAATCGTCGTGCCGGGATGAAACGCGCCGACATCGGCGAGGTATGCGCTCCACACGCCCGGGCGCTGTTCCAGCCACCCCTTCCAGTAGGTCCGCCAGAACACCTCGGCGATGAACTTCTCCGCCTTTTCCAGCCGATGCTGCGCCAGAACGCTTCGCACCACTTCGTCCTCGCCGATGAGGCGGCGACGCAGCGCAGCCGAAAGCCGGGACACGTTGGCGTGATCGCCGCTGGCATTGACCAGATTGCGCCGCGCGGCATAGGCGCTGCCGGCGCGTTGAACGAAACGTTCGAGCCGTTCGAGCGCGGCGGAGCGGGTAAGGGGAACCTGTCCATGCCCACGGCCTAGACCTGCTGGCACCAAGGCTCGACGTGGCAACAGGGCCGTGTTGCGACATGCTGGGCGCAGGGCCAAAGCAGGCGCATGCTGAAGGAGTCTGCCCGCGTGTCCCGATCCACCCTGCCTCCTGCCGTCACTGTGCTGGGCCTTGCCGGCTGGCTGCCACAGGCGCTGTGCATATGGGCAGTCGTCGACAAGGGCCCGTACCAGTGGACCGCCAAGGCGGCTGGCTGCTTTTACGCCGCGCTTATCCTGTCGTTCCTTGGCGGGCTATGGTGGATGGCCGGCCTGCTTGGCGGCGTGCGCAAATCGGGGCTCTACGTCGTCGCCGTGCTGCCCAGCCTGGCAGCATGGGCCGCTCTGCTACCGTGGAGCGAAGGCTGGCACTGGCCGGGGCCGTCCCTGGTCGCGCTGGGCCTGTTGCTGCTGGCAAGCCCGCTGGTTGACCGCAAGCTTTCGGGCGACGTCTCCTTGCCGCAAGGCTGGCTGCGCCTGCGCATGTGGATGGCGGGCGGCCTCGGCATCTTGACTTTGGCTCTGGCAGCACTTGGCTGATCTCTCGCACGCGCGTTTCGCTTGGTGGAACGCGCGAGAAGACCGCCGATGGCAGGCGCGCCGTCTCCACGATAACTCTTCGGTGAAGCGGAGATCACGCCGCACCGGAGGGGACATATGCCGGAAAAGACCACCGCTCTTGCCATTGCAGGGGCAACGCTGCTTGCGCTCGCCGCGCCTGCCATCGCCGGGCAGAAGCTGGGCGAGGTGCAGGGCATTCGCGCGCCTGAAACCATCTATGCCAAGACTTGCGGCTACTGCCATGGCCGCAACGTCGGCCCGATCATCCTCGGGCGCGGTCTGCCTGCGGAATCGGTCAAGTACATCGTCCGCCACGGCCAGAACGGCATGCCCGCCTTCCGCCCGACCGAGGTGAAGCCGGAAGAACTCGAAGCCCTCGCAGCGTGGGTCGAGAAGAGTGCAGCGCGCAAGGGGAGCACGGGCAATGACCGACATCAACATGGACCGTCGCGGCCTTCTCGGCGCAGGGATCATCGGCGCGGCCAGCCTTGGTCTTGGCACCGGCGCCAGCGCGAAGAACCCCGCGCCACTTGCCCCGCACATGACCAAGGCGGACTTCGCCGGCGCGATGAAGGCCTTCCGCGCCGTCGTCGGCAATGATTGGGTGTTCGGTGACGAGGACTCCGTCGCCCCCTACACCAAGGTCTATGTGCCCGACCCGGCGAACCGCCATGTCCCGGTTGGTGCCGTCTGCCCCGAAACGGTCGAGCAGGTGCAGGAAATCGTCCGCATCGCCAACACCTACAAGCAGCCGTTGTGGACCGTCTCGACCGGCAAGAACATGGGCTATGGCATGACCGCGCCGGCAACACCGGGCCAGGTCGTGCTCGATCTCAAGCGGATGAACCGCATCCTCGAAGTCGATGCCGATCTCGGCACCTGCCTGCTTGAGCCGGGCGTCACTTACCAGCAGCTCAAGGACTATCTGGTAGAGAACAACATTCCGCTGTGGATCGACGTGCCCACGGTCGGCCCGATTGCCTCGCCGGTCGGCAATACGCTGGACCGCGGGGTGGGCTACACCCCCTATGGCGAGCACTTCATGTTCCAGTGCGGCATGGAAGTGGTGCTGCCCGATGGGCAGGTCATGCGCACCGGCATGGGCTCGATCAAGGGCAGCACCGCGTGGCAGGCGTTCAAGTGGGGCTACGGGCCGTACGTCGACGGGCTGTTCACCCAGTCGAACTTCGGCGTCGTCACCAAGATGGGCCTGTGGCTCATGCCCAAGCCGCCGGTCTACAAGCCGTTCATGGTGCGCCACGCCGAAATGGCCGACGTTCCGCGCATCATCGAGGCGATGCGCCCGCTTCGCGTCTCCAACCTCGTCGCCAACTGCAACCTGATGATGAGCGCGTCGTACCAGCTCGCCATGTTCAAGCGCCGCAACGAGATCGTGCCCGATGGCATGCCGCTGGATGAAGCCTCACTCAAGAAGGCAGCCAAGGCCAATGGCCTGGGCATGTGGAACACCTACTTCGCGCTCTACGGCACCGAACAGACCGTGGCGGGCGTAGAGCCAATTATCCGCGCGAGCCTGACGGCCAGCGGCGGCGAAGTGCTGACCGCCGCCGAGATGGGCGACAATCCGTGGTTCCATCACCACTCCACGCTGATGGAAGGTGGCCTCAATCTCGACGAGATCGGCCTGTTGCGCTGGCGCGGGGCTGGCGGAGGCCTTGCCTGGTTCGCGCCGGTTGCCGCCGCGCGCGGCATGGAGGCAGAGCGGCAGACTGTGCTTGCCAAGGAGATCGTCGAGAAACACGGCTTCGACTACACCGCCGCCTACGCCATCGGCTGGCGCGACCTGCACCACATCATCGCGCTGCTGTTCGACAAGTCCGATGCCGAGCAGGAGAAGAAGGCCGATGCCTGTTACCGCGAACTGGTTACCCGTTTCGGGGCGCAGGGCTGGGCCAGCTACCGCACCGGGGTCAATTCCATGGACCTCGTTGCGCAGCAATACGGCGCGGTAAACCGCGAACTCAATGCGAAAATAAAGCACGCGCTAGACCCCAACGGCATTCTTGCCCCCGGCAAATCAGGGATCATTTAAGATGATGCGCTTCGAAGGAAAGGCCGTCCTCGTGACGGGCGCCGCCACTGGCATTGGCCGTGCTACCGCGCTGGCATTCGCGCGTGAGGGCGCTTCGGTGATGATCGGCGACATCGATGACCGCGCCGATGAAACCGTGGCAATGATTCTTGCGGAGGGAGGCCGTGCCGCCTTCCGCAAGACCGACGTGCGCAAGGCCGCCGATCTCGATGCACTGGTCGCGCAGTGCATCGAACGCTTCGGGCGGATGGATGCAGCGTTCAACAACGCCGGTGTCCTGCCCCCGCAGCGCCCGATCCATGAAGTGACCGAGGACGAACTCGACCTCGCCATCGATGTCGATTTCAAGGGCGTGTTCTTTGCCATGCAGGCCGAGATCCGCCATTTCCTCAGCGTAGGCGGCGGGGCGATCGTCAACACCGCAAGCGTCGGCGCGCTGATCGCGGACCCGAACATGAGCGCCTATTGCGCGATGAAGCACGCTGTCTCCGGCCTGACCAAGGCTGCTGCGGTGGAATATGCGCAAAGCAACATCCGCGTGAACGCCATCGCGCCCGGCTTCGTCGTCACCCCGATGACCCAGCACTGGGCCGACAGCAACGAGTTCACCCAGATGTTCTTCGCCCAGAACATTTCGGGCCGCGCCGCGCGCCCCGAGGAAATCGCCCCCACCGTCCTGCACCTGTGCTCGGACGGGGCCAGCTTCATCAACGGCGCCACGTTTACAATCGACGGCGGCCAGACCGCCCACTGAAGGGAGACGAACTATGCGCAAGATCCTCGCACTGCTCGCAGTGTCGGCGCTTTCCATCGGTGTCGCTCACGCAAAGCCGCTCGACTACAAGGTCATCACCACCAGCCCCGGCAGCCTCGTGGCCAACGTCACACTTGTCACGGGCGAGAAGGACGCGGTCCTGGTGGACGTGCCCTTCACCCGGGCCGATGCCATGCGCGTGGCAGCAGATGTGCTCGACAGCGGCAAGACGCTGAAGGCCATCGTCATCACTCACGACCACCCCGATCACTTCTTCGGGCTGGACGTGCTGCAGGATGCTTTCCCGGATGCGAAGATCCTCGCCAATCCGGTAGCGGCGAAGGACATGGCCCGCTCGATCCCGATCAAGTTCAAGCGCTGGGCCGCACAGCTTGGCACCAATGCGCCGCGCCGCGGGGTCCAGCCCGAGGCGATGAGAGGAGACAGCATCGACCTCGAAGGCCACAAGCTGCAGGTCATCGGCCCGATGCAGGGCGATCACCTGCATTCCACCGTCGTCTGGGATGCCGAGACAAGCACCCTGATCGCGGGCGACATCCTCTACAACGGCGTTTATGTCTGGCTCGGCGAACATGGCCCCGCGCAATACGACGCATGGCTCAAGACTCTCGACCAGCTTGAGGCCATGAACCCGGCGCGCATCGTGGCGGGCCATCGCCAACCGGGCCTGCCGGACGACAACATGTCCATCGCCTGGACCCGCGCCTACATCACGGCCTTTGCCGCCGAAGCCAGGACCGCAAAGACCTCCGCAGAGCTCGCCTCCCGCATGGCGCAGCGTTATCCCAACGCCACCGAGGTGCTGGGCGGGTTCCTGCTCGGCATTTCCAGCAAGGTCGGCGCGGGCGAGATCCCGCCTTGGGACGAGTAAGCGCGGCCTCAGGTCGCCAGCGAGATATAGCCCAGCTGCGCGGCCTTGAACACGGTCTGGCTGCGGTTCACCGCGTTCAGCTTCATCGAGGCGTTATGGATGTGGAAGCGCACCGTGGCGCGGCTGCGGCCCATGATCATGCTGATTTCAAGGTCGGTCTTGCCGATCGCTGCCCAGCGCAGGCACTCCACTTCACGCTTTGACAGGCGCGAGCCCGAGGGCAGGGCCTGCGCCGATCCCATCGCGTGGACATAGCTGGCGATGAAAGTACGGGCATAGATGCCGAAGGCGTCGCCGTTCTCGAGAAACACGTCGTCCAGCTCGGTCTGCGCCGGATCAAGCGGGTTGAAGCTGACGGCACCGATCTGCCCGAACGGCAGGTGCACCGGCACGACGATGGCAGCGCGGGTCATCGCGCGGGCTTCGAAGTTGGTCAGGTCGATCGCGGTCAGGTAATGATTGGGCTGGCGGGTGTGAAAGCCATTGGCGTTCACCCAGAACGGCTCGCTTTCGAACCGGCAGGCCGACGTCAGGGGCGAATCGAGCGCGATCCGCGAATTGCGCCACCACACCTTCTCATCGTTCCAGCCGAACACGTCTCGGGCGAGGATGTTGCCATCGGCATCGACCGGCGTGCGCTTGTCGGCTATGTCCTGCGCAGGCGCGGCGCGCATGCCGGCGGTCGTGGCGATCTGGTGCAGGGCCTCCGCCGCGCGGCGCACGTCCTGCGGATTGCTGATCCTGACCGAGTCGATCGACTCCACCGAAAGCTGCACTGACCTCTCCTGTACTTATGGACATGGGTCATACCGGCCAAGTGCTTTGGAAACAACGACGGTCTTGGTCCAAACGCCTAGTCATTTGCGCAGCATGGCGAGCCGTGCGAACTTGTTACAGGTCGTCTCCTTGAGGAGAGGGACGTGAATTTCGACCTGAATGAAGACGAGGAAATGCTCAAGGCCCTGGCCGAGCGCTTCGTTGATGACAACTACGACCTCGATCGCCGCCGTGTCTATCTCGGCGGGGCCAATGGCTTTTCGCCGCAGATGTGGTCCCTTCTTGCCGAACTCGGCCTTGTCGCGGCGCCGCTGTCTTTCGAAAGCGGCGGGCTGGCGCTCGATGCCACGGCGATTGCCACGGTGTTCCAGGCGCTGGGCAAGGGTCTGGTCGTCGAACCCCTGATCGAGAACGTGATGGTCGCAGCGCGGCTGTTCGAATGCGTCGCTCCCCCGGAAATCGCGGGCGACTGGATGGAGCCCCTCGCCATGGGCACCCGTCGCCTGGCGCTGGCCCATGCCGAACAGGGCGCGCGCGGCGGTCGCACTTTTATTGAGACCAGCGTGGGCGCCAATGGCACGCTGTCGGGCGCCAAGTCCTGCGTGCCCGCAGGCGCCGGGGTCGATGGCTATATCGTGACGGCACGCGATAGCGGCGCACCGGGCGATGACGCGGGCGTTGGCCTCTATCTTGTTGCCGCCAATGCACCTGGCCTGACAATCACGCCGTGGCGCATGGTCGATGGCTCGCTGGCGGTGAGCCTTGGACTGGCCGACGTTGCTGCTACGCGGCTCGGCGGCTCGCTGGCCGATGTCGCCGATGTCGGGGTGCTGGCTTCGCTGGCGCGTTCTGCCGAAGCGCTGGGCATCATGCAGCGCCTGTTCGATGCCACGCTCGATTACCTGCGCACGCGCCAGCAGTTCGGCACGGCCCTGGGCTCGTTCCAGGCGATCCAGCACCGCATGGTTGCGCAATATGCTGCGATCGAGCAGGGCAGGGCACTGCTCGATCTTGCCATTGTCAGCCAGGGATCAAACGGGTTCGCCGCCGCCGTCGATGGCCTGCGCGCCTTTGTCGCCCCGGCTTCGGTGGAACTTGGTCATGAGATGATCCAGTTCCACGGCGGCATGGGCGTGACGGACGAACTGTTCATCGGCCACGGTCACAAGCGCCTGCTCGCCTTGTCGCGCTGGCCCGACGATGGCCTTGCCGCGCTTGACCGGTTTGCCGCTGCCTGATGCGATGACGGCCCCGAACCGATAACGGTTCAGGGCCATCCTGCTTCAGAATTCCGACCAGTCTTCGGCAAGGGCAAGGGTGCCGCTGGTCTGCGTGCGAACGGCCGGCTTCACCACCGCCGGAACCGCAGGAGCAGGCGGCGCCGCTGAAACATGGCGCGGGATCATCGGCTGAACGCCCATCCCTTCCTTGATCTGGAACGTGCCGACTCCGGCGGACAAGGCGTTGGCCTGTTCCGACAGGCTGCGGGCCGCCGCTGCCGATTGCTCGACCATCGCGGCATTCTGCTGCGTCATCTGGTCCATCTCGGCCACGTCGGTGTTCACGCCGGCAAGGTTGCGGACCTGCTCTGCCGTATGCGAGGCGACCTCGGTAATGAAGCTGCTGATCTCGTCGATCAGGCCGGTCAATTCGCCCAGGACCGAGCGCGTCCGCTCGACAGTGGTGACGCCTCTGGCAACCGTGCTGGTACTGCTATCAACCAGCCCCTTGATATCCCGCGCAGCTTCGGCGCAACGCTGGGCAAGCGCGCGTACCTCGGTGGCGACAACGGCAAACCCTTGCCTGCCTCCCCTGCGCGCGCCGCTTCCACACCAGCGTTGAGCGCCAGCAGGTTGGTCTGAAAAGCGATGCCATCGATCAGGCCGACAATCCGGCCGATTTCCTGTGATGACTTCTCGATCTCGTGCATCGAATCCATGGCCGATGCGGCAACGTCGTGGCCTTCTGCGGCCTTCGCGGCAACGCTGGCGACGGAGCGGTGGGCGGTATCGGCGCGCTCGGCGGTCTGGCCGAGCGCAGTGGTCACCTCGTTCATCGCCGTCGCCGCGCGCTGCAGGTTGGCCGCCTGCCGTTCGTTGCGGCGGGCAAGATCGGCCGAAGCGGCGTCGATCTCCTCCGATCCGGTCAGGACCGTTCCGGCAAGGCCGCGAATGTTGGCCAGCGCGGCCGAGATGCTGTTCAGCCCAGCGTTGAAGTTGCGGCGCATTTCCTCGTACTCGCCGGGAACGCCTCGTTGACTTCTGCCGTGAGATCATTGGCCGCCAACCGCGCGAGCGAGCTGTTCATCCGGTCGATGATCCGGCGCTGCGTCTCGAGATCGGTAGAGGCGCGGATGCTGACGCGGAACTTGTCCATCGCCTTGGTCATGCGCCCAACGCAATCGGCGTGGTGGGTATAGCGGATCGGGCTTTCGGTATCGCCTTCGGCCAGTGCCTCCATGCGCACCACCGTATCGACATAGGGCCTGCAGATGCGTTCGGAGGCAAGGCGCAGAATCGTGAAGGTCAGGACCAGCGAGATGACGGCGACGACTGAAACGAGCGCAAGGCTGTGCTCCGGATGCAGCAGCAGGACCGGAATGTCGAACAGGTTCAGAGCCGCAGCGCCGACCAGTGCCAGCGTCAGCACGCGCATTTTCTCGCGGATCGGCGCCTGTGTTTCGAACCAGTCCAGCATGCAGCGGCACTCCCTTCTTCCTTCGGCGCCCGGGTAGCTGCGGTCGGCGCTGAATTGCGAGCAATGTCGCGCATCGTGTTACCGTTTGACCGTGAACACGCGACCACATGCCCGCCTGTTGCAATTCCTGATGTCCATTGGTGCAGGTTTTGGCGCGGTCGAGCGGTCCGCGCAGCATCCTTCCAAGGTACAATTGGCCTTGTCCCGGCTTGGGCGCACACTGCCGCCAGATCTCGAAAACAAGTTTCTGGAGGACCGAGGATGTTGCAGCAGGCCCTTAGCCAGTTCACTGGCGTTTCACTCATTCGTGACAAGTTCGACAACTTCATCGGCGGCAAATGGGTTGCCCCGGTCAAGGGTGCGTACTTCGACAATATCTCGCCGGTGACGGGCCAAGTGGTGTGCCAGGTGGCGCGCGGCACGGCTGAGGACATCGAGCTGGCTCTGGACGCAGCTCATGCCGCCAAGGACGCGTGGGGCAAGGCTTCGACCACCGAGCGGTCGAACATCCTGCTCAAGGTGGCCGACAAGATGGAAGCCAACCTTGATCTCCTCGCCATGGCCGAGACCATCGACAACGGCAAGCCGATCCGCGAGACGACCGCCGCCGACATTCCGCTCGCCATCGACCACTTCCGCTACTTCGCCGCCTGCGTGCGCGCGCAGGAAGGTTCGATCGCCGAGATCGACCACGACACCGTCGCCTACCACTTCCACGAACCGCTGGGCGTTGTCGGCCAGATCATCCCATGGAACTTCCCGATCCTGATGGCGGCATGGAAGCTCGCCCCGGCGCTGGCCGCAGGCAACTGCGTGGTGCTCAAGCCCGCCGAGCAGACCCCGATGTCGATCCTCGTCCTCGCCGAACTGATCGCCGACATCCTGCCCGCCGGCACGCTCAACATCGTCAACGGCTTCGGTATCGAAGCCGGCAAGCCACTCGCCACCAACAAGCGCATCGCCAAGATCGCGTTTACCGGCGAGACCACCACCGGCCGCCTGATCATGCAGTATGCGTCCGAGAACCTCATCCCCTGCACGCTGGAGCTGGGCGGCAAGAGCCCGAACATCTTCTTTGCCGACGTGATGGACCACGACGACGATTTCCTCGACAAGGCGCTGGAAGGCTTCACCATGTTCGCGCTCAACCAGGGCGAGGTCTGCACCTGCCCGAGCCGCGCGCTGGTGCATGAATCGATCTATGACCGCTTCATCGAAAAAGCGATTGCCCGCGTCGAGGCGATCAAGCTCGGCAGCCCGCTCGATGGCTCGACCATGATCGGCGCGCAGGCCTCGAACGACCAGATGGAGAAGATCCTCTCCTACATCCAGATCGGCCGTGACGAGGGTGCCAAGGTCCTCACCGGCGGCGAGCGTGCGATGCACGAGGGCGATCTGGCCAACGGCTACTACGTCCAGCCGACCGTGCTCGAAGGCCACAACAAGATGCGCGTGTTCCAGGAGGAGATCTTCGGCCCGGTCCTTGCCGTGACCAAGTTCTCTACCGACGAGGAAGCGCTCGAGATCGCCAACGACACGCTCTACGGCCTCGGCGCAGGGGTGTGGACGCGCGACGGAACCCGCGCCTATCGCTTCGGCCGCGGCATCCAGGCCGGGCGCGTGTGGACCAACTGCTACCACGCCTACCCCGCCCACGCGGCCTTCGGCGGCTACAAGCAGTCGGGCATCGGGCGCGAGACCCACAAGATGATGCTCGATCACTACCAACAGACGAAGAACCTGCTGGTCAGCTACAGCCCAAGAAGCTCGGCTTCTTCTGAGAGTGGCGGAAATGATACCCGGACTAATGCCGGCGTAATAGCTGGAGGGAGACGGCGCGGCAGGGGAGGAAGGTCCCCGTCGCGCCGTCACCATTTGTGATCTGCCCTTTGCACTTCGGCCGCAAGAGCGCGAAGGTGAAGCGATAAACAAGAGAGGATGAACCGATGGCTCAAGTCGTCGTCAACGTATTCTACAACGCCCCTGCCGATCCGGAAGCGTTCGAATCCTATTATCACGAAACCCACATGCCGATCGCGGATCAGATCCCGGGGCTGGAAAAGGCTGTCCTGCTCAAGGGCTTGCCCGGTCCCGATGGCAGTGCGCCCGCCTATTACCGCCTGACCCAGCTGTGGTTTGCCGATGCCGATGCCATGGCTGCGGGGATGTCCTCGCCTCAGGCCCAGGCCGCCAGCGCCGATATCGCCAACTTCGCAACCGGCGGTGCCAGCATCATGATCTCCGCAGTCGGATGATCAGCCTGCCGCCCCGCGTTCTCAACACGCCTGAAGCCGGGGAGTGGATTTCCCGGCTGACGGCCATTCACGGGCCGCTGATGTTCCACCAGTCTGGCGGATGCTGTGATGGCTCCGCGCCGATGTGCTTCGTGGCTGGCGAGTTCCGGGTCGGTGGGCAGGACGTGCTGCTGGGCCACGTTGCCGAGGACACGCCGGTGTGGATCGGGGCGGCGCAGTTCGAGTACTGGCGGCACACCCAGGTCACCATCGACGTCGTTCCGGGGCGCGGCTCTGGGATGAGCCTCGAGGCGCCCGAAGGCGTGCGTTTCATCGTGCGCAGCCGGGTGTTCACCGATGAGGAGAGCGCCGCGCTCCAGGCCGCAGGCGAGCCGCTGCGCGGTGACAGCGTGGCGCTTGGCGAAGCGACCGCTTCGCCCTAAGCTGCGCGGCAGGCAGGAGAACCCGCAAGAGGTCAGGCCATGGAGGATGCGGTGATGGAAACGGCGACAGCAGTCGGCCCTGACGTGGATGGCGCGCGCATGATTGCGTGCACTTCCCGCGCCGCCGATCCCCGCGCCGCCGTTGCCGAACTGGCCGAGTGTATCGAAGGCCGCAAGCTGGCTGGCGCGTTGCTGTTCTGCTCCAACGCCTATCCCCGCGATGCCCTCCAGGCCGAACTGGCCAAGGCCCTGCCCGATGTGCGCCTTTTTGGCTGCACCAGTGCCGGTGAATTGAATGACCAGGGATACGATACGCACTCGGTCGTGCTGATCGGCTTCCCCGAAGGCCCGTTCTCGATGGCCTCCCTGCGCTTCGACGATCTCGACCATTTCGATCCGCAGGCCGCGCAAGCCTCGATCCGCCAGCTGGTTGCTCACTCGCGGCGCGAACATGGCGAGGGTCTGCACCATGTCGCGCTGTTCTTTGTCGATGGCCTGTCCCACCGCGAGGAACTGCTGACGATGACCGCGCAGCATGCGCTGGGCGATATCCAGCTGATCGGCGGGTCGAGCGGCGATGGCCTTTCTTTCCGCGACACCGCGATTTTCCACGAAGGGGCGTTCCACAAGGACGCGGCGGTGATCGTCCTGCTCACCAGCCGCCGCCCGCTGCACGTTTTCTGCAAGAGCTTCTATCGTCCCGGCCCGGCCAAGATGGTCATCACCGAGGCCGATGCCGAATCCCGCGTCGTCACTGAAATCAACGCTGCGCCCGCCGCCGAGGAATACCGCCGCCTTGCCGGAAGTCCGCCCTGCGAACTCAACGCCCAGTTCTTTGCTGCCTATCCGCCGATCGTGCGCACCGGCGGCCAGTTCCACGTCCGCTCGATCCAGACGGCCAACGACGATGGCTCGCTGACGTTCTATTGCGCCATCGACACGGGCGTTGTCCTTTCCATCGGAGAACCGGTTGATCGCATTGCCGAAATGAACGCTCTGTTCGACGAGATCGGCCGCAAGGTCGGCGAGATCGATCACGTCGTCGGCTTCGATTGCGTGCTCAACCGCCTCGATGCCGAAGACCGCCAGCAGGCCGGCGTCGTCTCGCGCATGTACGTTGCCAACCGCGTCTTCGGCTTCAACACTTATGGCGAGCAGTTCCGCGCCGCGCACATGAACCAGACCTTCACCGGTCTCGCCGTCGGCCGATGAGCAGCGCAAATCTCACCGGCATTCTCGCCCCGCCATGGTCAACGGCGAGGACGAGGTGACTGCCCTGCGCGCCCGCGTGCGCCAGCTCGAAAAGATCAATGCCGCGCTGATGGACCGGGTCGAACGCTCGGTCGATATGGAGGGCGGCGCTTTCTCGATGTTCGAAACCGCCATTGCGCTTGAATCCGTGGTGCGTGATCGCACCAGCGCGCTCGAAGCCGCCATGGCCGAACTCGCCGCAGCCAACGAGGATGCCACCGCCGCCCGCGTCCTGCTGCGCGATGCGATCGAATCCCTCAGCGATGGCTTTGCCCTGTTCGACGCGGGCGACCGCCTGATCCTGTGCAACCGCGCCTTCCTCAAGATCTTTCCCGCCGTCGAACCGATTTCCGGAGACAGCCCTGAGTTTGCCGAGATGGCCAGCCGCGTCGCGCTGACCGGCTCCACTCTTGGCGCGGCAACCGGTCCCGACCGCTGGCTCAGCGACCGGGTCGACTGGCACCGCCGCGCCGAGGGGGCGCATGTTCAGGCGCTGGGCGACGGGCGCTGGATCCAGATCAACGAACTGCGCACCAGAGATGGCGGCATCGTCGGCATCTACACTGACATCACTTCGGTCAAGGCCGAGGACGCCCGCCAGCGCGCCCTTGAACTCGCCGAGCGCAACCTGGCACTGCAGGCAACGCTCGACACCCTGTCCGAAGGCGTCTGCCTGTTCGATGCACAGCGCCGGATGCAGGCGTGGAACGAGGGGCTGGTGCGCGTGCTCGGCCTTTCCGGCAATGACCTGCTGCGCCATGTCGAAAGCCATGCCCAGCTGGTCCAGTGGTGCAGCTGGCGTCTTGGCCTCGAATGCGCCGACAGCCTTGCCTGGCGTGAAGGCGATACGCGGCAGCTGTCCGCTGAATGCCTGATGGACGGGCGGCACTTCGTGATCCGCTCGGTCCCCTTGGGCAATGGCGGCATGGTCTTCACCTTTGACGACGTGACCGACCACGTCAGCCTGCAACGCTCGTTGACAGAAACCGCCGAACTGCTGGAACGCCGGGTGCAGGAACGCACCGCCGAACTGGTCGAGGTCAATCGCCAGCTGGTCGAGGCCAAGAACGAGGCCGAGACCGCCAACCGCTCCAAGACCAGCTTCCTCGCCGCTGCCAGCCACGATCTGCTCCAGCCGCTCAACGCCGCGCGCCTGTTCGTCTCCGCAATGGACGGCCTCAAGCTGCCGGAGCGCCCCCGCGCGCTGGTCAGCCAGGCATCAACGGCCTTGGACTCGGTCGAAGACCTGCTCGAAGCCCTCTTCGAGATTTCGCGCCTCGATGCAGGGGCAATCCAGCCGGAATTGGGGGATCACTCGCTCGGCGCAATCCTCAATGCCTTGCGCGTCGAATTCGCGCCGCTCGCCGCTGCCGGAAAGCTCGAATTCGACGTGGTCGAAACCCATGCCTGGGTGCGCTCCGATGCGCGCCTGCTCCGCCGCGTGCTGCAGAACTTCGTGTCGAACGCGATCCGCTACACCGAGGCTGGCCGCGTCGCCGTCGAAGTTGACGAGATCCAGGGCATGGTCCGCGTCACCGTCCGCGATACCGGTCCCGGCATCGCCGCGTCAGATCGCGAGGAAATCTTCGGCGAGTTCCGCCGCGTCGGCAAGACCCAGAAGATCCCCGGCAAGGGCCTTGGCCTTGCTATCGTCCGCCGCGTCTCGACCATGCTCGATCACCCGATCGGCCTCGATTCCGTCCCCGGCCTCGGCTCGGCCTTCTCGATCCTGCTCCCCCGCGTGGAGCCGCTGGCTGCGCCCAAGCCGATCGAGCAGCCCCCGGTCGTGCCGACCGGCAACGGGGGCTCGTGCTTGTGATCGACAATGACCCCGCCATCCTTTCCGGCATGGAAGCCCTGCTCGAAAACTGGGGCCTCGAAGTTGTCGCTGCCCGCGACCCTGCGGAGCCATGCGTCGCCGCTGCCCTCGAGCGTAAACCGGCCATGGCTATCGTCGATTACCAGCTGGATGATGGCCTGACCGGCGAGGCAGCGATCGCCGCCTTGCGCGCACGCGCCGACTATGACCTGCCCGCGATGGTCATCACGGCCGACCGCAGCGAGGAAACCAAGGCGCGCCTCGGCGCATTCTCGCTCCCGATCCTCAACAAGCCGGTAAAGCCCGCCCAACTGCGCGCCCTGCTCCGGCAAAGGGATGTGCTTTAGGAGTTTGGACCCTAACGCGCCCACCGCGCCTTCATCCACGCCTTCGCCTGGCTCTGCACCTGCAAGAGCGAGGAGAACACCGATTTGCCCGGATCAGGCTTGCCCGTCCGCCCGATCGCGTCGATCTGGGCATAGTACCACATCTGTACGCCGAAGCCGGCGATGGTGCGCACCGCGTCGAACTTCTCCAGCCAGCGCAGGGCAGGGGGCAGCAGGCGCAGGCTCGTCTCGAAGCGCGGCAGGTCGGCTCGGTCGGCAAGCAAGTCGCGGCAGGCGTCAGGCGCGCCACACAACGGCCGCCCGATACCGATCAGGTCCGCCGCGCCCGTCTCCAGCGCATGCTGCATCGCCGCGCGGCTGCGGAAACCGCCCGTCACCATCAGTGGCATCCTCGTGAGGCTCGCCTTCATTGCCTTGGCGAAATCGACGAAATAGGCCTCGCGGGCCGCAGTCGAAGCCGGAACATCAGGCCGCTCGAAAGGATCTAGCCCCTCCATGTCCATCATCGCCGGCTGTTCATACGATCCGCCGGAAACCTCCAGCAGGTCAACGCCCGCCTCCTCCAGCCAGCGCGCCACCTGCAGGCTGTCCTCAAAGGCAAAGCCGCCGCGCTGGAAATCGGCCGAGTTGAGCTTCACCGAAATGCCGAACCCCGCACCCACGGCGTCACGCACCGCGCGCACCGTCTCCATCAGGAAGCGCGCCCGGTTTTCCAGCGATCCACCCCACCGGTCCGTGCGCTGGTTGCTGCGGGGGCTGAGGAACTGCGAGAGGAGGTAACCATGCGCGGCGTGGATCTGCACTCCGCCAAAGCCCGCCTCCTGCGCGGCCTTCGCACAAGTGGCAAATCGGCCGATCAGCTCGACGATCTCCGCTTCCTCAAGCGGCACCGGTTCGCCGAACTGCCCGCCCGGAAGCCCGAGCTTGACCGCCGATGGCGCCTTGGGATGCGGGTTCACCACGCTCTGCGTCTGCCGCCCGGCGTGGCTGATCTGCATCCACAACTGGTTGCCGGCGCGCGTCCCCGCCTTGGCCCACTGCGCCA
Organism: Novosphingobium sp. THN1; assembly: GCF_003454795.1. GTDB lineage: Bacteria > Pseudomonadota > Alphaproteobacteria > Sphingomonadales > Sphingomonadaceae > Novosphingobium. The sequence continues at coordinate 510,279 of NZ_CP028348.1, forward strand.
GCGCCGCCTGCATCGCCGCATCGGGCGCGCGATCCACGATGACGTTGCCGGGCCGCTCGAGATGGTCGCCATCGATCTGCACGTTGCCGGTAATCAGCAGCCCCGCGCCGCCATCGGCCCAGACGCCATAGAGCCGGTCAAGCTCAGGCGTCGGCTTGCCCGATGGATCGGCCAGCCCCTCGGTCATCGCACCCTTGGCAAGGCGGTTCGGTATCACGATGCCGCACGGCAGCGTCAACGGTATCTCGATCAGCATGGCATTCTCCCCCGCGCCAATCTGCCAGACCGGGTGCGGAGCGCAATTGCCCGAACGTGACCGTTTACCCCTTGAACCCCACCTTGCCGGCCATGATCACCGCCTGCGTGCGCGAAAAGACGTTCATCTTCTGCAGGATCGCGGAAACATGGGCCTTAACCGTCGTCATCGAGACGTCGAGTTCATAGGCGATCTGCTTGTTCAGCCGCCCGGCGACGAGGTGCCCCAGCACCACGCGCTGCTGGGGGGTCAGGCTGTCGATCCGGCTGCGGATCGCGTCCTCTTCGGCGGCGGCCGAATCATCGCCTTCCAGTTCCGGCATGTAGATCTCGCCCGAAAGCACCTGGTTCAGCGCGTCGAGGATTGCCGCGCGCTTCAGGCTCTTTGGTACGAAACCCGCCGCGCCCGCCGCCAGCGCATCGCGCACCACCTTGCGGTCGGTCACGCCCGAGACCATCACCACCGGCGTCGCCGGGAAGCGGTCGCGCAGGGCTTCGAGGCCGGACAGGTGCGAAACGTCGGGAATGTTGAGGTCGAGCAGGACGAGGTCGACGTCGCCCTCCTGCGCCAGTGCGCTAAGCGCGGCTTCGAGGCTGTCGGCCTCAAGGATCGTGCAATCAGGAAAGGCATCGTCGAAGATCGAGCGCAGCCCGTCGCGCACCAGCGAATGATCGTCCACGATCAAGACGCGATCTGGCGATCCGTTTTCTGCCATGGCAGCGCTCCCCTATCGGCTGCGATTGCTGTAAGTGCGACGGTGTTGCTCATAGTCATCTACCCGGGGAGGGGATGGAGCGCCAGACCCGCAAAAAGGGTCCGGCGCTCCGGGGAAACATTACTTCGGCAGCTTGAACACCCAGAGCGAACCGCCCTGGCTGATTTCCTTGAAGGTCTTGGCAACCTCGCCGCCCCACAGCGGCACCGCGCCGCCCCAGCCGGACATGACGGCGACGTACTGTTCGCCGTCCTGCTCCCAGGTCACCGGTGATCCGACCACGCCCGAACCAGTCTGGAACTTCCACAGTTCCGCGCCGGTCTTGGCGTCGAAGGCCTTGAGGTAGCCCTCGGGCGTTCCGGTGAACACCAGATTGCCGCGCGTGGCCAGAACGCCGCCCCACAGCGGAGCCTTGTTCTTGTATTCCCACACGATCTTGCCGGTGGCCGGGTCCATCGCGCGCAGAGCGCCGATGTGGTCCTCGGCAATTGGCTTGATGGTGAAGCCAGCGCCAAGATAGGCCGCGCCCTTCTTGTAGGCGATGGGTTCGTTCCAGATGTCCATGCCCCAGTCGTTCGAAGGCACATAGAACAGGCCGGTATCCTTGGAATAGGCCATCGGCATCCAGTTCTTGCCGCCGAGGAACGAAGGGCTGGCGAACACGGTCGTGCCCTTTTCCGCGCCGTTCGGCGCACCCGGACGGTTGGCCGGGATGAAGTTCGGGCGGCCCGTCTTCAGGTTGATGCCATCGGCCCAGGTCGTCTGCATGACGAACTTGTTGGCGCTGATCAGCTTGCCGTTGGTCCGGTCGAGGACATAGAAATAGCCGTTGCGGTCAGCCTTGGCGCCGAGCTTCATCGGCTTGCCCTTCACCGTGGCGTCGAACGGAATGAACTCGTTCACGCCATCGAAGTCCCAGCCATCATGCGGCGTGGTCTGGTAGTGCCACTTGATCTCGCCGGTGTCAGGATCGATCGCCAGCGTCGAGGCGGTGTAGAGGTTGTCGCCCGGGCGCAGGTTGCTGTTCCACGGGCCGGGGTTGCCGGTGCCGAAGAACAGCAGGTTGGTTTCGGGGTCATAGGTCCCGCCCAGCCAGGTCGCGCCGCCGCCGGTCTTCCACAGGTCGCCGGTCCACGATGCGTTGAGCTTGCCGGTCATGGTGCTGGGCTTGCCGGCCAGCGTGCCCATGTGGCCCTCGATGGTCGGGCGCGTCCAGATCAGCTCGCCGGTCTCGACGTTGCGCGCCGAAACTTCACCGATGATGCCGAATTCGCCGCCCGAATTGCCGGTGATGACCATGTCCTTGACGATCAGCGGCGCGGCCGTGGCCGAATAGCCGGCCTGGTAGTCGGCCAGCTTCTTGTTCCAGATCACCTTGCCGGTGTGGCGGTCGAGCGCAATGAGGTGCGCGTCGAGCGTGGCGAAAATCACCTTGTCGCCGTGGATCGCTGCACCGCGGTTGACCACGTCGCAGCAGGGCATGATGCCTTCGGGCAGGCGGGCGTTGTATTCCCACTTCTTCTCGCCAGTGCGCGCATCGAAGGCGAACAGGCGCGAATAGGAGCCGGTCACATAGATCGTGCCGTCATAGACCAGCGGCTGCGATTCCTGGCCGCGCTGCTTTTCACCGCCAAGCGATGCTGCGAACACCGGCACGAGGTTCTTGACGTTGCTGGTGTTGAGCTTGTCGAGCGTGCTGAACCGCTGCTGCTGCGGGCCCATGCCATAGCTGATCACGTCACCGGGCGTGGCTGCATCGTTGACGATGTCGGCGCTGGTGGGGCCGCCGGCAAGTGCCGGTGCTGCGGTAAGGCTGGTTGCGGCTGCAAGGCCTGCCAGCACGATTGAAAAACGCCGCTTCATCCTGTCCCTCCTGTTATGGGTCTTGTTCTGCGATGGAGTGCGGTCATGCGGGAATCCCCCCGGTTCGCCACTGATCCCCGATCGTCGCTGTGAGCCTATCGGTTGCGCTTGTGCGCACAATTGAACCTTGGGATAAGAGCGGAGCGCCCGTACCCATCCCCAGCCCCTCCAGCTTGCAGGAAGGGGGCAGAAGCGCAGTTCTCTCACTCCCCTCCCGCAGGCGGGAGGGGGCGGGGGTGGGCATTCCAAGCTGTAGATATAGCGCAGCATGACCGCAGCAAAAAACGGTTCGGGGAACACCGGTCGCAGTCGGTGTTCCCGTCCCCCGTTGGCCCGCCGATCAAGGATGGCGGGTGCGAGCTGACCGTTCAGGATTGCGCGGAGAGCGCAGGCCTCCAGGTCACGCCGTGGCGCTTGAACAGCGCGGCCATGCGCCCGTCGCCAATCATCTGCTCCAGCACTTCCTCAAGCCTGAAGCCCAAATTGCGCGAGTTTTCCTTGACCGCGATGCCGATGTCCCAGCCCGGCGACATCATCATCGGCAGCGGCCCTTTCCGCACCTTGATCCCGGCCTCGGGGTAGTCGGCGACGACCGCCTCGATCTGCGCAGTGGTCGCCACGGTGAAGTCGGCGCTGCCATCCACCAGCGCGGCGGGCGCGTCATAGCCGTTGGGAACGTGGATCAGATCCTTGGCAAGGACGCCGCCCGCATGGCCCAGTAGGTAGAAATCAGGGATCGATGCGAGTTCGGCGGTAATCTTGTGCCCCTTGAACGCCGCCGGCACCGCCTCGCAGTTGCCGCCATCGCGCGAACAGGCCGCGCCAAAAGTCTCGCGGTAGTAGGGCGCCAGGAACACGACGTTGTCTTCCTGCTGTATCAACTGCCGTTCGAACGGCACGTGCAGCATCACGTCGCAGGGCTGGAAGCCGAGCAGCCCGCCGCGCCAGACGACGTTGCGCAAGTCGTCCGAAATGTCCTCGCCCGCCAGGAACAGCTGCAAGTCGGCCCGCACGCCCAGCGCATCGGCCAGCGCGCGGGCGATGTCCGCATCGATGCCCGCCACCTTGCCGTCCTGGTTCCACGACCATGGCCGGTTGTCCGCATAGAGTCCGACCCGAAGGACTCCCAGGTCTTTGACCTTCTCAAGCGGTGCGGCAATGGCATTGGACGACGCGGCCAGCGCGGATAGCGCCAGCCCCTGCAGGAACGAACGCCTGCTGGCGCGCATCCGGCTCACTCTTCGGTATGCTTGGATTCGATCCAGGTGCGGATCGCCCATCCGGCCTTCTGGCCCAGCACTTCGCCGAACGGCGGCATGTAGACCTTGCCATCGCGCGAAGAGCCGTGCTGGAAGCGCTGGACGAACCATTCGTCGCCGCTGTCGCCGGTTTCAAGGTAGCGCAGGTCAGGCGCAATCCCGCCCGAGATCGCGTCGAGCCCGTGGCAGCGTGCGCAATTCTGGCCATAGGCGGACTGACCGATTTCCAACGCCTTTTCGTTGCCGCGATAGGGGTTTACCGTCACCCAGGCGTCGTTGCCGCCGACGAGGTCGGGCAGGGCCGAAGTGTCAACCGCTTGCGGCGTGACATTGCCATGCGCGGAAAGGCTCGATGCGATGGCGCCGGTGGCGAGCGCAGCCGCCGCCAGCAGGGCGGCACGGCCCTTGGAGATCTTGATCATCAGTCATCCTCTGCGACACGGGTCCGGATGATCGTCCGCCCCGATAGTGCCCCTTGCTTATCGCGCTGCCGCGCACCTTCAAATTGAACCATGGTACAAGACCAAGGTGTAATTTATGCAGGCCTGCGCGCGCGCTATTGTGTGCAACATGGAGAGACAACTGAAGGCATTCGCAGCGGCGCTGCTGCTCGGCACCACCCTTGCGCCTGCCGCACACGCAACGCGCGCCTACATCAGCAACGAGCGGTCCTCGACCGTGACGGTGATCGACGTGGAGAAGGGCACCGTCGAGGCGGAATGGCCGGTTGGCAATCGCCCGCGTGGCATCGCCATGACGCGCGACGGGAAGGCCCTGCTCGTCGCCGCCAGTGCCGACAACGCGGTCGAGCTGCGCGATCCCGCCACCGGCGCGCTGATTGCCGCGCTGCCTTCGGGCGCTGACCCCGAACAGTTCTTCCCCGCCTACGCCGGAGACCTGCTGTTCGCCGCCAACGAGGACAACGGCGCGGTCACCGCCATAGACCTCGCCAATCGCAAGGTCGCCTGGCAGGTCGCCACCGGCAACGAGCCCGAAGGCGTCGCACAAAGTCCCGACGGCAAATGGCTGCTCGTCACCAGCGAGGAGGACAACACCGTCGCCTGGATCGATCTTGCCACCCGCAGCGTGGTGGAGGAGATGGAAACCGACGCCCGCCCGCGCCATATCGAATTCGAAGGCAGCGGCGCCAAGGTGTGGATCGCCGCCGAGATGGCCGGCACCGTCCAGATCGCTGACACCGCAACCAGGGCCATCGAACAGACCATGACCTTCGCGCCGCCCGGCGTGCCGGCCTACAAGGTCATGCCCTGCGGCATCCGCTTCACCCCCGATGGCAAGACGGCGATCGTCGCCCTCGGCCGGGCTGACAGCATCGCCGTGGTCGACGTTCCTACCCGCAAGGTGCGCGGCTACGTCAAGGTCGGAGATCGCCCCTGGCATCTCGCCATAACCCCGGACGGTACCCGCGCCATCGTCGCCAACGGCGCCAGCGATTCCGTCTCCTTCGTCGACATCGCCGCGATGCAGGTCACCGCCACAATTCCGGCGGGCAGCGGCCCTTGGGGCGTCGCGCTGGGGCGCTGATTGCCCTTCGTCATTATCCCAAAGTCCAACGCCCAAAGTCCAATATCGCAGTTTGTTTCCGCGCAGCATTGTCCCCGCTCAGTCGCAGAATAATCGACACGACCTTTCACGGAGGGGACCAGACATGAACATCAAGAAGGCGCTTTGCGCCTCGGTTGCGCTCGCCACGATGGCGATTGCGACCACGCCCGCCTACGCCGGCACGGCCGAACTGCTCAAGCGCCTGCACGAAAAGGGCATCCTCTCCGACGAGGAATATGCCGAGCTGCTGGCCGAAGAGAACAAGCCTTCGCCTGCCCCCGCTGCATCTGGCGCCGCCCCTGCTGGCGATACCATGACCCGCGCCACCGAATCCGTCGATTCCAGCCGCATGGTCCGCATGGCCGCATCCGGCATCGGCCTCGAAGTCGGCCCGGCCACGATCACCTTCTCGGGCTCGGTCAACGGCTTCTACGTCCACGACAATCCCGCCACGCCAACCGCCCGCACCGCGGTCACCGGCGGTATCGCCAGCGTCGGCGCCAACAATTCGAGCGCGATCCGCAACGGCCTGCTCCCCGGCTTCCTCAAGGTTTCGGTCGCGACCCAGCAGTCGGGCTGGGATGTCGGCGCCACCTTCGGCATGTACCCGGGCATCAACTCGACCGCCTGGGGCGCTCTGGGCGCCAACAACGGCGGCCAGCCGACCGCCCTTGCCACCGCCGGCATCGACTTCCGCCAGACCTACATGACCTTCGGCAAGCCCAATGTCGGCACCTTCAAGATCGGCCGCGATATCGGCCTGTTCGGGTCGGAGGGCATTCTCAACGATATCACCCTGCTGTCCTCGGGCACGCCCGGCAACAACGTCGCGCCCGGCAACACCACGCTGGGCCGCATCGGCGTGGGCTACATCTATACCGATTTCCAGCCGCAGATCACTTACACCACGCCCAACCTCAAGGGCCTGCAGGCGTCGGTCGGCGTGTTCCAGCCACTGTCCTCGCTCACCGGCCCGGCCGAAAGCAACTCGGCCCCCGGCTTCCAGGGCAAGGTCACGTATGACGGCAAGTTCGGCGACGTCGCCGCGCGCCTTTGGGTATCGGGCATCACGCAGAAGCACGATATCGTCGGCGGCGGCAGCTACACCGGCAGCGGCGTGGACTTCGGCGGCAAGGTGACGGTCGGCCCGGTCACCGCGACCGGCTACTACTACACCGCCAGCGGCCTCGGCACGACCGTGCTCGGCCTGTTCGACACCGGCCTTCCGCAGACCGGCTCCGGCATCGCCAAGCGCGATTCCAGCGGCTTCTACGCCCAGGCGCTGGCCACCTTCGGCAAGGTCTCGGTCGGCGGCAGCTATGGTGAGAGCCACCTCGATTACGCCAGCAACACCGATCGCCTCGCCAATCCAAACCTGCTCGACGTGAACTCCAGCTACGTCGGCCAGGTCCGCTATGGCCTGACCTCGTGGGTCACGCTGATCGGCGAATACGTGCATTCGAAGGCGGTCGCCCACTCGGGCAACAAGGCCGAGAGCGACGCGCTGGCGGTTGGCGGAATCCTGTTCTTCTGACCTGGGTTTCAAAAACTTAACATCCGATACGAAAGTCCACCCTTGTCGGCGGCGAAAATCTCCTCTCTTACCGCCGCCGACATACCTCTTTTCACATCGTCATCCGGAAAGTCGCAGCAGATGGACGACACCAAGTTTCTCAAGGCCTGCAGCCTCTTGGCCGCAGCCGCCCTCGCATCGACCGCGCTTCCGGCTTTCGCCGATGAAGGCCCCGGCGGCCAGATCGTCGTCACCGGCACCGGTCTCGAAAAGACGCCCGGTACGCCCGCCTATTCCAGCGTCGAGATCGGCCGCGATGCCATCACCACTTCGGCCTCGGGCCGCATCGAGGATGTGCTGACCTCCGTCGCAGGGTTCCAGCAGTTCCGCCGGTCGGACAGCCGCTCGTCCAACCCCTCGGCGCAGGGCGTCACCTTGCGCGCGCTGGGCGGTAACGCCACCAGCCGCGCGCTGGTCCTGCTCGATGGCGTGCCCATGGCCGATCCGTTCTTCGGCTATGTCCCGCTGCCAGCGCTCGCGCCTGAAACGCTCGGCGCGATCCGCGTCACGCGTGGTGGCGGCTCCGGCCCGTTCGGCGCCGGCGCGCTGTCCGGCACGATAGAACTCGAAAGCGCAGGCCCCGATCAACTCGGCCTCGTCAACGCCCAGCTCCTCGCCAGCCAGCGCGGCGAGACCGAAGCAGCCCTGAGCATCGCCCCCCGCCTCGGCTCGGGCTTCGCTGTCGTCTCCGGCCGCTGGGATCGCGGCAAGGGCTTCTTCACCACGCCTGAGGCGCAGCGCGTCCCCGCCACCGTCCGCGCCCGCTATGAATCGTGGTCCACACAAGTCCGCGCCGTCGCCCCGCTGACCGATACGGTCGAACTGCAAGCCCGCGCGCTGGTCTATCGCGACGACCGCCTGCTGCGCTTCAAGGGCGCCACCACCTCCAGCGAAGGACAGGACGCCAGCCTGCGCCTCGTCGGCCGCGGCGACTGGCAGTTCGATGCCCTGGCCTATGTCCAGGTGCGCAATTTCGACAACATCGTCGTCTCCGCCACCAGCTTCAAACCCACGCTCGATCAATACGATACGCCTGCCCAAGGGCTCGGCGGCAAGTTCGAGCTGCGCCCGCCGATGGGCGGGAACGACGTGCTGCGCCTTGGCGTGGACTGGCGCCGCGCCTCGGGCACGATGAAGGAAAACGCGATCAGCGCCGCCACCGGCGCGATTACCGCGCGTCGCCGGGCAGGGGGCAACAACACCGACCTCGGCTTCTATGCCGAGAACGACCTGACGCTGGGCAAGCTCGTGCTGACCGGCGGTCTGCGCGCCGATCGCACCGTGATCGCCGACGGCTACTTTGAAGTGCGCAACACGGCAGGCACTGTCACCAGCCGCACCGATTACGCCACGCAGACTGACTGGACGGTCACCTGGCGCGGTGGTGCCGTGCTGCGGGCCAGCAGCATGATCGCGTTGCGCGCGGCGGCCTACACCGGCCTGCGCCAGCCGACGCTCAACGAACTCTACCGCCCGTTCACCGTCTTCCCGGTCACCACGCAGGCCAACGCGGCCTTGCGCAACGAGAAGCAGAAGGGCTTTGAGGCGGGCATCGACCTCACCCCGCCGATGGCATCCGCCTGTCGGTCACCGGTTTCGACAACCGGGTCGAGAACGCCATCGCCAACGTCACCATCGGCACCAACCTGCGCCAGCGCCGCAATGTCGACCAGATCCGCGCACGCGGCATCGAAGCGGCAGCGCATGCCGAGGTGGGCATTGTCCGCTTCGATGGCTCGCTGGCATGGACCGACGCCGAAGTGCGCAACAGTCCGCTGTCGAACCTCACCGGCAAGCGCCCGGCACAGACCCCGCGCCTCGCCGCCTCGGCCACGCTCGGCCTTAGCCCTGCCGAAGGCTGGGACGTTGCGGCCACCCTGCGCCACGTCGGCCAGCAGTACGAGGACGACCTCCAGAGCGACAGCCTGAAGGCCGCGACGACACTCGACATGTTCGCGCAAGTGCCGCTGCCCCGTGGGATCAGCCTGGTCCTGCGCGCGGAAAACCTGTTCGATACCGAGATCGTCACCCGCAATTCGGGCGGCTCGATTGACCTTGGCAATCCGCGCACGCTCTGGGCAGGGGTGAGGGTGAAGATCTGATGATGCGCAAGCTGATCCCGCTGCTGTTCGCTGCCGGTTCCGCACCCGCTCTTGCTCAGAACGATCCGCAGATCGTCGTCAATGCCCCCGGCGGCACGATTGACCTTGACGAGGCCCGCGCGCTCGACCTTGCGGCTATCGACGCCTCGGGCCGCGCCGATCTCGGCCGCGCGCTAGAACGCGCCATTCCCGGCCTGACACTGGGCGAGGCCGCTGGCAATCCATGGCAGGCAACGCTGAACTGGCGCGGCTTCTCCGCCGGTGCGCTTCAGGGCATGGAGCAGGGCATTGCCGTCTATCTCGATGGCGTCCGCTTCAACCAGCCGTTCGGCGATGTCGTTCTGCTGGATCTCGTGCCCGATACGGTGCTCGTTGCCGCGCAGGTCAACGATGCCAACCCGGTGCTCGGCCGCAATGCGCTGGCGGGATCGGTGCTCGTCCAGACCGGCGACGGCGTGACCCTGTCCGGCCTGCGCGGCCAGGGCGATGTTGACAGCGAAGGGATGGCTGGCAGCGCGGTCAGCTATGGCACCGGCACCGCGCAAAGCAACCTGCTCGTCGCGTTCGAAGCGCGGCATGACAAAGGCTGGCGCGTGGCCAGTCCGTCGACGCTCTATCGCGGCTTTGCCAAGGGCATTCATCAGGGCGAGGGCTGGGGCATCGAACTCTCCGCCCTGGGTGCTTCGACCGATCTTACCGGCAACGGCGTCTCGCCGGTCGAACTGCTCGATGCGAAATACGATGCCGTGTTCACCCGGCCAGACAGCACCCGCACCCGCTTTGCCCGCATGGTCGCAGCGCCCTGGCTGCCTATCGGCGAAACCTCCCGCATCGAACTGCGCGCCCACTGGCAGTACCTTGATCGTCGCAATGCCAATGGCGACCTTGCCGATTTCGGCCCTTGCGATGCCAACCCGGCGCAGCTCTGCGTCGAGGATGAGGACGACAGCTACAGCGATCCGCTGTTTTCCAGCGGCAGTCCCGTTGCCGCGGACGCCGCAGGAGACGATCCTGCCGTGTTCAATCGCGGCAAGGAGCGCACGCAGGCCTATGGTGCCACGCTGCAATGGCTGGACACCGTCGAAACCGACCTCGGCACGCGTCGCATTGCGCTCGGCGGCACGTGGGAGCATGCCCGCACCCGCTTTGCCGCCCAGACCGATCTTGGCGAGCTGGAAGAAGATCGCTCGGTCGAGGATCTCGGCCTGCCGCTGATCTCGGCCGAAGGGGCGATCCAGCCGGTGTCGCTGGATTCCAAGCTCGACGATTTCGCCCTCTTCGCCAACCTCGAGATGCCGTTGACCGGGGCGCTCTCGGTCGAGGCCGGAGCGCGCTATTCGCACAACCGCGTGGTGATGGAAGACCAGTTGGGCACCGCGCTGAACGGTCGTCACAGCTTCGATCGTTTCAATCCTTCGGTCGAATTCGACTATGCCCTTGGCACCGGCCTTCATGCCACCGCCGGTTTCTCGCTGACCAGCCGCAATCCCACCCCTGCGGAATTGAGCTGCGCCGACCCGGAAGCCCCTTGCACCCTTGCAAACTTCTTCATCGCCGATCCGCCGCTCAGGCAGGTGACGGCAACCAACTGGCATGGCGGCCTGAGCGCAACCGGCAAGATGCTGGCCTGGCGCATCAACCTGTGGCGCTCTGAAACCAGCAACGATATCCGCATGATAGCCTCGAGCGTGCGCGGGCGGGCCTATTTCGCCAATCTCGGCCATACCCGCAGGCAGGGCATCGAAGCCTCGGCGGAATGGCGGCACGACGGCTGGCACGCGTCCGCCGCCTTTGCCTTCACCGATGCGCGCTTGCGCGATGCCTTCACCATGTCGAGCCCGTCGAACCCGGCGGCCGATGACGAGGGCACGATCATGGTCGCGCGCGGTGACCAGCTGCCTGCCGCGCCGCGCCACGCCCTCAACCTGCGCCTTGCGCGGGAGGCGCGGAGCTGGTCTGCCGGTATCACGATGCGCGCCCGCTCGGGCCAGTATCTCGCCGGCGACGAGGGCAACGACAATCCGCGCACGCCCGCCTATGCGGTGTTCGATCTCGATGGCGCGGTCAGCCTTGCGCCGGGCATTCGCCTTGTCGCGCAAGTGCGCAACTTGCTGAACAAGCGCTATGCCACCTTCGGCACTTTCAGCGAAGTTGACGAGATAGACCTTGCCGAAGCCCCCGGTGCCGAAAACCCCCGCGCCTACGCCCCCGGCGCCCCGCGCAGGCTGACGGTTTCGCTCAGGGCGGAGTTCTGATTACAAGCGCGGCAGCAGTTCCGCTTCCAATCCGGGATAGAAGTGCGAGACGCTGCGCTGCAATTCATAGCGCGCGGCCTTGAGCGTTGAAAACCGGGGAGGAATCGGAATGTCCCCAGCCTCGCTCATGTCGAGGCCCCTGGTCACCGCATCGCGCAGCGTCGCGTCGATCCAGTCGAGCCAATCGCGGGTCTGCGCGATTGCGGCGCCATCGCGGTCGATCGGCCCGTGCCCCGGCAGCAGCAGCTTGTGCGGCGTCGCGGCGAGCCGGCCAAGCGAGGCGCGCCAGTCGGGCAGGCTGGCGTGCGGCGTCGATGCGGCGCGATCGTGAAACACGAGGTCGCCTGCGATCAGCGTGCCGGTCGCCTCGTCCAGCAGTGCCAGATCGCCGCCGGAATGGCCTTTCAGCGCCAGCAGACGGAAGCTGCGCCCGCCAAATTGCGCTTGTCCTTCAGTGACATCGCCTTGCGGCAGGACGATTGCCGTTCCCTTCATCCAGTCGGCCAGCAGGCGGTACATCGCGTCCGAAAAGCCTTCGCCATCACGCTCCAGCTCAGCCCGCGTGGCGGGCAGGGCGTGGACCAAGGCCGGATCGAACGCCGCCGCGCCCATCGCATGGTCGGGGTGCAGGTGGCTGATGTAGACGCGGCTCACCGCCCTGCCGGTCAGCCGCTGCGCCATCGCGCCCAGCGCAAGGCCGTGTTCGCGCGATACGCCGGGGTCGAACAGCACTGCGCCCGCGTCTGTCGCGATGATCGCACTGTTGGCAATCGCGCCGCCGTTGGCAAAGGCGATGGCCTCGTCAGTGCCGCGCACCATCCACAGACCGTCCGCGATCTGCTCGGCCACGGGATTGTATTTGCCTGCAAATTTCTCGGCAAAGGCGGCAGCGGGGGTGAGCAGTCCGGCCAGCAACAGCGCCCTGCGGTCCAGCCTCACGCACCCACCTTGCCGGGAAACTCCAGGCCGGCGCTGTCGCGGGCTTCGAAGCTGATCGTGCCGGTTGCCTTGACCACCAGGGTGAAGGCCGGGTCTTCCGCCACGGAGCCAAAAATCTGCATCTGGCCCAATGCCTTGCCGCTGGCATCGCGGACGGTCAGCCGTTCGATGTTATAGGCTGGAATGTTCTCGACCAGCCCGGTGTCCATCGGGTGTCGGAAGGTCAGGCGAAGGCGTGTTTCTCCAGCCTTTTCAGGCCATTGCCCCGCCCGAACCTCGCCCAGATGGTCCGCCCAGTCCCCTTTCACGCGGCTGACCGGCGGGGCCGAGCAGCCGCCGCCTGCGGCGTCGATCCACGATCCGCCGACGTGCCACGTGCCGTCCTGCGTCTGTACCGCCGCGCGGACCGGGGTGCGCTGGTCGAGCTTGATCCGCGTGGCGAGGAAGGGTTCGGCCCCGGTGGGCGTGTAGTCCACGGCGACGGGGATGGGGTTGAGATCGGCGAAAAGCACGATGCGGCGCACGTCGGGCAAGGCGCGGGCATCCACAGTGACCGGAAAAACCCTTTGGTTTTCAGTAATTTCGGGAATGCGGACGGCAACGCGATCATCAAACACCACGGCGTCCTTGCCGAACAGGCGCGCGGCGTGGTGTTCCCACATTGGCGAGTGCAGCGGATCTGCAGGCGCCGCCAGCGCCGGTGCTGCGACCGGTATCAAGAGGGCGGCGATTGTCAGCTTTGCCTTCATGCGCATTCTCCCAAAGCACACTATGCGCGCATTGGCCGAGCGAGCATATTGGACCTTGGAATAAGGAGTAGGGAGCGGAAAAGGCCGTGAAATCAAGGCATCTGGCGCTTAGCCTGGCGATTTTCGCCGCTTTCCAACTCCCCGGCAACTCTAAGGCGCAGGCCCATGACTCTGCCGCAACTCCCCTCAACTGTTCGACACTGCGGGGTATCGCACGGCACGCTATCGCGCTCCGGTTGATCGCCTGCCGACACCGGCCGCTGCCATCACGCTGGAAGCGGCGCTTCGCCTCAGACCGGGGGTCGATGCGCTGTTCATCGATGTGCTGCCGGCGGAAGGCGGCGTGCGTGATCCGCTGACCGGGAAGTGGACGCTTGTTGCGCAGCATGAGACGATTCCAGGTGCAGCATGGCACCCTGAAACCGGGCGCGCGAATGCCGACGCGGTCCTGTGGCAGGGCCTGCGTAATGCGGTGAAGGCGGCCCGCTCAAATCGTCCCGCGCTGCCGGTGGTGGTGTTCTGCCGCAACGATTGCTGGATGAGCTGGAATGCGGCCCGGCGCCTGGCCAGCGACGGATTTGGCGAGGTTTACTGGTTTGCGGAAGGGATCGAGGGCTGGCACGAAGCGGGGCGGGGGTTGGTGCGTGCGGATCCGGTGGCTATTGGCAGAAAGTGATCCTCCCCTTTTTCATGAAGTGCAAAAGGGGAGGTGGCAGTCCGGAGGACTCACGGAGGGGTCAGGTTCATGCCCCTCCACCACCGCCTGCGGCGGCGGTCCCCTCCCCGTTTGTGCTGCGCAAAAACGGGGAGGATTTCATCCTACTTCAGCGTCTTGAGGTAGGCGATCAGTTCGGCGCGCTTGGCCTTGTCCTTGATGCCGGGGAAGCTCATGCGGTTGCCGGGGACGAGTTTTGCCGGGCTTTCCAGCCACTTGTCGAGCGTGGCGTCATCGAGCTTGAGGCCAGACTTCTTGACTGCATCCGAGAACTTGTAGGTGCCCTTGACGCCCATCTTGTGGCCATAGACGCCATAGAGGTTGGGGCCGATCTTGTCGGGCGCTCCCTTGGTGTTGCTGTGGCAGACGGCGCAGCGCGCCCAGGTTGAGGGCGGAGCGGCGGGGCCGGCCTGCGCGGTGGTGGCGGTCAGCAAGGCGCCGGTGAGCAGCGCGAGGCGGAGGGTGGTCATGTTGTCTCTCCCGGATTCGTTTACCCGGAAGGTGTGACACGACCCCCTGCGCGCCAAAATTGGACTTAGGACCGATGCGGGATTTCAGGCTTTCGCCGGACGGTCCTTGAGCCAGCCGATGCCGCGGCGCAGCAACTCGTAGAACACCGGCAGGTCCCAGGCGCAGCGGTCGACCGTGGGCCACCAATCAAGCATCGGTTGCAGATCATAGTGCCCGCGGCAATGGCCGAGCGTATTGTAGAGCACGCCGCCTTTGCCGTGGTCCTTCAGATACATGACGGCATGCTTGCCGATGGCATCTGCCGCCTCGACAAAGCCGGTGCCTTCCACGGTGCAATCTGTTTCGAGCAGGACGTGCAGGGCCCCGTGGTACTCCATGTGATAGAGTTCGTCGGTGGTCTCGAACGGCTCCACCCCTTGCACCAGCGGGTGATCGGGATCGGCGACCGTCACCGTATAGGGCGCGATCGGGGGGTGGCTGATGAACTGGCTGCCGAGCAGGTCCATCATCAGCGGCGCCCAGCGCGGCGCGTCCCACAGGTCCTTGTTGGGGCCATCGGTGAGGAAGCGCAGGACCGAGTTGGTGCCGTGCAGCGCATACCAGCGCCCACCCGCGTGCAGCCAATCGCGCAAGGCTTCCTGCGCCTTCAATGAGGGCGTGACGTCGCAGGTGTAGGTGATCAGGATGTCGGCGGCGCGGATTGCCTCGATGTTCTCGTAGTCCTCGAACACGCGGGTGCGGATCGCCGGATCCTCGGCCAGCAGCTTGAGGATTTCGAGGCGGGCGAAGTCCATGTCATGCCAGACGCCGCCGCAGACGAACACGCAGTCGATGCGCGGGGGGTGAACGTCCGTTGTGTTTTCAGTCACTTGGTATCACCTCTAGAACTGGCAGCCGCTTGACCTTGGCGGTTTTGTTCTTTTGCAAACGCTGGCGTGGGATGCCCACCCCCAACCCCTCCCGCCTGCGGGAGGGGAGCAAGGAGGGGGTGCCTTTTCCGCTCAAGCGTTCAGGTACTTGTCGAGCGTCTGGTGGAACTGGCGGATGCGGATTTCCTGATAGTCGCCGAGATTGACTTCGCCGGTCTTGGAGGCGTGGAGGCCGTCCTGGACATAGGGCAGGTTGTCCATGTCCTGTTCGAAGACGTGGCCCAGCACGCCCAGTTCGGGCGCATCGGTCCACTTCTGCTCGTTGGTGAGCAGCTTCATCGGCACGCCGTGCGGCATGGGATCGCCCTTCTTGACGCGGGCGAGGATGCGCACTTCCATCAGGCAGGTGTCGGGCGTCTTTCCGGGGCGCCAGCGGTAGACGATGTTCGGCATGAAGCCGCCCCACGGCGCGAAGTTGGGGAAGACGTTGTAAACAAGGCCATCGAGCAGTTCGGCGTCGGTGGCGTGATCGTGATCGTAGCCGGTTTGCGCGGTGTAGCCTGCGCGCATGGCGGCGCCCAATGCGGCGCGTGCGGTCATGCCTTCGGGCACGCTGACGGCGAAAGGATCGCCAGACGCGTCGTAGTTGTCAGCCGAGCGGCCATTGTACTTGCAGAACTCGTCGACGATCCACTGCTGCGTCTTGCCGTTGGGATCGACGTGCGGGGACATGATGCCGAACGGCACGTGGTTGACGTTCACGTTGTCGCCATAGGTCCAGTAGGCGCTGTTGGCATCGCCGGTGAAGGGCAGCAACTGCGGGTGGGTGACGACGGTGTGCCAGGCTTCCATGAAGGCTTCGGCAGTGACCTTCCAGTTGGCCGGGACTTCCTTGGCCACCCAGATCACCGTGGTGCATTCCTCATGCCGCCAGCGCTTGAAGAATTCCGGCAGCGGGGCGAGGTATTCCTCGAGCGTGGGGCCGCCCGGCTCCTCACGCAGGAAGATGTAGCCGCCCCAACGACCGACTTCGGCCTCGGGCAGGTGCATCTTTTCGGCCGAGAGGTGCTTGAAGTCCCACGGACAGGGCATGCCGGCAAAGCTGCCGTCCTTGTTCCAGGCAAAGCCGTGGAACGGGCAGGTGAAGGTGTCGGCGGTGCCGTCCTGGTCACGCAGCTTGCGGCCGCGATGGAGGCAGACGTTGTGCATCGCCTTGACGCTGCCGTCTTCCTGGCGGGAGATCAGCCATGAGCGGCCGGCGTTCTCGAACACGGTGTAGTCACCGGCTTCGGGGATGTCCTCCTCGCGCGCGGCGAACTGCCAGACGTGGGGCCACATCTTTTCGCGCTCGAGACGGGCGAAGTCTTCCGAGGTGTAGCGCTCTGCCGCCAAGGGTTCCGAGCCGCGATACTGGTAGCTTTCTTCGGTGAGCATGGCCGGAGCGGGGCGCGAATCCTGCGCCAGCAGTTCCTGCCAGCTGATCGCCTCGCATCGTGCCTTGCCGCCACCCATGTTGGGATCGCTGTCAGCCATTCTCTCGTTCCTTGCCCTTATTCCGGTCAATGCTGCCGGTTTTGCCGCCCTTGCGCGCGCGCGTCACCTTGCTGAAAGCATAGGTTGCACGGCTGCCGCCTGCGCGTAACCACTGACGCTATAAACTGACGCAGATTCTTGCGGGAGAGAACAATTGTCCAAGAGGCTTGAAGGGAAAGTCGCCCTGATCACTGGCGGCACCACCGGCATCGGCGCGGCCACGGTGGCGCGCCTGGCGCAAGAGGGAGCCAAGGTCTGGTTCACCGGATCGAAGGAGGAAGAGGCGGCGGCGCTCTGCGCCCAGACCGGCGCCGTGTTCCGCAAGCACCGCGTGCAGGATGCGGCGAGCTGGCCCGCGCTGATTGACGAGATCATCGCCGCCGAGGGCCGGCTCGACATCGCCTTCGCCAACGCCGGGACCGAGCGCGGCGATGCCAGCATCGAGGACGTTTCGATCGACGACTGGAACAATGTGGTTGCAATCAACCAGACCGGCGTGATGCTGACCGTGCAGAACGCGATTGCGGGCATGAAGCGCAATCCCGATGGGCCGAAAGGCTCGATCGTGATCAATTCCTCGATGAACGCCACGCGGCCCCTGGGCAATTACGTGACCTATTCGGTGACCAAGGCGGCGGTTTGCGCGCTGGCCAAGTCGGCTGCGGTGCATTGCGGGCAGAAGGGCTATGCCATCCGCGTCAACGCGATCCTGCCGGGCGTGGTGGAAACCCCACTGATCCAGCAGATCATGAACGCGCAGCCCGATCCTGCGGCCGCACGCGCGATGTACGAAGGCATGGCCCCGATGAAGCGCATGGCCCAGCTCAATGAAGTGGCGGGGCTGGTCGCCTACCTTTCGAGCGACGAGGCCGGGTTCATCTCCGGCGCGGAATACGCGATCGACGGCGCGACGACCGCCGGCATGATGGGGGTCTGAGCAACATGGAACTTGCTGCACAGCGCCTGAAGGGGCGCGTTGCCTTCGTATCGGGGGCCTTCGCGGCATCGGCCTTGCCTGCGCCGAGCGCTTTCTGGCCGAGGGTGCCGAAGTCGTGCTGTCGGACCTCGACGCCGAGGACAGCGACACCGCGACCGAAGTGATGGGCCGTCTCGGCCAGGCCGCGAGCTACATCAGCGCCAACGTGGCCAAGGAAGAGGACTGGGAGCGTGCCGTCGCTCTGGTGAAAGAGCGCCACGGCAAGTGCCACGTGCTGGTCAACAATGCCGGGATCGATCTGACCGGGCCGGTCGAGAGCCTCTCGATGGAAGGCTGGCGGCGGATCATGTCGATCAACGTCGACGGCGTGTTCCTTGGCACCAAGCATTTCGTGCCGCTGATGGCGGAGAGTGGCAAGGACTTCCGCGGCGGTTCCTCGATCATCAACGTCAGCTCGATCATGGGGCTGGTGGGGATGAACGAGGTTTCGGCTTACAACGCCAGCAAGGGCGCGGTGCGGCTGTTCACCAAGGGCATCGCCATCGAATTCGCCCAGAAGAAGACGCCGATCCGCGCCAATTCGCTGCACCCCGGCTTTGTCGAGACGCCGCTGCTCAAGGCTGGGTTCCAGCGCTGGGTGGATCAGGGCTTTGCCGAAAAGCCGGATGACCTGGTGGCGGGCGTGGTTGGCGCGACGCCGATCGGGCGTCTGGCGCAGCCGAGCGAGCTGGCGAGCGCCGCGTTCTTCCTCGCCAGCGAGGATTCAAGCTACATGACCGGCGCAGAGCTGGTGATCGACGGGGGATGGACCGCACAATGATCGGACTGGACAATGTAGTCGCCGTCGTCACCGGCGCGGCGGGGGGCATCGGGCGCGAGCTGGTCAAGGCGCTGAAGGCGGCCAACGCTACAGTCATCGCCACCGATCTGGCCGCCGAGGCGCAGATCGAAGGCGCGGACCACTATCTCAAGCATGACGTGACGAGCGAGGCCGACTGGCAGGCCGTGGCGGCGCTGGTGCAGGACAAGTACGGGCGGCTCGACGCGCTGGTGAACAACGCCGGCTATTCGATCGTGACGAAGTTCGAGGAAACGCCGCTTGCCGATTTCCACCGCGTCAACGCGATCAATGTGGATTCGATCATCATCGGCACGCAGATCCTGCTGCCGCTGCTGAAAGAGGGCGGCAAGGCGCGTTCCGGCGGGGCTTCGGTGGTCAACTTCTCCAGCGTCGGCGGCCTGCGCGGGGCGGCGTTCAATGCGGCCTATTGCACCAGCAAGGCGGCGGTGAAGATGCTGAGCAAGTGCCTTGGCGCTGAATTCGCAGCGCTCGGCTACAACATCCGCGTCAATTCGGTGCATCCGGGCGGGATCGATACGGGCATGCTCAATTCGATCATGGACCGTTATGTAGAGCTGGGCGCGGTACCTTCGCGCGAGGTGGCGATGCAGGGCATCGTTGCCAACCACCCGATCGGCCGCATGGGCCGGCCAGAGGAAATGGGCGGCGGCGTGGTCTATCTCTGCTCGGACGCGGCGAGCTTTGTCACTTGCGCCGAGTTCGTGATGGACGGTGGCTTCAGCCAGGTCTGACGGCGGCGTTTCGCTGTCCTGCCCCAGGACGTGAAAGGCAAGGCGGCCAGGCTCAGGGTGAGCCTGGCCGCTGCTTTTGGTGCTTAGAAGTTGTAGTTGGCGCGGATGCCGAAGTAACGGCGCGAGTTGCGCGAGAGTACCTGGTTCACCGACGTTGGCTGACCACCGACGAGGCCGCCGACGTTGGAGGCGAAGTGCTTGTCGAACAGGTTGTTGACGAACAGCGTCACGCGATACTGATCGTCGCGCTGGCGGACGCCGATGCTGCCGTTGAGCACGCCATAGGCCTTCTGGAAGTACAGCGGGTTCTGGAACAGGTCGAAGTTGACGCGGCTCTGGTAACGATAGTCGAGCGTGACGAAGCCATCGAACGGCATCGAGTCCATGAAGATGTCGTACATGGCCGAGGCGTTGAACATGAACTTCGGCGCGTTCGGCAGGCGCTTGCCCGCAAGGTTCTGCGCGCGAGCGGTGCCGCTGCCGCTGCCATCGATGTCGAAGCAGATCGGATCGGTGGTCTGGATGGTGTTGCAGTTTGCCAGCGGATATTCGGTGATGATCGCGTCCATCCAGGTGCCGGCGAGATCGAACGACAGTTCGCGCGTCGGCTTGGTCTGCAGTTCCAGTTCGATACCGCGGGTGCGCAGCTTGCCCACGTTGTTGAGCTGGAACTGGATCGACTGGTCAGGCTGAACCACCGCCGACTGCGACTGGAATTTCTTGTAATCGGTCCAGAAGCCGGTGAGGTTGAACTGCACGCGATTGTCGAGGAAGCGGCTCTTGAAGCCGATTTCGTAGGTGTGCGAGGTTTCCGGCTTCACCGGGTTGGCAGCACGCGCGGGCGTGAAGCCGGACGAGACGTCGTAGCCCTGGCCCTTGTAGCCGGTGGCGAACGAAGCGTAGACCATGACGCGCTCGGCAACATCCTGACGCAGGGCGATCTTGCCAGTGATGGCATCGTCGCTCGCGTTGCCCGTGCAGACCGCAAGGCAGATGGCATTGTTGGCAGGCTGCGTGGCAGGCACGTTCAGACGCTGGAACGAGACGTCGATCTTCTCGTGGTTGTAGCGGATGCCGGCATCGAGGTGCGTGGTGGCGGCAAGATCGTAGGTGCCCTGGGCGAAGGCGGCGTAAGTCTTGGTGCCGGCATTCGATACCCACTTGGAAAGAAGCGGGCCGGACGGGCCGCGATCGAACGAACGATCGGTCTCGCCGTTCGAGAAGAAGGCGCCGAGGATGTATTGGAACGGACCCGGCGCGGTTGAAACCAGGCGCAGTTCCTGCGTGACGTTCTTCGTGTCGTAGGGGCTGGACTGCACGAGGCCGGTTGCCGATCCGAACACGGGGAGGTTGAGCTGCTCGACATCGTCCTGCGTGTCGAGGCCCCACTTCTGGTAGCTGGTGATCGAGATCAGGTCGACGCTGCCGAGATCGATGCTGATGCGACCGCTGACATTGGTCGACTCGCCCTTGGCGATTCCGTCGTAGTTCTGGTTGAGCAGGTAGTTGCCAGGGCCAGCCTTGATCGTGCCGAGGTTGGTGGCAAGCGATGCACCGAAAACAGTCGCGCCGGGAGCGAAGCTGAGCACGGTGCGCGGCGTCGAATTGCCGTCGGTCTCCGAATGCTCTGCCGAGATCGTGACCTTCACGCTGTCGGACAGGTCGGCAACAAGCTTGCCGCGGATGCCCCAGCTTTCGTCGGCACCGAGATAGTTGCCGGTGGCGAGGTTCTTCACGTAACCGCGGAAGTCGCTGTAGAAGCCGTTGATGCGGAAGCCGACGTTCTCACCCAGCGGGCCGGAGATACCGGCTTCGACCCGGTATTCCTCGTCCGTGGTGGCCGATGCGGCGATGCGTCCCGAGAAAGTCTCGGTTGGAGCGCGGGTGACAATGTTGACGACACCGGCCGAGGCATTCTTGCCGAACAGCGTGCCCTGGGGGCCGCGCAGCACTTCGATGCGCTCGATGTCGGTCAGGGTGCTGAAGGCCTGGCCCTGGTTCAGGATCGGAACGTCATCGACGACGACCGAGACGGCGGGCTCAACACCGATGCTGAACACCGAGGTGCCGATGCCGCGCAGGTTGATGCTGTTACCGGTGCGCTGCGTGCCCTGGGTAATGGTAAGACCAGGTGCGACCTGCGCAAGGTTTTCGAACTGGGTGATGCCCTTGTTGGCAATCGCTTCGGCCGAAAGCGCCGTAACCGAAACAGGGACCTGCTGCAGGTTCTGCTCGCGCTTCTGCGCGGTGACGACGATTTCTTCGAGACCGCCTTCGGGGCTTCCTGCGCCTGGGCTGCGGATGTGATGGCGAGCAGCGAGATGCTGGCTCCAAGATAAGCTTTGCGGAACATATTGATCCTCCCTTCTGTCTCAAGTTGGACTGGCCAATCTCACAGAATGTTCAACCACACAAGTATCCATCACACAAATTATCCGGCCTTTGATCATGAAAAGTTTGGATAATAATGATAGATTTCGCGTATGACGAAGGTTTGGGCATGTATATGGGCCATCTGGCACCGCCGCGAAGGGTGTGGGTTACACTTTGTTTTTGCTTCAAATTTTAGTGAGAAAGGCGGTTTGGAGGATTGCCTGACACTTGAATCCGTGCAAAACCAATTGTGGTCAGGCCAAATTGTGGTTACCAGCGCAAGGTGCCGATCAGGACAATCCCGCAACCGCGCAGACCGCTTGGCTGCAGGTATCATTGGAAGCAACTGGCCCATCATCCGGCAATCGTCGGGCGAAAAAGGAGGGTGCGTGGCCTTGAAGACGACCGCAACGAGGCTGGCAGCCATTGCGCTGGCTTCTGCCACGATACTGCTGGCTGCGCCGTCTTTCGCTCGCAGCGCTGATCACGCGGGCGTCGCCAGGACCGTGAAGACGGCGGCCGGGCTGGTGCGGGGCATTGCGCAGCGCGACGGCGTCCAGGCCTATCTCGGCATCCCTTATGCCAAGCCTCCGGTGCGAGAATTGCGCTGGCGGGCGCCGCAACCCGTCGACGCGTGGCAGGGCGTGCGCAACGCTGACCGCTTTTCGCCGCTGTGCGTGCAGCCGATGCGCAGCAGCTTGGCAAACCAGTATTCCGGCGCTGAAGCGATTTCGGAAGACTGCCTCTATCTCAACGTCTGGACGCGCCCTGCTTTGCGCAAGGCTCCGGTGATCGTCTACATTCACGGCGGCGCCTTCTATGTCGGTTCGGGCAGTGTCGGCATCTACGGCGGCGAAGCGCTGGCGCGCGAGGGGGCGGTCATCGTCAACCTCAACTATCGCGTCGGGCCGCTGGGCTTTCTGGCAACGCCCGAATTGCGCGCCGAATCCGGCGATGGCGCTTCAGGCAACTACGGGCTGCTGGATCAGATTGCCGCGCTGCGCTGGGTCCGGGACAACATCGCGCGCTTCGGTGGCGATCCTGACAATGTGACCATTGTCGGGCAGTCGGCCGGTTCGATGTCGGTGCTGGCCTTGCAGGTAAGCCCGCTTGCCAAGGGCCTGTTCCACAAGGCCGTGGGCATGAGCGGGGCGATGATTGCAGGGCCGATCAAGCTGCCATCGCGGTCAGAGGCCGAGGACGCCGGGACAAGGCTGATGGCGGCGTGGAAGGCGAGCAACCTTGCCGAGCTGCGGGCCATGCCGGCCGACCGGCTGGTCGTGCCGCGCGTGCCGGGCGGGCCGAGTACGGGGCCGGCCATTGACGGCCATGTCCTGCCCGATGCCATACCGGCGCTGTTCGCCGCGCGGCGGCAGAGCGATGTGCCGCTGCTTCTGGGCTTCACCCGTGACGAGGCGCTGGGCGGGATGGGGCCGGTGACGTCACTGGAGGACTACAGGGCCAAGGCTCGCGAGCGCTTTGGTGTGCAGGCCGATCGCTTCCTTGCGCTCTATCCCGCCAGCAACGACGGTCAGGCGCAGGAGCAGGCACGCATGGCCGATCGCGACGAGACGATGGTGTTGGGGATGTTCGAATGGGCCAGCCTGCAGGCGGCGCATGGAACGGCGCCCGCATATGCCTACCAGTTTTCACGGCCACATCACTATGTCGCGGGGGTGCGGTTTGCCGATCTCGATCCGGCAAGGGCGGGGGCCTATCACACCTCAGAGGTGCCGTTCTGGCTGGGCACGCTCGATGCGTTCGACCGCTATCGCCCGACGCGCGCCTGGACCCCGCAGGATCGCGCGATGAGCCACGCGATGATGCAGACGCTCCTGGCATTTGCCCGCACCGGCAAGCCCGAGACAAGCGGCGTTTCCTGGCCGCGCTTTGCTGCCGATCGGCCGCGTCTGGTAGAATTTGCCGAAACGGCGGCGCAGCAGGACTGGCCCGATCCGCACAGGCTTGCCTTCTTCAAGGCGTTCCACGCCGCCAGCCCTCGATAGTTTCGACCAACCAGAATGGATACCCGGAGAGAACCGATGCGAGAATTCCCGGCAGTTCGTGCCAAAGCAGGCCTCAGGGCCTCCGTCGCGTGTCTGATCATGGCTGCAACCGCGCCGGCCCTTGCGCAGGAAGCGCGCGACGTGACGGTGCTGGATGCCGGCTGGCGGTTCACGGCCGAGGATGCGCAAGGGGCTGTTGCACCGGAGTTTGCCGATGCGACCTGGGCGCAGGTTTCGGTGCCGCACAGCTGGAACCGGGTTGGATATTACAAGCATGACCTGGGCGGCACCAACACCGCGGCGAACGTGGACAAGCGGCTGGGCATCGGCTGGTATCGCCTGCATTTCGCCACGCCAGCCGGAGCCAAGGGCAAGCGGCATTGGCTGGAGTTCGATGCGGCGAGCCGCGTGGCCAAGGTCTGGCTCAACGGTGTTTATCTGGGCGAACATCGCGGCGGATTCTCGCGCTTTCGGTTCGATGCCACGGCGGCGATGAAGGCTGATGGCGATAACGTGCTGGTCGTGCGCGTGGACAATGCGCAGCCCAAGGCTGGCGGCTCCACCGCTGATGTCCTGCCGCTTTCGGGCGACTTCTTCGTGCATGGCGGGCTGTACCGGCCGGTGCGGCTGGTGACGACTGCGCCGTTGCATATCGACCTCGCCGATGCAGGCGGGCCGGGCGTGCGCGCGACGACGGTAAGGGCTGACAAGGATCAGGCGCAGGTCGATCTGGTGGTCCGCGTGGCCAACGATGCCGCGAAGTCTGCCAAGGCCAGCGTGAAGGTCAGCCTGGTTGATCGCGAGGGGCGTGAGGCGGCCTCTGCAGTCGTTCCAGCGATGGTTGCAGCAGGCAAGACCGGCGAGTTTTCGGCGCGGCTTGCCCTGACCAATCCGCACCTGTGGCACGGCACTGCCGATCCCTATCTTTACGATCTGGTCACGCAGGTGGTGCAGGCGGACGGGGCCGTCTCTGACGAAGTGCGGCAGGCCTATGGCTTGCGCTCGATGGCGTTCGATCCTGACCGCGGCTTCCTGCTCAACGGCCAGCCCTATCGCCTGCGCGGCGTGGGCTATCACCAGGACCGTGACGGCAAGGGCTGGGCGATCAGCCGCGAGGACGTGGCGGAGGACATCGCCACCTTGCGCGACATGGGCGCGAACACGATCCGCCTGACGCATTATCAGCACGGACAGGACGTGCACGATCTGGCCGACCGCGCCGGGATGGTGGTGTGGGACGAGATTCCGCTGGTTTCAGTGTGGACTCTGGCTGGCAGCAAGGTGCCAGATCCGGCGCTGGTTGCCAATGCGAAGTCGCAGCTGACCGAACTGGTGCGGCAGAACCAGAACCATGCCGCCTCGGCGATCTGGAGCATCGCCAACGAGGTGGACTTCGGCAATTCGCTGCCGGCCTTCCTGTTTGGCGGCGCTGACGGGCGCGAGGTCGATCCTCTGCCGCTGCTGAACGAGTTGCAGAAGACGGCCAAGGCGCTCGACCCTTCGCGGCCTACATCTTTGGCCACGTGCTGCGAGGCGCGGGCCTTTGGCAACGACGTGGAAATCCCCACCACGGCGGTTGCCGCCGATCTTGGCGGGGCCAACCGCTATTTCGGCTGGTACTTCGGCAAGGCCGGTGATCTCGGCCCGCATCTTGATGGCCTGCGTGCAAAGCGGCCGCAGCAGCCGCTGGCGGTGACGGAGTATGGCGCAGGTGGTGCCTTGACCATGCACACTGACAACGTGCTGGGCGGCCCGGCGGATTCACGCGGTGCGGCGCAGCCCGAGGAATATGAGAGCTATATCCACGAAACCGCGCTGGCGCAGCTCGATGCGCGGCCCTGGCTTTACGCTGCGTGGCTGTGGAACTCGTTCGACTTTGCCACGACCGTGCGCACCGAAGGCGATGCGCAGGACATCAATACCAAGGGCCTGATCGCCTACGACCACAAGACCCGCAAGGACGCCTTCTGGTTCTACAAGGCGAACTGGAACTCCGAGCCGATGGTTCACATCACGTCCAAGCGCTATGTAAACCGCGCCTATCCGGTGGCGGATGTGAAGATCTACAGCAACACCGCGAGCACCGAACTGCTGCTCAATGGCCGCTCGCTTGGGGTGAAGCAGGACTGCCCGCAGAAGGCCTGCGTGTGGACGGGCGTCCGGCTGGACGAGGGCAGCAATGCGCTGGTGGCGCGGGGTGTTCATGCCGGCGGAACGGTGGAGGACAGCGCAAGCTGGACGCTGGCGGCCGAGACGGCGCGCAAGTTCGTGATTGACGCTGGAGCGCTGCTGGCAGCCAAGAGCGAAGGCCGCGTGCTGGGATCGGACAACTGGTTCGAAGGTGGCACCGCCGCCTCGCTCGACAAGCCGGCGGACTACGGCAAGCCTGCCGTGCCGACTGCCATTGCTGGCACGAACGACCGGGGCGCTTTGGCGACTTATCGCACCGGCACGTTCTCCTACCGCGTGCCTTTGGCCGATGGGCGCTACAAGGTGACGCTGTGGTTCGCGACCGACGCTGCGCAGAAGGCTGGCACGTTTGACGTGAAGAGCGGAAAGAAAGCGCTGCTGCGCAAGTTCCAGCCCGCAATACCGGCGAGCGGGGCGGTGGCCGAGGCCAAGGTGTTCACGATAAAGGCCAAGGGCGAACTGGCGCTCGATTTCGTCAGTGGCACCAGCGATGCGCGAGTCTCGATGATCGAGATCGAGCGGCTGCGCTGACCTTCAGGCAACGGACGGGAACGATGCTCAGGAAACTTCCGCTGCGCTGGTGGATCATCGCGCTGATCACGCTCGGCACGATCCTCAACTACCTTGCGCGCTCGACGCTGTCGGTGGCGGCGCCCACGCTCAAGACCGAGTTTGCGATGACGACCGAGCAATACAGCTGGGTCGTGCTGGCGTTCCAGGCGAGCTACACGGTGATGCAGACGGTGGCGGGCGCGGTGCTCGATGCGCTGGGCACGCGGCTGGGGTTCTTGCTCTTTGCCGTCGGCTGGGCGCTGAGCAACATGGCGCACGCTTTTGCCACGGGTTGGATGAGCCTTGCCTTCTTCCGCTCGCTGCTTGGCGCGAGCGAGGCAGCGGCGATTCCGGCGGGCACGAAGACGGTGGCGCAGTGGTTTCCGGCGAAGGAAAAGCCGCTGGCCACCAGCCTGTTCCAGATGGGCACGAGCGTTGGCAACATGATCGCGCCGCCGCTGGTGGCGTTCTGCATCCTGGCGTGGAACTGGCAGGCGGCGTTTCTGGTCACGGGCGCGCTCAGCCTCGTCTGGGCGGGGATGTGGTGGGTCGCCTATCGCGATCCGGCCGAGCACCCGCGTCTTCCGCAGGCAGAGCGTGACGCGATCGTGGCGATGAACCAGCCCGATGCGACCAAGCCTGCGACCAAGGGGCAGGTGCTGCGCAGCCGTTCGTTCTGGGCGATTGCGGTGCCGCGATTCCTTGCAGAACCTGCCTGGCAGACGTTCAACTTCTTCATCCCGCTTTATCTCGTCGCAGTGTGGAAGCTGGACCTCAAGTCTATCGCGCTGTGGGCGTGGTTGCCGTTTCTGGCGGCAGACTTCGGCAGTCTGGCCGCAGGGTTGCTGCCGCCTTGGCTGATGAAGCGCGGTTCCTCGATGCTGTCATCGCGCAAGATCACGATGACGATGGGCGCGCTGTGCATGGTCGGGCCTGCCTGCATCGGCCTTGCCGCCTCGCCCGAGATGGCGATTGCGCTGTTCTGCATCGGCGGCTTTGCCCACCAGTTGCTCAACGGCGCGCTGATTACCCTGTGCGCCGATGTGTTCGACAGCCGCACCGTGGGCACGGCAAGCGGCATGGCCGGGACCTCGGCGTGGATCGGCGGCATGCTGTTCACGCTGCTGATCGGCCAGAGCGCGGATGTGTTCGGCTACAATCCGCTGTTCGTCGCGCTGGCGGGGCTGGACCTGCTGGCGGCGGTGGTGCTGTGGAGCCTGCTGAGGGCGAAATCCTAGGCGGCTTGGCGAGATTTCCGCACTGACGGGACGACCGCTATTGTGGATCGCCGGGAGGGCAGTGAATGGCTGGGATGGGGTGGAAAACGGACATCATCGGCCCAGCGGTTCTGTAGTCACGAACTAAGCGCATCAGCCATCATGACCAGCCCCAGGACACCGTAGGCACCGTTTACAAGCGCAATCAACCACAACCAGGCAGGTGGGTCATCGATGGTCGCGTCTAGGCGCAGATAGTGCATGGCGCTGATCTCGCCGCAACGCAGTAATCTGATGAACTGATAACCTGCCCAAGCGACTAGCATGGCTCCTGTCAGACCTATTAGCCAGATCACCTATTCTCTCTCGTGTCGCTATTCGGGAAACTGTTCACCCATCCGAGTTTGGCAGGCAGGTCGAACGACTACAATGGCGTCGTATCCTGACGGTCTGCTCTCAGCAAAATGGGACAGATAGCTGACGTGCACCCCGAGGCGGGCGTGTTCACCCTCCGTCGGAATCCCGCGGCGGTATTGCGCCCCGGCGCATGATGGTCCAGCCGGCCAGAGCGTGGCCCGCGATTGCGGCCTGTGCTGACGCTTCGCCGCGCAGGCGCGCGCTGAGGTAACCTGCGTTGAAGGCGTCGCCGGCGCCGCTGGTGTCCACCGGGCGCAAGACTTCGGCGGGGGGACGATCTCGCCGTCTGGCAGGCGACAGCCTTCGGGGCCGAGCTTGACGATGGTTTCACTGCAGCCAAGGCCTTGCCAGTGGGCGGCGACGGCTTCTGCATCGGTCTCGCCCGAAAGCATGGTTTCGTCCTCGAGCGTGGGCAGGCCGATGCTGGCAACGGCGATGGCGGCATCGCGCGCGGCGCGGGCCGTTGCCTGATCTGGCCAGAGTCGCGGGCGATAGTTGCCGTCGAAGGCGACGAGCCCGCCATTGGCGCGGACCTTGCGGGCGAGGGTGAGCAGCCCCTGCCTGCCGCTTTGGGGCAGGATGGCCAGCGAGATCAGCGAGAAGGCGAGCAGATCTGCGCTCTCGGCCTGGGCCAGCGCGGTTTCGATGCCGGGGCAATCGAACAGCGCCCGCGCGGCGCTTTCACCGCGCCAGTAGGTGAAGCTGCGCTCGCCCATGTCGTCGCAGGTGATTGCGTAGAGGCCGGGGTTGCGGGAGGGGTTGTCGAGCACCAGCGACGTGTCGAGGCCTTCGGCCGCCCAGCGCGTGCGCAAGTCCTCGCTGAACGGATCGGTGCCGAGCGCGGAGAGATAGGCGGTCTCCACCCCGCTGCGCGCGAGGTGGATTGCCGTATTCAATGTGTCGCCGCCATAGGCGAGCCGCCAGAGGCTGCCTTCCTGCGACAGCTCCAGCATCGCCTCCCCGACAAGGACCGCGCGCATCAGCGGCAGGCCGGGTTGGCGGCGCCGGGCAGGGCGTAGAAGGCGATGGACTGGCCCGGGATCGTGACCTTGCCGCTGACGGCGACGCCATCGAGGCCAGTCAGCTTGAGGTCCGGCGAGAGGGCCGGGGCCTTGCCATTGATGAGCACGCTGCGGGTGTCGAGCGGTTGGCCGGTCATTGTCCAGCCCATGCCCTTGCCGCCGAGGTTGATGCCTTGCGCGGCCTCGCCGGTGTTGAGCGCCATGACGGTGACGCCGCCGGGCTTGCCGGGCAGGCAGTGGGCATAGAGCCGCAGCGCGGGCGAGGGCGAGGCGGGGGAGGCGAGCACGGTGCTGCCCATCGTGCGCTTCCACAGCACAGCGGCCCAGTAGTTCGGGCGCGGGGTCAGGGTATCGCGATCGATCAGGGCATAGTCGCTGGCGGCGAGCGTATTGTGCATCACCACCTGCAACCCTTGCTGCGCCAGCGCGGCGTTCTGGTTGAGGTAGCGGAAGGTGTCGAGGAAGGTCGAGGCCCAGGGGCTGCCACCGCAGGCAGCCTGCGCGGTTTCGGTGTTCCACATCGGCTTGCCGGGTTCGAACCTGTCACGCAGAGCGGCATAGTAGCGGTAGTCACGCACGGTCATGTCGAGCCAGCTTGCGGTGAGCGCGTCCTGCTTTTGCGCGGTGCCGATGCCGAGGCCTGCACAGCGCTGCGAGACGCTGCCGTAGAAGTGGTAGGACACGCCATCGACGCTGTTCGGGTTGGCCTTCATCATGTCTTCGCTGCTGACATGTGCGCCCATTTCGGCAGGCACGGGCACGTCCTTGAGCAGGCCCGCCTCGCCCACGCCACCGACGCCGAGGATCTTCATGCCGGGCACGGCCTTGCGCGCCCAATCACGGAAGAGGCGGAATTCCGCGCCATAGTTGGCGGCGGTATAGCCCTTGGGCATCTGCGGCGCGGCGCTGGGCATGTTGGCTTCGTTGAAGAATTCGGCAGCGTAGAGCGAGCCGCCGGCCTCGCGCGTCAGATCGACCAGGCGCTGTGCCTGCGCCGGCTTCCACACGCCATTGGCATCGCGCGTGCCGTTGCTGACGGCGAAGCTGGTGACGATGGGCGCATCGACCGCCTTCGAGAAGGCAACCACGTTCTTCCACTGGTCGCGCGTCAGCACCTGCACGAACCCGGCGGGCGGGGCGGAGAGGTGTTCGCCTTCGGCTTCGAGGTAGGTGTTGTTGGCCCAGGTGCCGCTCACGCGCACGAGACTGGGGCCGAGCGCCTTGGCCAGCGCGACCAGCTTGGGGTCAGTCAGGTCGATTGGCGGGCGCTGGCGGTAGCGTTCGTCCGCCGGGCCACCATAGGGCGCCCAGAAGCGGCCGCCGGTGATCTCGACCATCTCGATATTGTAGGACTGGTAGCGATCGCTTGTCGTGCCGACCTTTGCCAGCTTTGCGAGCTGGAGCGAGGGGCAGGGGCAGGCGTCGCGCCGGTCAGGGCAACCAGGGCGGTCGCCGCAAGAAATGCCTTTTTCATCGTATCCTCACCAGTTTTGGTTGTTGTCTCACCAGTTCCACATGGTGCCATCCTCGAGCCGTGCGACGGGGAGGTAGGCTGGTTTGTAGGGGTATTTGGCGGCGAGTTTTTCGTCGATGTCGACGCCGTGTCCGGGGGTGTCGCCGACGAAGAGTTCGCCCTTGTCGAAGTGGTAGTCGTGGGGGAAGACTTCGTCGGTTTCGGGGGTGTGGCGCATGTATTCCTGGATGCCGAAGTTGGGGACCCAGGTATCGAAGTGCAGCGCGCAGCCCATGGTGACGGGCGAGAGGTCGGTGGCGCCGTGGCAGCCGGTGCGGATCTGGTAGAGGCTGGCAAGATCGGCAATGCGGCGCAGGTGGGTAAGGCCGCCAGCACCGACCACGGTCGCGCGGATATAGTCGATCAGCTGGTTCTGGATGAGATCCTTGGCATCCCAGATGGTGTTGAAGATCTCGCCCACGGCCAGCGGGGTGACGGTGTGCTGGCGCACCAGCTTGAAGGCTTCCTGGTTCTCGGCCGGGGTGCAGTCCTCCAGCCAGAACAGCTGGTAGGGTTCGAGCATCTTGCCAAGGTTGGCCGCTTCCTGCGGGGTATAGCGGTGGTGGCCATCATGGAGCAGGTGATGGTCGAAGCCGTAGGTCTTGCGCAGTTCCTCGAACATCTTGGGCACATAGTTCAGCGCCTTGCGCGTATCCCAGCCGGTGACCGAGGGCAGCGCGGCATCGGCCGGTTCGTAGTAGAGCTTGCCGCGGCCCACGCCATAGGCATCCTTGATGCCGGGCACGCCGGTCTGGGCGCGGATCGCCTTGTAGCCCATGTCGATGTAGTGGCCGACCGCCTCGACCGTCTCGGCAATGTCCGAGCCATTGGCATGGCCATAGACCATGATTCCGTCACGGCTGCGCCCGCCGAGCAACTGGTAGACCGGCATGCCGGCCATCTTGCCCTTGATGTCCCACAGCGCCATGTCGACCGCGGCGATCGCGCGCATCGTCACAGGTCCCCGGCGCCAGTAGGCCCCGCGATAGAGATACTGCCAGATGTCCTCGATGCGGCGCGGGTCCATGCCGATCAGGCAGGGAATGACGTGCTCTTCCAGATAGGCGACGACCGAAAGCTCGCGCCCGTTCAAGGTACCATCGCCGATGCCGTAGACGCCCTGGTCGGTCTCGATCTTCAGCGTCACGAAGTTGCGACCCGGGCAGGTGACGATGACGCGGGCGGCAGTGATTTTCATGGGAGTTGCACTCGCTAAGGACAGGCGGATTGTGGTATTACCGATTGACGGACCAGTTTCGGTCTGTCAAGTTCCCTGAATTGGTAATACCAGAAAGTTCCCAAAATAAGGCCCCTGCGATGACTGGAACGCTCTACCGCGCCCGGAGCGTTGCTTTCCTGACGCGGGCTTGGGCGGAATGGCAGTCCGGAGGCTTTTAATGACAGTGTCTTACCCCGCGTTTGACCCGAACCAGATCTTTGATCTGCTGGTCATCGGCGGCGGCATCAACGGCGTGGGCATTGCCCGCGATGCCACGGGCCGCGGCCTGCGCGTGCTGCTGGTGGAGCGCGACGATCTGGCATCGCACACCTCGTCGGCCAGTACCAAGCTGATCCACGGCGGCTTGCGCTATCTCGAATACTACGAGTTCCGCCTTGTGCGCGAATCGCTGCAGGAGCGCGAGCGGCTGATCAGGATCGCGCCGCAGATCAGCTGGCCGCTGCGCTTCGTTCTGCCGCAGCCCGAAGGCGGGCGTCCGGGCTGGATGATCCGGATCGGCCTGTTTCTCTACGATCATATCGCCGGGCGGCACAGCCTGCCCAAATCACACGGGGTGAACCTGCGCGATCCGAACTGGGGCAAGGGACTGAAGCCGGGGCTGTCCAAGGGCTTTGTCTATTCCGATGCCTGGGTCGACGATGCGCGGCTCGTGGTGCTCAATGCGATTGACGCTGCGCAGCGCGGCGCGACGATCCTGACCGGAACGGCAGTGTCCGGGGCCGAGCAGCAGGGCGATGCATGGGCGGTGACGCTGGAGCCGAACGCCGATGCTCCCGCGCCGGCCATCGCTGCGCCGTGCACGGTGCGGGCACGCACAATCGTCAACGCCGCCGGGCCATGGGTGGCGAGCATGCTGGGTTCGCTTTCCGGGGCGCAGCGCGATGGCGCGATCAAGCTGGTCAAGGGCAGCCATATCGTCGTGCCCCGGATCTATCCCGGCGATCACGCCTTCATCCTGCAGCAGGACGACGGTCGGATCGTCTTCACGATTCCCTACGAAGGCGAGTTCACTCTGGTGGGCACGACCGACGTTGCCGTGGGCGAGGAGGAGCGGGCGCGGCCGAAGATCAGTGCGGAAGAGATCGCCTATCTCTGCGCGGCGTCGAACCGGTATTTCGAACGGCAGATCGCGCCTGCCGATGTGGTGTGGACCTATTCGGGCGTGCGCCCGCTGTTCGATGACGGGCAGGAGGACGCCAAGGCGGTGACGCGCGATTACGTGCTGAAGCTGGGACGTGCGGAGGGCCCGCAGGTGTTGAGCGTGTTCGGCGGCAAGCTGACCACCTATCGCCGCCTTGCCGAACATGCGCTCGATGATCTCAGGCCGTGGATGGCAGGATCGGGAAAGGCGTGGACCGATACCGTGCCGCTTCCCGGCGGCGATCTGGGGACGGGCGGCTTTGCCGCATTCCTGAAGCTGGCGCGCGAGCGCTGGCCGTTTGTGCCGGCGCAGACCATGGAGCGCATGGCCCATGCCTATGGCACGCGGATCGCGATGATCCTTGGGGAAGCGCAAGGATGGCAGGACCTCGGCAGTGATTTCGGCGGGGGTTTGACCGAGGCCGAAGTGCGGTATCTGCAGGCGTACGAATGGGCGCGCAGCGCCGAGGACGTGCTATGGCGGCGCAGCAAGCTGGGTCTCACGGCGGCGCCTGATATGGCGGAGAAGCTGGCGTTCTGGTTCAAGGCCAACGCTTGACAGATTTCTGCCTGAAAAAATTTGGGAGTGATGGGAATGGGTGACCTCGTACTGGCGATCGACCAGGGCACGACTTCGACGCGCGCGCTGATTTTCGATGGCGGGCGGCAGGTGGTGGCAAGTGCCCAGCGCGAGTTTGCGCAGCACTATCCGGCCGATGGCTGGGTGGAGCATGA
Organism: Novosphingobium sp. THN1; assembly: GCF_003454795.1. Classification (GTDB taxonomy): domain Bacteria; phylum Pseudomonadota; class Alphaproteobacteria; order Sphingomonadales; family Sphingomonadaceae; genus Novosphingobium. The sequence goes on from NZ_CP028348.1 coordinate 544,079, forward strand.
TCCGGAGGAAATCTGGCGCGATACCCTGCAAACCTCGCGCGAGGCCTTGGCCAAGGCTGGGGTGGGGCCAGAGGGTATCGCCGCGATCGGCATCACCAACCAGCGCGAGACCGTGGTGCTGTGGGACCGCGCCACGGGGGAAGCGCTCCATAACGCCATCGTCTGGCAGGATCGGCGCACGGCGGACATCTGCGCCGGGCTTCAGGCGCAGGGGCATCAGCCTTTCGTGCACGAGAAGACCGGTCTGCTGCTGGACCCCTACTTTTCGGCGACCAAGATCGCCTGGCTGCTCGACAACATCCCCGGCGCCCGGGAACGGGCCGAGCGGGGTGAACTGGCGGCAGGGACCATCGACACGTTCCTGCTGTGGCGACTGACGGAAGGGCGTAGCCACAAGACCGACGTGACCAACGCCAGCCGCACCTTGCTGTTCGATATCGTCTCGCAGCGCTGGTGCCCGGAATTGCTCAGGCTGTTCCGCGTGCCTGCCGCGCTGTTGCCGGAAGTGTGCGCCAGCGCGGACGACTTTGGCACGACCACCCTGCTCGGCGGCAATATCCCCATTTGCGGCGTGGCGGGCGACCAGCAGGCGGCGCTGGTCGGGCAGTCATGCCTTGCGCAGGGGCAGGCCAAGATCACCTATGGCACGGGCGGCTTCATGCTGCTCAACACCGGCACCACCGTGGCGCGTTCGCGCAGCCGCCTGCTCAGCACGATTGCCTATCGCATCGATGGCAAGACGCACTACGCGGTCGAAGGTTCGCTGTTCGTGGCCGGCGCTGCCATCAAGTGGCTGCGCGATGGGCTGGGGATCATCGTGGCGGCAAAGCAGACCCAGGAGATGGCAGCGCGCCTGCCCGACAATGGCGGCGTCTACATGGTGCCGGCCTTTGTCGGGCTCGGCGCGCCGCATTGGTGCACCGAGGCGCGGGGCATGCTGGCAGGGCTGACGTTCGATTCCAGCGCCGCGCACATTGCTCGCGCGGCACTGGAATCCGTGGCCTACCAGACCGCAGATCTGGTTGCCGCGATGGCGGATGACGGGGTCGAAGAAGGGGCGGGGGCGCTTTCCTCGCTTCGCGTTGATGGCGGGATGGCGGCCAATGACTGGTTGTGCCAGTTCCTGGCCGACATGCTGGACATCACCGTGGAGCGGCCGGCGAACCTGGAGACGACGGCACTGGGTGCGGCCATGCTTGCGGGGCATCATTGCGGTGGCTGGCCCGACGCGCTTGACGGATCAGCCGCTGTCGAAGGCCTGACGCGATTTGAGCCGACGATGGCACGCGACCAACGCGCCCGGCTGACGAGCGAATGGCGTGCTGCAATCCGGCGTGCAACACTTGCATGACCGCCAGGTGGATAGGATTCTGGTCAGACCAATAGGAAAGATTGCAACCAGTTTGAAGCCAGAATCGCCAGCGGTTGCTTGCATTCCAGCAACAAAAGCTCCGGATTTGTAACTCTGGAGAGGCATCTTACCAATGTCTTGTCATATCTGTAAAACCAGTCTTGCATCTGGCTAGGCCATTTGGTAAGAGACCCTGTCTTATGCGGATAACAGTCCGCGCAGGAGGAGGGGTTTTCATGAAGTGCTTCCGTAATTCGCTTGGTGTCAGTGCAATCGCGTTGGCGATCGCCTTCGGGGCGCAATCGGCATCTGCGCAGACGGCCGCTGAAGATGCGGCTCCTGCCGATACCGGCGAAATCATCGTCACTGCGCAAAAGCGTGCGGAAAACGTGCAGAACGTGCCGCTGGCCGTGTCGGTTGTCGGGCCGACGCAGCTGGCTGCTGCTGGCGTTCGCGACTTCGGCGACCTTGGCAAGATCTCGCCCTCGCTGACCATTCGTCCGGCCGAGCATCCTGTCAACGCCAACGTCTCGCTGCGCGGCGTCGGCACCTTCGCCTTCGGCATCGGCGTGGAGCCGAGCGTTGCCGTGCTGGTCGACGAAGTGCCGCTGGCGTTCCAGGCGCGCGCCTTCAGCGACCTGCCCGATATCGAGCGCATCGAAGTCCTTCGTGGTCCGCAATCGACGCTCTATGGCAAGGCCGCTTCGGCCGGTCTGATCAATCTGATCACCCGCAACCCGACCGACGAGTTCAAGATCCGCGCCAACGCCACGGCCACCACCGACAGCGAATATGGCGCCAACTTCAGCGTTTCGGGTCCGATCAGCGATACGCTCGGATTCGTGGTGTCCGGTGCCTATTCCAAGTGGGATGGCAACACGCGCAACCTGTTCAATGGCAAGAAGGTCAATGGCCGTGAATCCGGCAGCGTCCGCACCAAGCTGCGGTGGGAGCCGTCGGCCGATGCGAGCGTGACGCTTTCGCTCAACTACATGACCGGCAACACCACCGTTGGCCGTCCGTACATCCGCATGACCCCGGGCCTGCGTTTCCGCGGCACCGGCCAGGCGGCAACCGTCGTGATGCCGGGTGTAACGCCGGGGCCGGAAAACACCAACGTCAGCAACAACTACAACGCGCGCACCGATTATGAAGGTGGCGGCGGCAACCTGCGTGGCGAGTTCACGCTGGGCGATCACACGCTGGTTTCGATCACCTCGTACGACAGCTTCGAGCTGAACGACTACTTCGACTCCGACGAGACTTCGTCGAGCCTCGCGTCGGAAAACAACATCCAGACCGGCACGTTCCGTTCGAACCTGTTCACGCAGGAGCTTCGCCTGCTTTCGGACGGTTCCAAGCCGTTCCGTTACACGCTCGGCGCCTACTACGCCAATGTCGACTTCGAGCGTCCGTTCTATCGTGGCCCGGCATTTTCGCTGGCAAACTGGTTTGCCACTTCGAAGTCCAGCCAGATCGCGGCGTTCGTGCAGGCTGACTGGCAGTTCATGCCGAACGCAACGTTCACCGGCGGCGCGCGCATCCAGAACGAGCGCATCGGCTATACCTTCAAGGATATCCAGAACGGCAACGCCCAGTTTGCGGGCAATGCACAGGATACTGCTGCGACGTATCGCGCCAGCCTGCGCTACGAGTTCACGCCGACGATCAGCGCCTTCGTGACCTATTCGACCGGTTACAAGGGGCAGACCTACGACCTGACCACTGGCTTCAACGCCAACCGTGCCAACGCCGGTCCGATCAAGCCGGAAACTTCGCGCGACATCGAATTTGGCCTGCGCACCCAGCTCTTCGATCGCAAGGTTACCTTCAACATCACCTACTTCGACACGACCTACAAGAACCTGCAGGCGCAGGCTGTGGAAGTGTTGCCCGACCTGACCACCAACTTCCGCCTGACCAACGTCGGCAAGCTGGGCACGAAGGGCGTGGAAATCGATGCAGGCTTCCGTCCGAGCGACCTGTTCAACCTCAACACGTCGATCGCGGTTCTCGACGCCAAGTATCTCAGCTTCCCGTCGTCGCCGTGCTTCCCGAACCAGTCGGCAGCGCAGGGTTGCGACCGTACGAAGACTCCGGCCTTCCAGAACCTGACCGGCGAGCGCGCCGTGCAGGCGCCGAGGCTGAAGTTCAACGTGACGGGCGAAGTGACGCCTTCGCTGACCGAGAACATCCGCGGCCTGATCCAGGCGAACGTGCAGTACACTGGCAGCGTGTTCTACGTGGCTCGCGATCCGCAGACCTTCCAGAAGGAGTTCACGATCGTGAACCTTTCGGTCGGCGCGCGTGACGAGAGCCGGAAGTGGGAAGTGGCGGCGTTCGTCAACAACCTGTTCGACGTGCAGTACTACCCGACGCTGATCAACAATTCCGGCGTCTGGGGCGGCGGCAGCAACATCGCCACGGCAGCAATTCTCCCTCGTGATTTCCGCCGCTACGGCGGGGTTCGGGCCAGCCTGAACTTCTGATCACGTATTGGCCGGGCGCGATGAGCGTCCGGCCATTTTTCTTTAACCAGATAGGCCGGAGACGCACTGCAAGAGCAGGCCCGGCCGTGAACACACGCCTTCAATCGTTGCAGGAGAGAGCATGCGAGTGGCACGGTTTGATCGAGCATTTCTTGGCCTGCTTCTGGCGGGCATGTTTACGTTTGCGACACAAGCCGTCGCCGCCGACTCCGTGTTCACCACTCTGCCGCTTGCCACGGTCGACACCGCACCGTTGCTCGTTTCAGCCGACATGCGCGATGGCATCGACCTTTCGGGCGAATGGAACTGGTCGATCGATCCCTACCGATCGGGAATTGCCGGCTTCCATGGCGAAGCGCCCAACCGGACCGAGCAGCGCTGGCTCGACATCGATGTCCGCAAGACGCTGGCGCAGGACAACCGCGAGCTGTTCGAGTTCGATCTTGACCATGACCGCAAGGTCAAGCTGCCGGGGTCGTGGCTGGCTGCCTCGCCCGAGATGCGGCACTATCAGGGGCTGGTGTGGTATCGCCGCCACTTCGAAAGCCCGGCTGGGCGCAAGGGGCGCTACTTCCTGCGCTTCGGGGCATCGAACTACGCCACCGTAGTCTTCGTCAATGGCCAGCCGGTGGGGCGGCACGAAGGCGGCTTTACGCCGTTTGCCTTCGACGTAACCAAGCTGCTGCGCGATGGCGACAATCAGATCACCATTGGTGTCGACTCCGCCGCGACCGCTGCAACGGTTCCGCCGCCCGTCACCGACTGGGAGAACTATGGCGGCGTCACGCGCGACGTGAAGCTTGTCCACACCAGCGATACATATGTCGACAGCGCCTGGGTGCGATTGACACGCGAAGGCAAGATCGCGGTTGATGCGCATCTGGATGGGCCTGCGGCGGCGAACCAGCCGGTGCATCTAAAGGTTGCCGGGCTGCCCTTCGACCTGAAGGGTCGCACCGACGCGAAAGGCAACTGGCGCGCAACCGCCACGGCCCCACGGGCACTGATGCGCTGGACGCCGGAAAGCCCGAAGCTTTACGATGTGACGCTGGCAGCCGGCGAGGACACATGGCGTGACCGGATCGGCTTCCGCACGATCGAGCGCAAGGGCGCGGACATCCTGCTCAACGGCAAGCCCGTATTCCTGCGCGGCATTTCGATGCACGAAGAGGAGATCGGTTCGAACCCCGCGCGCGTGATCACGCCCGAGAATGCCAAGGCCTTGCTGGGCGAGATCAAGAACGGCCTCCACGGCAATTTCGTGCGACTTTCGCACTATCCCCATTCCGAGGTGATGACCCGCATGGCCGACGAAATGGGCCTGCTGGTGTGGAGCGAGGTGCCGGTTTACTGGATGGTGGCATGGTCCAACCCGTCCACGCTGGCGACGGCGCGCAACATGCTGGCCGAGAACATCCTGCGCGATCGCAATCGCGCCTCTGTGGTGATCTGGAGCGTGGCCAATGAAACCCCGGTCAGCGATGCGCGCAACACCTTCCTGCGCACCTTGATTGGCGATGTGCGGCGGCTCGATCCCAGCCGCCTGGTCAGCGCGGCGTTGCTGGTCGAGCGGGACAAGGGCGCGGCGGTGCCGACGATGACGATGGCCGATCCCCTGGCGGACGATCTCGATATCGTATCGATCAACACCTACAACGGCTGGTACACGCCTGACCGTCTGGCCGACTTGCCGAAGAGCGTGTGGAACCTGCCAGAAAACAAGCCGCTGATCTTTTCCGAATTCGGTGCCGACGCCAAGGCCGGCTTCCACAGTCCGGACGGCATGCAGAAGTTCTCGGAGGAATTTCAGGCCGAGTTCTATCGCAAGACGCTGCAAATGGCCGATCGCGTGCCGACCCTGCGCGGGATTTCGCCTTGGATCCTCAAGGACTTCCGCTCGCCCCGTCGGCAGAATCCGGATTTCCAGATGGGCTTCAACCGCAAGGGCCTGATTTCCGAAACAGGCCAGCGCAAGCAAGCGTTCAGCGTGCTGGCGGAATACTTCACCCGAAAATCCGGAGAGCCGAAGAAGTGAAGCGATTCCTTGCCGTAATGCTGAGCCTTGCTGCAACGCCGACGCTGGCAGCACCGGGCGACTGGGTCAAAGGTGTGCTGCCCGTTGCCACGCCGCCGGCGCTGGCCAGCGTGGACCTGCCAGTAACCTTGCGGCGCGCCAACCCGGCGCAAGAAGCATGGGCGCAGCAGACGCCCGACCAGCGTCTGGTCTACAACGTCAGCAAGCCGCAGCTGATCGTGTGGCCAAGCAGCCTGCCTGCCGATGCCGAGGCTCCGGCGGTGCTGCTGGTGCCGGGTGGGGGCTTCCAGTTCCTTGCCATGGACAACGAAGGCTTTGACGTTGCCCGCCGGCTCGACAAGCTGGGCGTGCGCGTGTTCATCGTGAAGTACCGGACGCAGCCGGTGCCTGACAGCATCGACGGCTTCAGGGAAGCGCTCAGCAACCTGTTCCAGAAAGGGGCGCCAGTCGATCTGACGAACCGCGACTATGCCGTGGCCGATACGCAAGCGGCGATCCGCATGGTGCGCGAAGGGGCTGCGCGCTGGCACGTCAATCCAGCCAAGGTCGGCATTCTCGGCTTTTCGGCGGGGGCGATGACGACGCTGGCCACGACGCAGGCCAATGCAGCAGACGCGCGTCCGGACTTCGTGGGCATGATCTACGGGCCGACCGAGAAGTCCGACGTGCCCGCCAATGCGCCGCCGCTGTTCGCGGCGATCGCTGCTGACGACCGCTTCTTCATCAAGCAGGACTTCGGGCTGTTTCATGCCTGGCGCCAGTCTGGCGCCAAGGTGGAGTTCCACCTTTACAGCGCGGGCGGGCACGGCTTTGCCTCGCAGCCGAACGGTACGACGAGCGATGCCTGGTTCGATCAGTATGCCTTGTGGCTGAGGGCCAGCGGTATCGTCAGCCGCTGAATCCAGCTTCAGGAATCCACCACTGCCAATGGCAGTTCAACTTTCCGGCCCGAGTGCGCGCAGCATTCGGGCCGGTTTTTTGTCGGGGTCAGACCTGCCAGTCGACGACCTTGCGCGTGAGGCCCAGCACCTGCGCTGAACGCACGGGCAGCGCGGTGCCGTTCACGGTAATGGTGCGCTGTTCGCGCTCTGGCACGGCGAAAGACAGGACCGGAGATGGCGCCGCGTCGGGGCCACGCCACGAGGCCTGAATGTCGATGGTGCTGGCTGAGGTGTGGATGACCGCCTGCCACATCGGCGGCTGTGCGGGATCGGGCCAGGCCTCGCCCGCTTCGTCATAGCCCGACCACTCCAGAAGGCTGTCGCCCGGTGCCGGCATGAGCAGCACGGCAGGCTGCGGCGCTGGCGGGGCAAAGCCGCCCGGTGCTATGTCGACAAGGTGCGCGGAACCTTCGCGCGCCAGCAAGGGGGCAGGCCCTCGGCAGGGGCAGGCAGATCATGAACCTTGCCACCCTCCAGAAGCCGGTCGTCGCGCAGGTCGATCCAGCGGGCCGGGCCGGGGAGGTAGGCCTGCACCGTATCCACCCCTTGTCGAGCGCGGGGGCGACCAGCAGGTTCGGCCCGAGCAGGTAGGTATCGCCATCGACCCACGCCTGAGGATCTTCGGGGAAGTCCAGCCACGGCGGACGCGTCACGACCTCATAAGCAGCGTGATGGCGCCACAGCAGATCGTGCAGCAGCGGCACCAGCGCGCGGCGCAGGTTCATCATGCCGACGATTGCCGGTGTGGTTTCGGGATACATCCACGGCTCGTTCACCGTGCCATCGCTGTTCCAGCTGTGGATCGAGAAGCGCGGCATGAGAATGCCCGCCTGCACCCAGCGCAGCAGCAATTCCGGTTCGGGCGAGGGACCGGCAAAGCCGCCGATGTCGTGCCCGGTATTGGAGACGCCGGACAAGGCAAGGCCGAGGCCCATCTTCTGGTTGTAGCGCAGGGTTTTCCACGCCGTGAAGTTGTCGCCCGACCAGGTCTGCGCATAGCGCTGCATTCCGGCCATGCCGCTGCGGGTGACGAGGTAGGGGCGTTCATCAGGGCGATAGGCGATCTGCGCGGCGCGGGAGGCGCGCATCATCAGCAGCGTTTGTGCAGGGCGTTCGGCAGCGGCAGGGCGCGGCGATCCGAACCCGGCAAAGCGGGCGCGCTTGTCCCAGATTTCGTACTCGTTGTTGTCGTTCCACGTGGCGCGCATGCCATAGGAAAGCAGCTGCGCAGTCACCTGCTCGCGCCACCACGCGGCGGCGTCCGGGTTGGTGAAATCGAGGTAGCTGCCGAGTTCGTCCCAGAACAGGCACTCCACCGGCTGTCCGTTCTCGTCGCTGACGAACCAGCCCTTCGCCGCCAGTTCGGCATAGCGCGGGTGCGACAGCAGCAGCGCGGGCTTGATATTGGGAACCAGCTCGACGCCCGCATCGGCATAGCTTTTGACGAAGCCCGCGATGTCCGGAAACTTGTCGTGGTTCCAGTTGAAGACGTAGCGCTTGTCGCCGATCGAGGTGTAGCCCGATGACAGGTGGAACGAGGTGCATGGCACGCCGTGCTTTTCAAGGCCTGCCAGAAACTCGCCCATCTGCTCCTGCGCGTTGGGCGCATCGGTATAGAGCATGGTCGAGCCCGAATAGCCTACTGACCAGCGCGGCATGAAAGCGGGGCGGCCGGTCAGCCAGGTGAACCGCCTTGCCACTGCGCCTGCATCCGGCCCGGCGATCATGTAGTAATCAAGATCGCCGCTTTCCGCGCGCATGTAGCGGTAGTGCGGGTGGTAGTTCGAATGTTCGTGGCCGAAATCGAACACCGGATCGGCCAGCGTATCGTAGAACACGCCATGGGCCGCGCCTTCGCCGTCGACCACCAGCACCCACGGGATGGACTTGTAGAGCGGGTCGTCGCTCTGCGCATCGTAGCCCATGCAATCGAGATTGGTCATCCGCAGGCGGCGTCCGGCACGATCCATGTCGCCGCTGCGCTCGCCCAGGCCGTAGTAACGTTCACCGGGGCGGCGCTTGACGTAGTGATAGGTCGCCTCGTCCCACCAGCCGAAGTTGTAGGGCTGGGTCGGGCGGTCCTCGGAAATCAGCTGCCAGCCGTCCGCCGTGGCCTGATGCCAGGTGCAAAGCAGGCCTTCGGTCTGGATTGTCAGCTTCAGGCGCGATGTGGCGATCACGATCTGGTCCGGCGCTTCCTCCTCCAGCGTGAATGCCGGTGCGGAAAACCCGCGCGTATCCATGCGGTCGCGGCCCGGCTCGGCAATGTCCTCCAGCCCTGGCGCAATGGTCCAGCTGGGCGGGGAGGTGACCTCGCCATTGGCCAGCAGCAGCACGCGCATCACGTCTTCCTCAAGGACGAAGACATGGGCGAGGGCGCCGGTATCGGAGCGAAGCGTGACGCGCGGCCCTTCTACTTGCGCCACGGAAAAGCGCGGCGGTGCGGAAAGGCGGGCGCGGCGGGGAGGGGGAGGTCGTTCATCAACTCAGGCTTTCGCGAAAGTAAGGCGGCGGCGCAGGGCAAGGAGCCAGATCGCGCCGATCAGATCGAACAGGCCAAGGCAGGCGAACAGCGGCGCGAAGCCGATCGTGTCGGCAAACTGGCCGATGGCGAGGGAGAACAGCAAGCCGCCGGTCCAGCCCGCCATGCCGACCAATCCATTGGCCTTGGCGATATCGGATTTGGGGAAGACGTCGGCGGACAGCGTGTTGATCAGCACCGAGATCACCTGATGGGCAAAGCCGCCAATGGCGAGCAGCCCGATGGCTGCATAGGGGCTGGCGACGAGGCCGACGCAGCCCGGTGCAATCATCAGCACGGCGCCGATCCAGATGCCCGCGATGCGCGATCCTTCGAGCGTCAGGCCCTTCCAGCGCTGCAGCCACGGTGCGAGATAGCCGCCGAGAATGCCGCCTGCGTCTGCCGCAAGGAATGGAACCCACGCGAACATGGCGATCTGCGTCAGGTCCCAACCGCGCTCCTTGGCGAAATAGAGCGGGACCCAGAAGCTGAAGGTCTGCCAAGCCGGTTCGGCAAGGAAGCGGGGGACGGCGATGGCCCAATAGCGCGAGGAGTCGACGATCGAGCGGATTGTCGTGGCCGAAACGGGGACGGGGCGCTGTCCGTCCTGAATTTCCGCAAGTTCCTCGGCGCTGACGTAAGTGGCGTCTTGCGGCGAGCGATACCAGCGATACCAGGCGGCGGCGAAGATCAGGCCAATGCCCCCGGTGACGACAAAGGCCGCCTGCCAGCCGTAATGCTTGGCCAGCAGCGCGGCCATGACCGGCGCGATCACCGCGCCGAAAGCGGTTCCGGCGTTGAACCACCCCGTGGCAACCGAGCGTTCGCGATCGGGAAACCATTCGCCGATGGTCTTCATGCCGGCGGGGATGACGGCGGCCTCGGCCATGCCGAGCAGGCCCCGGAACGCTGCGAGCGACAACCACCCGCGCGCAAAGCCATGTGCCATGTTGGCCACGCTCCACGCGACGGCGAACAGGGCGAAGCCTGCTGTCAGGCCGATCCGGTCGATCAGCATGCCGCCGATCGGCTGCATCACCGTGTAGGCCAGCTGGAACGCGCCGACGATGTAGGAATACTGCTCGGTGGTGATCTGCAGGTCGAGCTTGAGCTGCGGCGCCAGCGCGCCCAGCGAATTGCGCGCTATATAGTTGAGGATGGTGCCGACCATCACCAGCACCAGGATGCGCAGCCGCGCCGATTTCCAGTTCATGCCTTGCAATCCTCTCCCGCGGCTGGTCCTACCAGTTCCACATGGTGCCATCCTCGAGCCGTGCGACGGGGAGGTAGGCGGGTTTGTAGGGGTATTTAGCGGCGAGTTTCTCGTCGATGTCGACGCCATGGCCGGGGTGTCGCCGACGAAGAGTTCGCCCTTGTCGAAGTGGTAGTCGTGGGGGAAGACTTCGTCGGTTTCAGGGGTGTGGCGCATGTATTCCTGGATGCCGAAGTTGGGGACCCAGGTATCGAAGTGGAGCGCGCAGCCCATGGTGACGGGCGAGAGATCGGTGGCGCCGTGGCAGCCGGTGCGGATCTGGTAGAGGCTGGCAAGATCGGCAATGCGGCGCAGGTGGGTGAGGCCGCCGGCGCCGACGACAGTGGCGCGGATATAGTCGATCAGCTGGTTCTGGATGAGATCCTTGGCATCCCAGATGGTGTTGAAGATCTCGCCCACGGCCAGCGGGGTGACGGTGTGCTGGCGCACCAGCTTGAAGGCTTCCTGGTTCTCGGCCGGGGTGCAGTCCTCCAGCCAGAACAGCTGGTAGGGTTCGAGCATCTTGCCAAGGTTGGCCGCTTCCTGCGGGGTATAGCGGTGGTGGCCATCATGGAGCAGGTGATGGTCGAAGCCGTAGGTCTTGCGCAGTTCCTCGAACATCTTGGGCACATAGTTCAGCGCCTTGCGCGTATCCCAGCCGGTGACCGAGGGCAGCGCGGCATCGGCCGGTTCGTAGTAGAGCTTGCCGCGGCCCACGCCATAGGCATCCTTGATGCCGGGCACGCCGGTCTGGGCGCGGATCGCCTTGTAGCCCATGTCGATGTAATGGCCGACAGCCTCGACCGTCTCGGCAATGTCCGAGCCATTGGCATGGCCATAGACCATGATTCCGTCACGGCTGCGCCCGCCGAGCAACTGGTAGACCGGCATGCCGGCCATCTTGCCCTTGATGTCCCACAGCGCCATGTCGACCGCGGCGATCGCGCGCATCGTCACAGGTCCCGGCGCCAGTAGGCACCGCGATAGAGATATTGCCAGATGTCCTCGATGCGGCGCGGGTCCATGCCGATGAGGCAGGGAATGACGTGTTCCTCGAGATAGGCGACGACCGACAGCTCGCGCCCGTTCAAGGTGCCATCGCCGATGCCGTAGACGCCCTGGTCGGTCTCGATCTTCAGCGTCACGAAGTTGCGACCCGGGCAGGTGACGATGACGCGGGCGGCAGTGATTTTCATGGGGGTTTCACTCGCTAAGGACAGGCGGATTGTGGTATTACCGATTGACGGACCAGTTTCGGTCTGTCAAGTTCCCTGAATTGGTATTACCAGAAAGTTCATATGGCAACTGGCAAGTCCCACGACCGTTTGTACCAGGATCTCGCTCGATCGCTGCTCGATGAGCTGGCGGCAGGGCGCTACCCCGTTGGCAGCCGCCTTCCGGCCGAGCGTGACCTGGCGCTGCGATACGAAGTGAGCCGCCCGACCGTGCGCGAGGCGATCATCGCGCTCGAAGTGCAGGGGCTGGTCGAAGTGCGCATCGGTTCGGGTGCTTACGTCAAGCGCTTGCCGGGCGAGAACGACCGTCCGGGCTTCAACGTGACCGCGTTCGAACTGACCGAGGCGCGCCTGCTGTTCGAGGGCGAGGCAGCGGCGCTGGCGGCCACGCAGATGACTGATGAGGATCTGGCCGAGATCGAGGATCTGGTCCAGCAGATTGCCGAAGAGAACCAGAATCCTGATGGTTCGGAAAGCGCCGACCGCGCGTTCCATCTTGCCATCGCGCGCGCCACCCGCAACGTTGCGGTCTACAACACCGTAGCGCAGCTGTGGGACCTGCGCGGGACTTCGCCAGAGGCTGCGCTCCTGCATGAAAAGGCCCGCCACGCCAATATCAAGCCTGTGGTAGAGGAGCACACAGCGATCCTCGATGCGCTGCGCGCGCGCGATCCCAACGCCGCCCGTGCCGCCATGCGCGCCCACCTCTCCGCCGTGCTCGAGGGGCTGCTTTTCGCCACCGAGGAACGCCTCCTCGCCGAAGCCCGCAGAGCCACGCAAGCCAAACGCGAACGATACGCCAAAGCCACCGCCTGAGGGCGGAGGTCATCAACGGATGCCTTGAGAGAGTAGAAATGCCCCGCACGCTTGAGCTTCATCCCGACCGGTTGCTGCCGGCCGATCCTTCGGTGCGCGCGATTGCGCGTGAGTTGTACGCCAGCGTGGCGTGTCTGCCGATCGTCAGCCCGCACGGCCATACCGATCCGCGCTGGTTTGCCGGCAACGCGACGTTCGGCAATGCCACCGACCTGCTGCTGGTGCCGGACCACTACGTGTTCCGCATGCTCTATTCGCAAGGCGTGGCGCTGGAGGATCTGGGCGTGCGCAACAAGGGCGTGGACCCGCGCGCGGCGTGGCGGCTGTTTGCCGAAAGCTACTGGCTGTTCCGCGGCACGCCTTCGCGCATGTGGCTCGACTGGGTCTTTGCCGAGGCCTTCGGCATGGACGTGCAATTGAGCGCGGAGACGGCCGACCTCTACTTCGACACGATCACCGAAAAGCTCGGCTCCGATGCGTTCCGCCCGCGCGCGCTGTTCGATCGCTACAACATCGAGGTGATCGCCACGACCGAGAGCCCGCTCGACACGCTGGAGCATCACGCCGCGATCCGCGCCGAGAATGCGCGCGAGGGCGGGTGGCAGGGCCGGGTCATCACCGCCTATCGCCCCGACCCGGTGATCGATCCCGAGTTTGAGGGCTTTTCGGCGAACCTCGACCTGTTCTCGGGGCTGACCGGCGAGGATTGCCGCACATGGACCGGCTACCTTGCCGCGCACCGCCAGCGCCGCGCCTTCTTCGCTGCGATGGGCGCGACCAGCACCGACCATGGCCATCCCACGGCAGCAACCGCCAACCTGTCTGCCAGCGAGGCAGCGGCGCTGTTCGACAAGGTCGTGGCCGGCAATTCCACCCCGGCCGATGCCGAACTGTTCCGCGCCCAGATGCTGACCGAGATGGCGGCGATGAGCCTTGACGATGGCCTCGTCATGCAGATCCACCCCGGATCGTTCCGCAACCACAACGCCCAGGTGTTCGAACGCTTCGGCCGCGACAAGGGCGCCGACATCCCGACGCGGACCGACTTCGTCCATGCGCTCAAACCGCTGCTCGACCGCTTCGGCAACAGCCAAGACCTCTCGATCATCCTGTTCACGCTGGACGAGAGCGCCTATGCCCGCGAACTGGCGCCGCTGGCCGGGCACTACCCCTGCCTCAAGCTTGGCCCGGCATGGTGGTTCCACGACAGCCCGGAAGGCATGAAGCGCTTCCGCCAGATGACCACCGAGACGGCGGGCTTCTACAACACTGTCGGCTTCAACGACGATACGCGCGCGTTCCTGTCGATCCCGGCGCGGCACGACGTTGCCCGGCGCATCGATTGCGGCTTCCTGGCGCAGCTTGTTGCCGAACACCGCATCGAGGACTGGGAAGCGGCCGAACTGGCGCAGGACCTGTCGTACAACCTCGCCAAGAAGGCGTACCGGTTGTGAGGCGCCTGTCCCCGGACACGCTGGCAGCCCTGCCCGCAGAAGTTGCTCGCCCGCTCTACGATCGCGAAAGCCAAGAGGTTGGCATCGTCCACTTCGGCATCGGCGCATTCCACCGCGCGCATCAGGCCTGGTACACCGATGCGGCGATGAATGCTGGTGACCGTGACTGGATGATCACCGGTGTCTCGCTGCGCTCGCCCGGCGTGGCGCGGCAGATGAACCCGCAAGGCGGGCTCTACACCGTGGCCGAGCAATCGGCCGATGGAGCGGCCCTGCGCATCGTGGGATCGGTGCGAAACGTGCTGGTCGCCAGCGAGGAACCCGATGCGGTGATTGCCGCCGTGGCTGCACCTGCCACCCGCATCGTCAGCCTGACGGTGACCGAGAAAGGCTATTGCCGGCAGGGCGATGGCGGTTCGGGAGGCAGCCTCGACTTCGATCTCGCGCATTCCTTGAGCTTCTATTACTTCGTCACGCAGGGCCTGCTGGCGCGGGCCAAGGCGGGGCTGCCCGGCGTGACGCTGCTGTCGTGCGACAACCTTGCCGAGAACGGCGCGATCCTCGAGCGCCTGATGCGCCAGTACCTGGCCCGGCACGAGCCCGATCTGGTCGACTGGTTCGATCAGCACTGCACCTGTCCCGCCACGATGATCGACCGCATCGTGCCCGCCACGACGGACGAGGACCGCGCGGCGGTGGCAGCAGCGCTGGGCGGTCTTGAAGACGAAGCCTGCCAGGATGAGGCCTGTGTCGTCACCGAACCGTTCAGCCAGTGGGTGATCGAGGACCGCTTTGCCGGACCCCGCCCGCGCTGGGAAGCGGTCGGCGCGCAACTGGTCACCGAGGTCGCCCCTTACGAGACGGCCAAGCTGCGCATGCTCAACGGTGCGCACTCGCTGCTGGCCTACTGCGGGCTGCGCGCGGGCCATGAATATGTCCACGAAGCCATTGCCGACCCTGCCTTGCGCAGCCTTGCCGAGCAACTCATGCGCAACGAAGCCGCGCCGACGATCACGACCGCGCCGGGGCAGGACCTTGCCGCCTATGCCGACGCGCTCATCGCCCGCTTCGCCAACCCCAGCCTCAACCACCGCCTGATCCAGATCGCCATGGACGGCTCGCAGAAGATCCCGCAGCGCTGGCTCGAGACGCTGGCGCACAACGAGGCTCACGACCGCACCTGCCCCGCCATCCGCGAAGGCCTGAGCGCCTGGATCCACCACCTGCAAGGCCACAACGGCCCCGTCGACGACCCCCTCGCCGACAAGCTCTCCCGCGCCGTCAAGAGCGACACGCCGATGATCGCGCTGTTCGGTGAGGGCGGGCCGATGGCTGGCATCTGGACACTGAAGGTGTGACCCGACCGGTTCAGCGGTAGAATTCGTCCTCGATGCGGGCGAGGGTTTCGAAGCCGTCGCCGATGTGCTGGCGCATGGCGCGTTCGGCGCCATCGGCGTCGCCGGCGAGGATCAGCGCCAGCATGGCCTGATGATCAGCGTTGGCGGTTTTCAGCCGCTCCTCGTCGTAGAAGCTTTCGAAGAGGAGGCGATGGATCGGCACGTTGAGGCGCTGGAGATGGTCGGCGATGACCTTGTTGCCAGAACCTTCGACGATCAGGCGGTGCCATTCGTTGTTCAGCCTGCCGAAGCGGTCCGGCGCGCGTTCGCGCACGCAGGCGTCGAGCTGGTCCTGCAGGGCCTTCAACCGATCAAGCGTTTCGGAATCGGCATTGACGGTGAAATCGTGCGCCGCCATACCTTCCAGCGCCATTCGCGCGCGATAGATCTGGCGGACTTCATCGAGCGTTGAGCTGCGCACCGAGGCGCCGCGAAATTCCTCGATCTCGACCAGACCTTCGCCTTCGAGGCGCTTGAGCGCTTCGCGCACCTTTGACCGGCTCGCCCCAGTCTGACGGATGATGTCGACCTCGACCAGCCGCTGGCCCGGCACGAAGCGGCCAGTGCGGATGCGCTGGCGCACCCAGTCGGCGATTTCCTGGCCCGAAGGCGCGCGATCAACGGCAGCATCTTGTGACATGATCGACCGTATCGTCCGTTATGAACGAAATTGTCAACAATATCGTTGTCCATTTTTCGGTTGTAAGCGCTTGCGGGATAGGTGATCAGAACATCGCAAGAGCGGCGGTTGAATCCGCTCGGGAGAGCACTGTGAAGGGATTCCGCGATCTTACAGCCGCCGCCGTGGCGGTGGCCAGTGTGGCCATGTTCGTTGCTGGGCCTGTTGCTGCAGCCGCGGAAAGCTATCCCGATGTCGTTCGCTCATCGATCTACGTGCCGGTGCGCGATGGCACGAAGCTGGCGGTGAACATCTACCGGCCCGCCAGTGGTGCCACGGTTGCGCCTGAGCGTCTGCCGGTGATCTTCTCGTTCACGCCTTACCGAGCGCGCTTCAGGGACAAGGATGGCAAGGTCGTTGAACTGGCGCTCGATGATCGCCTCGCCATGCGCTCGCTGATCCGCGCGGGTTACGTTGTGGCTACCGCGGACATTCGCGGCAAGGGGGCTTCCTTCGGGCATCGCCGGGGTTTTCAGGACCGGACGGAGGCCTATGACGGCTACGATCTGGTCGAGTGGCTGGCACGCCAGCCGTTCTCGTCGGGCAAGGTCGGGATGATCGGCTGTTCCTACCTCGGCGGATCGACGTTCCACACGACGTCAACCACGCCGCCGTCGCTGAAGGCGGTGTTCATCGGTGCTTCCGATCTCGACAAGTATGCCTTCGTGCGGCGCGGCGGCATTCCGGCGCAATTCAACACCCGGCCTGACGAGCCCGCCGAGGTCGACCTCGCCAGCATCCCTGTCGACGCCGATCGTGATGGCGCGATGCTGAAGGCGGCCGTGGCCGAACATGGCGCCAACACGCCGATGGCCCCGCTGTGGTACGGCATGCCCTATCGCGACAGCGTTTCGGCCTTCACCGGCAACCAGTTCTGGAATGAGGTGGGCACGTTCAACTACCTCGACCGCATCCGCGCGGCGGGCATCGCCACCTATTTCTGGAGCAACTGGCAGGACGAGCCGACCGCGCAGGCCTTGCTCAGTGCCGCCAACATGCCGGGATCGAAGTTCCTTGCCGGGCCGGGTAGCCATTGCGTGCCGCCACCGGGGTTTGACTTTACCGGCGAGGTCACGCGCTATTTCGACCACGCCCTGAAGGGCATGGCCAATGGCATGGAGTCTGCGCCGCGCGCCACCTACTGGCTCGAAGGGCTGGACGGGAAGGGCGGCTATGTGCGCTCCAACCTGCTGCCGGGCGAAGGCGCGAAGCCGGTTTCCTGGTATCTTGGCGGTGGCAGGAGCGGCACGGCGCGATCGGTAAACGATGGCCTGCTGGGAAGTGCGCCGTCAGGGGCTGGCGCCGATCGTTTCACCGTGAACTACGATCTGCCGGACCCCGAATACTTCGCGTTCTGGGCGCAGCCGATGGACGCCAATGGCCTGTCCTACACCACGCATGCGCTGACCGCGCCTGTGAAGCTGGTGGGCTTCCCCGTGGCGCGGCTCGCGGTTTCGACCGACAAGACCGACGCCAACGTGTTCGTCTACCTCGACCAGATCGACAGCAGTGGCAAGGCCGAGGTGGTGGCCTTTGGCAGGCTGGCCCTCTCGCACCGCAAGGAGGGCAAGGCTCCCTACGACACGATGGGCTTGCCGTGGCATTCGGGCATGAAGGCAGATGTTGCGCCGGTGCGGCCCGGGCAGGTCGTGCGCGTGAACATCGACATGACGCCGGTGTCGCGCGTGGTACCGGCGGGTGCGCGGTTGCGGCTGACCGTGGCGGGGGCTGATCCGCGCCAGCGCAATCTCAAGGACATTCGCGTGACGCCCGCGCCGGTCATCACGGTGCATCGCGGCGGCGCCAATGCATCCCGGCTCGATCTGCCGGTAAACAACTGAATTCGTTTGAAATGCAAAGCCGCATCGACGGCTCAGGGAAGGAGTAGGGGAATATGAAGGGCAAGAGGATCGGGGCCTCGCGGGCCATGCTGAAGCTGGGCTGCTGTGCGCTGGCTATCACCATTTCCGGTGCGGCATTCGCGCAGGAAGCGGCGCAGGATACGCCTGAAGAGGCTGCAGCGAGCAATGCCGAAATCATCGTGACGGGCAGCCGCGTGCGCGGCGAGGCGCCGGTCGGCTCCACCGTCACGACGCTGGGCCGCAAGGAGATCGAGGCTTCGAGCCAGGTCACCGTCGACCGCATGATCAAGGAAATCCCGCAGGTTTTCGACCTCGGCGTTTCGGAAAACTCGCGCGGGCAATCGGGCGGCAGCGGCAACATCACTTATGGCAACTCGGTCAACCTGCGCGGCATCGGACCTTATGCCACGCTGGTGCTGGTCGACGGGCACCGCGTGACCAACAACAGCCGCTCGATCGATCCTTCGGTCATTCCTTCGCTGGGCATCGAGCGCGTGGAAGTCGTCGCCGATGGCGCTTCGGCGATCTACGGGTCCGACGCGGTGGCGGGCGTGGTCAACCTGATCCCGCGCCGCTCGCTCGATGGCGGTGAAGTGTTTGCCCGCGCCGGCATTTCCAGCCGCGGCGATTTCCATGAGTACACCCTTGGCGCCGCGCTGGGCAAAGTTTTCGAACGCGGCCAGATCATGGTTGCCTACGAGCATGTCGAACGCTCCAACCTTTCGGGCGACGACCGCGATTTCTTCACCAGCGACCAGCGTCGTTTCGGCGGGGGCGACTATCGCATCGTGCGTTGTGCCCCCGGCAACATCAACGCCAACGGCACGACTTACGCGATTCCCACCAGTGGGGTCACGCAGGGCACTGCCGGTTCGCTGAATGCAGGCACGCTCAACAAGTGTGACGAGCTGGATAATCAGGACCTGATCCCGCGCCAGAAGTATGACTCGGTCAACAGCACCGGCCGCTACGAGCTGACCGACTGGCTAGACCTGTTCTACGACGGCTTCTATTCCAAGCGTTCGTTCTACCGCATCTCCGCCTATTCGAACGCGCGCCTGACGGTGCCGCAGACCAATGCCTTCTTCGTACGGCCCGACGGCTTCACCGGCTCGAGCTACACGCTCGACTACAACTTCCGGAATGACCTGCCGACCAACGATTCCTATGGCTATGCCCGCTCGTGGCAGATCACGCCGGGCCTGAAGGCGAAGTTGCCGGGCGGCTGGGAAGCCGAAGCGCTGTTCGGTTATGGCAAGACCAACGATTTCTCCGGCTCCTACTTCGGCGTGAACAATGCCGCGCTCAACGCTGCGCTCGCCAGCAGCAATCCGGCGACGGCGTTCGATCCCTATGGCCTCGGCCGCACCAGCCAGGCCGTGCTCGATGGCATCGCCAACCAGATCTTCCTCGCGCCGACCAATGGCCGCCTGCGCACCTACGAAGCGCGGCTCAACGGCGGGCTCTTCGCGCTGCCGGGTGGCGAGGTGAAGCTGGCGACGGGATACGAGCGGCAGGACTTCAAGGTCGCGCTCGGCTCTGCACGCGGTGCGCCGACGAACCCGATCACCTTCCGCAACTTCGGACGCAAGGTCGATTCATTCTACGGCGAACTGTTTATCCCGGTGTTCGGGCCCGACAACGCCATGCCCGGGTTCCAGCGCCTCGAGATCAATGCCGCGGTCCGTCATGACAAGTATAGCGACGTCGGCAGCACGACCAATCCCAAGTTCGGCGTGAACTGGGTGCCGGTGGACGGGATCAAGCTGCGCGGCAGCTATGGCACATCGTTCCGCGCGCCGACGATCCCCGAGATCTACGGCAATTCCAACAACCTGTTCGGCCAGTCCTACCAGAACCCGGCGGGCGGTGCGCCGTTGCAGGGTTATGCCCTGTCGGGCCCGAACCTTGATCTGAAGCCCGAGACGGCGACGTCATGGTCGGTCGGTGCGGATTTCGAACCGACCCGGAACCTGCGCTTCTCGGTCACCTATTGGGACGTGAACTACAAGAACCAGGTGCTGGCGAACCTCTCGAACCTCGCCATCCTTGGCACCGAGGCGCAGTATGCAGGAACGGGCATCATCCTGCGCGGCACCGATGCCGCCACGCGCGTGCAGCAGCTGCTGGCGCAGGGCGTGACGCTGGCAGGCGGGTCGTTCCCCGGTGGCAGCCCGGCCAACGTGACCCTGTTCGTCGACGGGCGCAGCCAGAACCTTGGCGTCTCGATCACCCGTGGCATCGACTTCACCGCAACCTGGCGTGCCGAGCTGGGCAGCGAGGATGCGCTGACGTTCAACGCTTCGGGCACGTACCTGACCAAGTACCGCGTGGCGCTGACCCCGAAGGCGCCGCTGATCGACCGGTTGGACTTCATCTTCAACCCGCTGAAGTTCAAGGCGCGCGGCAGCGTCACCTGGGATCACGGGCCGTTCAGCGCACGTGTCCAGGCGATCCATGTCGGCGGCTACTTCAACAACCTGACGGTCGGCGGCCAGAACGTGAAGAGCTATACCCCGGTTGACCTTAACCTGACGTTCCGCATCGGTGACCAGCAGGCGAGCGGGTTCTTCGAGAAGGGCATGACGCTCGGCCTCGAAGTGCGCAACGTGTTCGACACTGATCCGCCCTACGTGAACCTCGCGCCGAGCGGCAACGGTAGCGGCGGCTATGACGCCACCGCCAGCGATCCCATCGGGCGGCTGTTTGCGGTAAGCTTGCGCAAGTCGTTCTGAGAACTGAAGGGTCGCAAGTGTCGAAGGCGGTTACCATAGTGCTGGCGGGGGACCTCGTGCTCGACGAGCCCGATGCCCCCTACTGGCTGGCGGGAATTGCCCCGGCACTGCAACAGGCCGACCTTGCGGTGGGTCACCTCGAGGTGCCGCACACCGCGCGGGGACAGGAGCTGCAAGGCGATGTCCCCGCGCCGGGTGCGCCGCCCGAGAATGTCGCCGCGATCGCAGCGGCGGGGTTTGATATGCTGAGCCTTGCCGGCAATCACATCACCGACTGCGGTGCGGAGGGGATCGCCGACACGCTGGCGCTCATGGCCGAGGCAGGACTCGTCGGAACCGGCGCAGGACTGTCGCTGGCCGAGGCACGCAAGCCAGCGATGATTGAGCGTAGCGGCATGCGCATTGCCCTGCTCAGCTACAATTGCGTCGGACCGGAAATGAGCTGGGCTAGCGAAGACAAAGCCGGGTGCGCCTATCTGCGGATCGAAACTGCCGATGGTGCGCCGATTGCACCTGCCGCTGATCTTGTCCGCGTGACGGATCAGGCGCTCGAAGTGCTCCGCAAGGATATCGCGGCGGTGCGCGATAGCGCGGACGTGGTCCTGGTCGCGCTGCACAAGGGGGTGGTTCACACCCCGGCGCGACTGGCGCCCTATGAGCGGGCCATCAGCCACGCGGCCATCGAGGCCGGGGCCGATGTCGTCATCGGCCACCACGCGCATATCGTGCGGGGGATCGAGTTTCATCAGGGCAAACCCATATTCCATGGACTTGGCAACGGCTGCGTCGTCACCAGCGCTCTCAGCCCGGCACAGGACCATCCCGCCCGGCGCGAATGGGCGCAGCGGCGCAAGGCCATGTTCGGGTTCGAACCGGACCCGGCCTATACGCTGGCCCCGTTCCATCCCGAGGCTGTCAACGCCATGCTGGGACGGCTGACGGTGCATGAGGATGGCCGGATCGAAGTCGGCATAACTTCGGTGGACGTGCTGGCGCCCGGAAGGCCGCTGCTGGCCGAAGGCGAGAGGAAGGCCGAGATCGCCCGCTACATCGAAGCCATCACCGTAAAGGCCGGACTGCCGCCGATCTCCATCGGCGCAGACGGCACGGTGACGGCATGAGCGTGATGCGCAAAAGCATTACCTTGATCGGCGGCATCGCGCTGCTCGGCGCGACGGCGACGGATACCGTCGCGGTGATCGGGCGGCACGTGGGCCTGCCATTGCGGGGCTCGATCGAACTGGTCCAGCTCTTCGTGCTCGTTGCCGGATCGCTGGCCTTGCTCGTGGCGACCGCGGAGCAGGCGCACGCCAAAGTGCATCTGGTCGTCGACCGCATGGGCGATGCCGGAAAGGCGGCGATGGTGCGGCTTTCGGGGCTGCTCGGCGCAGTATTCTTCGCTGGCCTCCTTGCCGGGTCGCTCTGGCTCATGGCCGATCTGTGGAGCGGGCACGAGGAGAGCGAACTGCTTGGCATTTCGTGGCGCTGGATGCGCCTGTTCGCAAACCTTGCATTGGCTGCGACTATTGCAGTCCTGCTCGGCCAAGCCCTGCGGAGGCGCAAACGATGTTTGCCACTCCTGCCACTGGCGTGATCGGCGTGCTGCTCCTGTTTGCGCTGCTGTTATCGGGCCTGCCCATCGGGGTGGCGCTGGGGCTGGTAGGCCTTGGCGGGCTGTGCCTTGTACTCGGCCTCGAGCCTGCACTGATCAAGGGCGGGGTGGTGCTGGTCGATACGCTGACCCGCTATGAACTCGGCACCTTGCCGCTGTTCATGTTCATGGCGCACCTGTTCTTCTCCTCCAACGCCAGCCGCGACCTGTTCGACGCTGCGGCCAAGATGGTCGGTCACCGGCGCGGTGGCTTGGCCTATGCCTCGGTCGGCGGATGTGCCGGCTTTGGCGCGATCAACGGGTCGAGCCTCGCCACGGCGGCGACGATTGGCCTGGTTGCCCTGCCGGAAATGCGCAAGCGCGGCTATTCCGATGCCCTGGCCACCGGTACCGTCGCAGCGGGTGGCACGTTGGGGCAGATGATCCCGCCTTCGGGCGCGCTGATCGTGTTCGGGATCATTGCCGAACAGTCGATCGGCAAGCTGTTCACCGCCGCGATCGTGCCGGGGCTGACGCAGGCGCTGCTCTATTGCGCAGTCATCTGGATAGCCGTGCGGATGCGCCCGCACATCGCCCCCGCCAGCGAGCGCGCCTCGTGGGCCGAGCGCTGGCAGGCCATCGGCAGGATCGCCGACATGCTCGTGCTGATCGCACTCGTCATCGGCGGCATTGCGCTCGGCTGGTTCAGCCCATCAGAGGCTGCCTCGATCGGTGCAGCGGGCGCACTGACCATTGCCGCGTGGCGCAGGCGCCTCAATCGCGTCATGCTGATGCAGGCATTCGAGGAGACGCTGCGCACCAGCGGCCTTATCCTCATGGTCATTATTGGTGCGCTGGTATTCTCGGTCTTCGTTTCGGTAACGGGCCTGACCGACGCCATTGGCGCCTGGGTTACCGGGCTTGGGCTTGGCACGGTGCCGACGCTGATCCTCGTGGCGG
This sequence comes from Novosphingobium sp. THN1, assembly GCF_003454795.1. Taxonomy (GTDB): domain Bacteria; phylum Pseudomonadota; class Alphaproteobacteria; order Sphingomonadales; family Sphingomonadaceae; genus Novosphingobium. Next base: position 567,397 of record NZ_CP028348.1, read on the forward strand.
TGATCCTGCTGCTGCTGGGCTCGGTGCTCGATGGCCTCGCGCTGATGCTGCTGACGACGCCGATCCTGCTGCCGGTGGTGGAGGGCGTGGGCATGTCGGCCATCTGGTTCGGCATCTTCCTGTGCCGCGCGATGGAGATCGGCTTCGTCCATCCGCCCTTGGGCATGAACCTGTTCGTGATTCAGGGCGTGGCCAAGGATGTTTCCATCAACCGCATCTTCAAGGGTGTGCTCCCGTTCCTGGCGAGCGACCTGTTGCACCTGCTTATCCTGATCCTGTTCCCCGCGTTGGCGCTGGGGCTGCCCGAATTGCTTGGAAACTGACGATGTTTGCTTATGCCGGACCGAACCTGCCGCATGACCTGTTCGAGGCGACCGGCCGCAATGCCGGGCCGCTGACATGGAATGTCGACCGCGCCATGCCCGCGGCGGACCGCTGGCTGGAAAGCAAGTTCGCGCCGTGGACCCGGTCGGTGCTGCAGGACTGGGCCGACGGCGCGCTCGACCATCTCGACGCGGTGGTGTTCTCGCGCGCCGACGACAGTGCGCAGCGCCTGTACTACTACCTGTCCGAGTTGCGCCGGGCCGAGGCGATCAGGGGCCCCGAACCGTTGGTGCTCGACATCGCCAAGAGCCCGAGGCCGAGCAGCATTGCCCGTGACGAGGTGGCGCTGCGCAAGCTGGCGGAGCGCCTTGGCGTGGGCGCGGCAGCGCTTGGCCCGGCCATCGCTGCAGGAAATGCGCAGCGGGCAGGCACCGTGGCGAGCGCCACCGGAGCGAAAGTCTGCCTGATCGCCGGAAGCCCTCTGCCCGACGAGCGGATGCACCGTATGGTCGAACAATCCGGATGGTCCGCCGTCGGCCGCACGCTTGCCGAGGAGTGGGGTGATCTGGGGCCAAAGGTTGACGAGGGTGCCGAGCCTTTTGCCGCGCTCGCGCGCCAGCTCCACGCCCGTCGTGTCGATACACGGGGCTTTTTTGACCGCTCCGGAGCCCTGACCGAAGCCGCTGCGGCATCGTTGGCGAAGGCCGCGATCCTGTGGCTGATCGAGGAGGACGACACCACCGTCTGGCACCTGCCGGCGATGCGTGCTGCGCTCGAGGCGCATGGGCTCCCGGTCATGGTCGCCACCCGGCGCGACTGGTGCTGCCATGACGGGATCGATGCCGAAATCTCTGCCTTCCTTGCAGGAGTGGCCGCATGAAGCCGCTTGCCGGACATCGCGTTGCCGTGCTCGGCGGCATGGCGGATCGCGCGCTCGCACGCTTCCTCGCATCGCTCGGCGCGGAACTGGGCGGACCGGTCGAAGGCGCGTCGTTCGTGATCGACGACCTTGGACTGGAAGGGCTTGAAGGCGTCAGCATTCCGGAAAGCGCCGTCCACGTGTCGGTCACGCCGTTCGGTTCTGGTGGGCCGCGCTCGGCCTGGAAGGGCGGCGAACTGGTCGCCTCGGCAATGGGCGGGGCCTTGCGCGTGACGGGCGAACCGGGCCTGCCCCCGGTCAAGGAAGCGGGTGATGCCTGTACTTTCCATGCCGATATGGTTGCCGCATCGGGCGCGCTGGCGGCGCATTATGCACGCGGAAGCCACGGCAAGGGCCAGCACGTCGACGTTTCGATCCAGCAGGTCGCCTTCAGCCGGAATTTCAACGGCGTGCTGGTGTGGCAGTTCGACCAGCGCAAGCTGGTGCGCGTCGGCGGCGCGCTGGCTTATGGCAAGGCCACCGTGCGCGCGATCTGGCGGCTGGCCGACGGGTGGTGTTTCCATTCGCTGATGACCGGACGATTGGGTGCGCCGGCCAATCAGGCGCTGTCCGACTGGATTGACGAGGTCGGCATGCCCAACCCGCTGGCCGGGACCGACTGGCTTTCATACAACCGATCCACCCTGCCGGCAGAAACGCGCGCCGTCTGGGAAGCGGCAATCGCCGCCTTCTTCCATTCGCGCACCAAGCACGAGATCGCGATCGAGGGCTTGCGGCGCGGTATCAACGCCTGCGTGGCCAACGAACCGGCGGACGTGCTGGCGGACCCGCACCTCGCAGCTCGCGGGTTCTTCGATACCGCAGATGGCCTGCCCGAACGCTTCGCCGCATTCCGTGAAGGCACGGGCCAGGTCGCCGCGCCAGCCATCCATACTGGCACCCGTCCCGGGCCGCTTTCGGGCGTCAAGGTGCTCGATTTTGCGTGGGCGCTGGTTGGGTCGATCACCACCAAGACGCTGGGCGACCTCGGCGCCGAGATTGTGAAGATCGAGACGCGCACGCGCCCCGATCTGGCGCGACTGGATGTTCAGGTCTCAGCTTCGAAGCCCGGAAACTGGGACGACAAGCCGTGGTTCTCGCACCTCAACACCTCGAAGCGCAGCCTGTCGCTCAACATGAAGAAGCCGGAGGCACGCGAGCTGATCGATCCGCTGATCGATTGGGCAGATGTGGTGGTGGAGAATTTCTCGCCCGGCACGATGGCGAAGCTGGGCCTCGATTACGACAGCCTTGCCGCGCGCAATCCCGGCATCGTCATGGTCTCGGGCAGCGTGTTCGGCCAGACCGGGCCGATGGCGCAGGAGTGGGGTGTCGATGGCACCGGCGGCGCGCTTTCCGGCCGGACCTACCTGACGGGCTGGCCGGATCGCGATCCGGTGATCCCCGGCGCGGTGCCCTTCGGCGATGTGATCGTGCCCTATGTCATGGCGGCTGGGGTCGCAGGCGCGCTGCAATATCGGCGCGAGACCGGGCGCGGCTGCCATATCGACGCTTCGATGTACGAGATCTGCGTGCAGCAGATGCGCGGTTATCTTGCACAAGCCAAGCGCGGCGAGCGGCCGCAGCGCATGGGCAATGCCGATGCGCGGGTGTTCTGGCAAGACGTGCTGCCGGCGGCTGGCGAGGACCGCTGGGTGGCGGTCTCCTGCCCCACCGAGGCTGATCATGCCAAGCTGCTGGCGATCACCGGCGCCGATCCCGCCGTTTGGACCGCATCGCGCGAGGACCACGCCATCGCCGCCGAGCTTCAGGCCCAGGGCATTGCCTGCGGCGTGGTGCAGGATTGCGAGGACATGATCGAGCGAGATACCCAGCTCATGGGGCGCGGCGCTCTGGTCACGCTCGATCACCCGCTGCTCGGGCCGTTCGGCCACATTGCTACGCCACTGCGGTTTTCGCGCGATCAGTTCCAACCCTTCCGCGCGCCCGGCATGGGCGAGCATGTCCATGAAATCGCACGCGATCTGTGCGGCCTGTCAGAGGCCCGGATCGCCGAACTCGAACAGGCAGGAGTCTTCCAGTGAGCGCCGCTACCCCCACCAGGCCCTCGGGTCAGCGCAGCCGCAAGGACCTTGCCTGCACCGCTGCCGCGAGCGCGTACCAGAAGCAGTTCGGTGCAGACCTCAGGCGCCGCGTGGTGGACGATGGCGAGCCCTTCGCCATCGTCCAGGCCGATACGCCGCACGAGATATTCCATGTCATGGACATACCGATCATCACCAACCAATGGTGGTCGGCCTATATCTCGGCCAAGCAGCTTTCGAACCATTACTTCGAGGTGATGGCGCAGGCCGGTTACCCCAAGAACAGCTGCAAGTACTGCTCGCTTGGCCTTGCGTGCACGCTGGCCAACGATCCCAGGACCGCGCCGTGGGGCGGCTTGCCCAAGCCGACAGTGCTCGTCGCGCGGATGACCTGCGATTGCATCCAGCACGTGTTCGGGCAGTGGGCCGATGCGTTGGGCAGCGAGTTCTTCCCGATGGAAGCGCCGGCGTGGGAACACAAGGACCCGCGCTGGTTCGCCCATTCAAGGGACCAGTGGGAACAGGTCTACGATGCCGATCGCATCGCGCTGGCCGTGTCGGAAATGCGCGACCTGATCGCGCTGCTCGAGAACCGCACCGGCCGGAAGTTCGACGAGGCAAAGCTCCATTACCTTATGGAGCGCATCAATGAGCAGGAAGGCTACATCTGGGAAGCGGCACAGGCCATCGGCAAGGCGCGGCCCTGCCCGGTCTCGATCGCCGAACAGATGCCCAACACGATGATCCCGCAGTGGCATCGCGGCTCGGACTGGGCAGTAGGCCATGCCAGGCGCTTCCGTGACGAGGTGATGGAGCGCATCGCCGCAGGTGAGGGCACCGCCGCGGGCGAGAAGATTCGCCTGATGTGGATCGGGGCGGGCGTGTGGCACGATCCGGGATTCTACCAGGCGCTGGAAGAGCGCATGGGCGCGGTTTTCGTCTGGTCGATGTACATGCCGTTCGCCGGGCCGCAGTACATCCGCGAAGTGCAAGGCCGTCCGATGGAGGCGCTGGCCAGCCGCATCTGCTCGATGAACGAGGTCCTGCACCTGCCGCCGTGGATGAACGGCTGGATGACCAGCGAGGCCGAGCGCTGCGGCATCGATGCCTGCGTCGTGCTGCTGCCGCCGGAAAACCGCCTCTCGCAATCGGGCACCAAGATCACCGCCGAGGCGCTTGAAAAGGCAGGCGTGCCGGTCCTGATGATCGACGCCGACATGGTCGATGCCGCCAACTGGGACCATGACAGGATGGTCGGCATGGTGGCGGAGTTCCTGCAGAAGCGAGGGCTGGCGTGAGGCTTTTTGTCGCCTTGCTGATCCTGCTGCTGGCGGCTTGCGCGCGCCCGGTCGAACCGGGTGTGACCGAACTGACCTATGCTTCGCCCTACAGCCCCAACCACCCGTTCTCCAAGGCCGATCAGGAATGGATGGCCTTTGTCGAAAAGCGCTCGAACGGGCACATCCGGATCAAGCCGGTGTGGTCGGGCGCGCTGCTTTCGTCGGACATGTCGATGGAGGAACTGCGGCACGGCGTGGCTGATATCGGCCTGATCACGCCGATCTACGTGCGCGGTGGCACCCATCTGCTGCGTATCCAGACCGGGTTCTACCAGGGGGCGGACAGCGTGGAATCGCAGGTTGCGCTCTATGGCTGCATCGCCAGGGCCAACCCGCAGGTCGGTCAGGAACTGGCAGGGCTGAAGGTGCTGGCGGTGCAGGGTGGAACGCTGCCCGGCCTCGTCACGGCGAACCGGCAGGTGCGCAGCTTGGCAGACGTGAAGGGGCTGCGCATCCGTGCGCCGACCGAACTCCTCAGCGTGCTGGATTCGCTCGGCGCCGACCCGGTGAACATGCCGATGGGCGAGGTTTATTCGGCCATGGCCAAGGGCGTGATCGATGGCGTGATCGCGCCGGAAGACACCTTCAAGTCGCTGCATTTCGCCGAGATCTCGAAGCACTTCTACCAGATCGCCGTGCCCCGTGGCGCCTATCCTGCCCGCGCGATGAGCGAGAAACGCTGGAGCGCATTGTCCGAGGCCGATCGCCAGATCCTGACTGAAGGCATTGCCGTGTGGGAAGCGGCGCTGGCTCGCCAGGTTCGCGCGGCGGTAGAGAAGGGCAAGGCCGAAGCCGTGGCTGCCAAGGTCACCTTCGACCCCGCCAGCGCGGCAGACCAGCAGCGTTTCGATGCGATCTACCTGCGCGATTCAGAAGCCAACGCGCGCGGCCTCGCCGCCTACGGCATCGATGGCGAGGCCGCATTCCGTTCGGCCCGGGCAGCGGTGAAGGGTCGGGACCGGATTTCCTGCGGGAGTGGATCATGAAGACGCTGACATCGCTCACGTTCGCCCTCGCGCTCAGCGTATCCCCCATCGCGGCTGTTGCGCAAAGCGTCCGCACGATCGGCAGTCCCGCTGGCTCCGGCGGAATGCCTGCCATCGCGCAAGGGCGCACCGACGCGCCGGGTTATACCATCTACCGCCCCGCGAAATGGCCAAGGCAGCGATTGCCGCTCGTGCTATGGGGCAATGGCGGGTGCCGCGACAATGGCCTCTCGGCCAGCCACTTCCTGCGCGAGATCGCCAGCCACGGCTATCTTGTCATCGCTAATGGCGCGCCGCGCGAGGAGCGGCCGGTGCTTGACGCGCTCCCTCCGGCAAACGGCCCGCGTCCGACCGGCGCTCCGCCCGCCCGCGCAACGCCGGATGAAACGCAGGTAAGCCAGTTGCTCGGCGCAATCGACTGGGTGAAAGGCAGTGACCTTGCGCGCCATGCCGATCTTTCGCGCATTGCCGTCATGGGCCATTCCTGCGGCGGCCTGCAGGCTCTTGCGGCTGCGGCTGACCCGCGCATCGGCGCGGTCGTCGCCTTCAACAGCGGCGTCTATGTGCGCGCCGGGTCGGGCCTGAGCGGTGTGGGAATTACCAAGGACGACCTCGCCAGGCTCCACACGCCCGTCGCTTACATCCTTGGCGGGCCAGAGGATATCGCCTGGCCCAACGGGTCTGACGATGTTGCCCGCATTGCCCATGTGCCGGTGTTCTTCGCCGACTCGCCCATCGGCCACGGCGGCACCTTCGGCCTTGCCAACGGTGGCGATTATGGCCGCATCGGTGCGGCGTGGCTCGACTGGCAATTGAAGCGCAAGCCCACGGCGGCTGCGATGTTTACCGGCCCCGACTGCGGGCTGTGCAAGGACAAGCAATGGACCGTGGTCCGCAAGCAATTCCCGGAGAAGCCATGAATTCGCCTTCTGCCACCGGCCCGCTCTCCGGCATCCGGATTGCCGACTTCAGCCATGTCATGGCTGGGCCTTACGCTTCGCACCTGCTGCGGATGATGGGGGCGGAAGTCATCAAGATCGAGCCCAAGGGCGGCGACGGCTTCCGTAACTATGGCGCGGACCGGCGCTATGACGGAATGTCGCCCGCATTTATCGCTGCCAATGCGGGCAAGAAGTCCATCGCGCTCGATCTCAAGGATGAGGCGGACCTTGCCATCGCCAGGGGCGTGATCGCGCGGTCCGATGTGCTGCTCGAAAACTTCCGCCCCGGTGTGATGGCGCGGCTCGGCCTTGGTTACGAGGCAGCGTGCGAACTGCGCCCTGATCTGATCTACTGTTCGGTCTCCGGCTATGGCCAGGCAGGCCCGCACCGCGATTGGCCTGCCATCGACAACATCGTGCAGGCCACCAGTGGCATGATGATGCTGAGCGGCGACGAGGGCGACCCGCCGGTGCGCGTGGGCTTCCCCATCGTCGATACGCTGACTGGCCAGACGGCGGCGATGGCGATCCTCGGCGCGCTGATGCAGCGCGAGCGCGGCGGCGGCGGCAGCAAGCTCGATGTGTCGATGTTCGATGCCAGCCTCGCCTTCATGACCTCGGCGCTGACTCCGTTCCTCGTCACCGGCAAGCCGATGAGCCGCATGGGCAACACCGGCTACAGCGGTTTGCCCACGGCGTCGCTGTTCACGACGCGCGATGGCCGGCAGATCTCGCTCGGCGTCGTGCAGCCCCCTCAGTTCGCCGCGCTCGCGCGCGAACTTGGGCACGAGGAATGGCTGAGCGACGAGGCTTTCGCCACACCCGATGCCCGCCGCGCAAACTTTGATGCGATGCACGCCGCGCTTTCTGCGGTTTTCGCAACGGGCGATGCCGCCGACTGGGAGCAACGGCTAAGCAACGCGGGCATCCCCTGCGGCATGGTCCGCCGCGTGGACGAGGCCGGCGCGCTGGCGGGGGAGGGTGCCTTGGTTGACCTCGAAATTCCCGGTCTGCCGCAGGAGGGCGTGCAGATACCGGGTCCCGGCTATCGGGTGGCCGGGCACGCTGGCCCCGTGCTCGCCGCGCCACCCCGGCTCGATGCAGACCGTGCGGAAATCCTCGCCTGGCTGGCGCAGGAAGCTGTCGCGTGAAGCCGCGCCTGCTGCTGGCCCCGCTCGCCTTGCTCGGCGCACCGCTGGTTGCGCAGGATGCACCGCCCGCGCCGCGCGTGATCGAAGGTACGCTCGCCAGCGGGGCGAAATGGAAGGCGCTCATCCCGGCGCAGTTCAATGGCAGCCTGTTGCTGTGGAGCCATGGCTATTCGCCGCGGATCGATCCTGCCGAACCGGCACCTGCGCAGTACCGCGACTTGCTCCTCGCCAAGGGCTACGCGCTCGTGGCGTCGGACTACGGCGCGGGCGGATGGTCGCTCGAACAGGCTGTCCCGGCGCAGCGCGCCACAGTCGAAGCCTTCGCCGCGCTTGAAGGACGGCCGGCGCGGGTGCTGGCCTGGGGTTCGTCGATGGGCGGCCTGATCTCCACCGCGCTGGCCGAACAGGACAGGCCGGTGATCGACGGCGCGCTGGCGATGTGTCCTTCGATCGGCGGCGCAGTTGGCATGATGAACATGGGGCTCGACGGCGCTTTTGCCACGGCCACCCTGATCGCGCCCAATTCCGGGCTGTCGCTGGTCAACGTCGCGGATGACATGGCCAATGGCCGCAAAGCCATGGCGGCAATCGATGCCGCCCGCCAGACCCGCGAGGGCAGGGCGCGCATCGCGCTGGCCGGCGTGCTCGGCGGCATCCCCGGCTGGACCCGGCCCGAGCGTCCCGAACCCGCGGCCGACGATGTCGAGGCCCAAGTCGACGAGATCGCCGCAACGCTGGTCATGGGCACGTTCATGCCGCGCAACGATCAGGAGAGCCGCGCCGGCGGGGCGTTCTCGTGGAACATCGGCGTGGATTATGCCCGGCAACTGGATCGTTCGGGGCGTCGGCCTTTCGTGGAGGCGATGTATCGCAAAGCCGGGCTGAGCCTGACGCGCGATCTCGCCGCGCTGGCCCGCGCGCCGAGGATCAGCGCCAAGCCCTCGGCCGTGCGCTACATGCTCGACAACTACACGCCCACGGCCCGCCCGCGCGTGCCGCTGGTATCGTTGCAGGCCGTGGGAGACGGTCTGACATCGCCGTCGCTTCAGCGCGCCTATGCCGATGCCGCGCCGCGTGTGATGATGCAGCCGTTGTGGCACAAGGGGGCCGGTCACTGCCGCTTGCCGGCCGAACAGGTCCTTGCGGCGATTGCGCATCTCGAACAGCGCCTCGCTTCGGGCAAGTGGCCTCAGCGTCCGGCGCAGTTCATCGATCACACCCCGCCGCCGATGCTGCGTCCGTGCCTGCGACAGCAGGGGCCTTCCGGCCCGCGCTGCCGCTAGGCCATGTGCGCCCGTGTCAGTCGATCCCCTTCTTTTCGATCGTCCAAGTGGGCACCACGCACAAGCGGCAGTTGCTGCCGGTGAAGCTGCGCGCCGCCGTCTTGTCGCCCCGCAGCTGCCACTCCAGCCAATCCACCGACAGCGCCGCCACCGCACCACCGTTTGCCGTGCGGAACGTGCCACCATGGCCCACGGGCAGCTGGACCAAGGCAGCAGGCACCTTGCCGATCCGCTTGAAATCGTCAGTGCCGTTGGGAAAGGCGATGTCGTCGGGCCCGCCCAGAACATAAAGCACCGGCGTATGCAGTTTCTCGAGCATCGCCTTGTTCACGGTGATGCTGCGGATCGGGTTGGTGCCGTCGGTAAATACGCCGCTGTTGTGGACCAGCACGGCGCGGATGCGCGGGTCGGGCGCGACTTCGAGCGCCTGCAGCCCGCCGCAACTATGCCCGGCCACCGCCAGCGCCCGTGTATCGATCTTGCCGTAAAGCGCGCTTCCGGCCTTGGCGTTCTCGGCCAGCGCCCAGTCGAGGCCGGCCTTCACATCGGCGCTGGTCGTGGCGACCGGCGGCAACTGGCCGGACTTGTCCGGCGCCCGTGCCTCGCGCTTCTTCGTCGCGCCCGGGCCGCTCATCACCTCGCCGGGTGCGATCACGACATAGCCGTGGCTGGCAACCTCGATCAGGTGCTGCCGCGCGCTGGCGCCATCGGCACTGCACCCGCCATTGCCCCAGACGAGAACGCCGAGCGCCTTGGCGTCATCAAGCTTTGCCGGGCGATAGATGACGTGCGCCGGCAACGTGGCGTCCTGCGTCATGATCGCGGGGTAGGGTCCCGTGCCCGGCCCGATGGGCATCGTGTCGTAGGCGCTGGGCTGCTCCTGCGCGGCGAGAGGGGCCGCGATCATGGTCAGGGCAAGAGCGGCCGCGATCTGGTTTTTCAAGCAATCCTCCTTCGTAGGCGACGGATATTTGTCCAACAAATTGTCCTATGCAAGCGCTTGCGTAAATCGTTCGTCGCATTTAAGCAATGTGGCATAACAATGAAGGGAGAGGCGTGATTCATACCGTACTGGCCACTGGCGATCTCGCGATGGACCGCGATGATTACGACGCCTGCTTTGCCGGGACGGCCGATATCCTGCGCAGCGCCGATCTCGTGTTCGGCCAGCTCGAAACCAGCTTTGCCGAAAAGGGTGTCCGCCTGCCACAGGCACGCCATGCCGTCCTCGCCCGCCCGGAAGGCGCTGCTGCGCTGGGCCGCGCCGGTTTCGATGTGATCTCGATGGCCGGAAACCACGTGATGGACTGGGGCCAGGAAGCCTTCTTCGAAACGCGCGGGCACCTTGAAAGCGCGGGCATCAGCGTGGTCGGGGCCGGGGCCAACATCGTCGAGGCCCGCCGCCCGGTGATCCGCACGCTGGGCGATGGTACGCGCGTTGCCTTCCTTGCCTATTCCAGCATCCTGCCCCATTCCTATTGGGCTGACGAGCGCCGCCCCGGCTGCGTCCCGATGCGCGCCTTCACCGTCTACGAGCAGATCGAGCACGACCAGCCCGGCACCCCGGCGCGGGTCCACACCTATCCCCATCGCGAAGACCTGGCCGCGATGGAGGCCGACATCCGCGCCGCCAAGGCCGAGGCCGACGTGGTTCTCGTCTCGCACCACTGGGGCATCCACTTCGTCCGCGCGGTCATTGCCGATTACCAGCGCGACGTTGCCCGCGCCGCGATTGCTGCCGGGGCCGATGCGATCTTCGGCGGCCATGCGCATATCCTCAAGGGCTGCGAGCTGATCGACGGCAAGCCCGTCTTCTACTCGCTGTGCAACTTCGCCACCGACCTTGCGATGGACGAGGCCCATGCCAACTCCAAGAGTTTCAACGAGATCCGTGTTCTTGCCGAAGAGTGGGAGCCGGATTTCGAAAGTCTCTACAATTTTCCCAAGGCCGCACGTCTGTCGATGATTGCCCGGCTCGAGATCGCCGGCGGCAAGATGCTTCGCGCAGGCCTTCTGCCGCTTGTCATCGGCCGCGATGCCGTGCCGCGGCTGGCCGAACCGGGTAGCGAGGACCATGCCGCCGTGATCGAATACCTCGCTGCCGTTACGGACGAAGCAGGCCTCAACGCCCGCTATCGTCAGGCCGAAGGCATGGTCGTGCTGGAGCAGGCAGCATGAAGTCGCGCGCCTCTGCCTTTCCGCTTGAAGGCTACGTCCTGCTTTATCTGCTGGCGTACCTGCCCAACGTCATCGTGACCAAGCTGGTCACCTCGCAGCCGCACGCCGGACTTGGCCGTCCACTCACCGGCCTCGAAACCCTGCCTGCGTCGCTAGTCATCAACATGGTGCTGACCTGGGGCTTCATCTGGCTGTCGGGCTGGCACCGCGATGCCAACAAGATCACGTTGGGGCCGGTTCGCCTGCCGTTCCCGACCTTCTACACGTTCCTTTCCGGCCTCGGCACCTCGCTGGTGCTGTTTACCGTGCCGCTAAGCTTCACCATCCCCAACGTCAGCATCCCGTTCATCCAGCTGGTGATGCGCGGCGACATCCTGATCATCGCGCCGTTGGTCGACGTGATGTTCGGCCGCCGGGTGCGCTGGTGGAGCTGGACCGCGCTGGCGATGGTCCTGTTCGCGCTGGTCATCACCTTGTCCGACCGGGGCGGCCTCAAGCTGCCACCGATCGCGATCCTTACCGTGGTGCTCTACACGCTGGGCTATTTCCTGCGCCTGTTCGTGATGACCAAGATTTCCAAGAGCGGCGATCCAGCCTCGGTAAGGCGCTATTTCGTTGAGGAAAAGATGATCGCGCTGCCGATGTCGGTGGTGATCCTCGGTGTCATCTCGGCAAGCGGCATCGGCGGACAATCGGGCGAGCTTGCCTGGGGCTTCATCGGCGTGTGGAGCGATCCGGTGCTGCTCGACCTGTTCTGGATCGGCGCGACGCTGACCATCATTTCGGTGCTGGCCATCATCATCCTGCTCGACCCGCGCGAGAATGCCTACTGTGTGCCGTTGGAGCGCGCTGCCAGCCTCGTTGCCGGGATCGGCGGCTCGGTCCTGCTCGCATGGTTCTGGGGCCTGAAGATGCCGCGCGATGCCGAACTGATCGGCGCTGGCGTGCTGGTCGGCGCCATTATCCTGCTCTCGCTCGCCCCGCGCCTTTCCGCGCGTCGGCAGGCGCGAAGCGAAACTGCCTGATTTCAATGATTTGCCCGGCGGACTGCGCCGGCGGTGAAGATACAAATGGGAGACTGAAGATGGGGAACCGGAACGCTTTCAAAGTGCTGCTCGCAGCAAGCTCTGCAATCGCTTGCATTTCAACGGTCCACGCGCAGGAAGCGCAGGATTCTGCGACGGGCGCGCCCGATGACCAGTCGATCGTCGTCACCGGCAGCCGCATTCGCGGCATCGCCCCGGTTGGCTCGAACGTCATCGCCATCGGCGCGGACGACATCGCGCAGGAGCCGGTGACCTCGACCAACGACCTGCTGCGTCGCGTGCCGCAGGTCGTGTCGCTCGGCGCGAACCGCAACGGCGGCTCGGCCCAGAACGGCGCGGCCAACGCCACGCGTGGCGCGGGCATCAACTTGCGCGGCATCTCCACCAATGCCACGCTGCTGCTCTACGACGGCCGCCGCTTCCCGCCACAGGGTACGCAAGGGCAGTACACCGATCCATCGGTGCTCCCCGCCATTGCGCTCGAACGTGTCGAAGTCGTGGCTGACGGCGCCTCGGCCGTCTATGGTTCGGACGCGATTGCCGGTGTCGTGAACTTCATCCTGCGCCGGAACTTCGATGGCGTGGAAGTGCGCGCTCGCGCCGGGATGGCCGAAGGTGGCTACACCGAAAAGCAGTTCGCCGGAATTTTCGGCAGAAAGTGGGATGGCGGCTCGGCGATGATTGCCGCCGAATACACCCACAACACCCACCTGCGCGGCTACGATCTCGATTTCTATCAGGATGACAATCGCAATCGCGGCGGGCGTGACCTGCGCGTGCAGAACTGCAACCCCGGCACGATCAGCCTCGGCGGCAAGACTTACGCCATTCCGCAGGGCGGGGTAACCGCGGCCAATGTCGGCTCGCTCGTTGCCGGTACCGCCAATCGCTGCTTCTACAACGCGCTCGACACGGTGATCCCCGAACAGAAGCGCTACAATATCACCGCCGCGGTCTCGCAGGACGTGGGCGAGAGCGTGCGTCTGTTTGCCGACGGGTTCTATTCCTATCGCAACGGCACCATCGCCGGCATCAACAATATCAGCGCCACTGTGCGCAACACCAACCCGTTCTTCGTCACCCCCGTGCCGGGCACCACGCAGCAGACGGTGCTGTGGTCGATGGTCCCGACGCTGGGGCCCGACTTCAACCCTTACCACGGTGAATCCTGGAACGTGGCCGGCGGTATCGAAGCCAGGCTGGTCGGCGATTTCAAGGCGACCGCCTATTACGCCCACGGTGAATCCGAGGATGTCGCCGATCGCCGGCTCGGCGTGAACACCGCCGCGCTCAACGCCGCGCTTGCCGATACCAATCCTGCCACGGCGCTCAATGTGTTCGGCGGGCCGAACAATCCGGCGACGCTGGCGAAGATCCGCGACAACCTGTTCATCATCACCGGCCGCACGAAGCTCGACGTCGCCAACGTCCAGCTTGATGGCTCGTTGTTCGATCTTCCCGGCGGCGCAGTGCGCGTTGCGTTGGGTGGGGAATACCGCGAGGAGTACACCTACACCGATCTCAAGACCGGGCAGGCCGCCACCCCGCGCAGCGTGGCCGATTCCGGCACGCGCAATGTCAAGGCGGTGTTTGGCGAACTGTTCGTGCCGATCGTCGGCAGTGGCAATGCCATGCCGGGGATCGAACAGCTCTCGCTGTCGATCGCAGGGCGTTACGAGAAGTACAGCGACTTCGGCAGCACCACCAACCCCAAGATCGGCCTGACGTGGAAGCCGGTGGAATCGCTGACGCTGCGCGGCAGCTACGGTACTTCGTTCCGCGCGCCGACCTTCACCGAAGTGTCGACCATCGCGGGCGGGGCGGGCCTTTACTACGATACGCTGCCGGGCGCCTCGGGCAACCTCACCGGCATCGGCATCGCTGGCGGCAATCCGGGGCTGAAGCCTGAAACGGCAACGACATGGTCATTCGGCGCAGAGTTCCGCCCGATCAGCGCACTGCGCCTGTCGCTGACGTACTTCGACATCGACTACAAGGACCAGATCCAGGCTCTGCGCGGCACGCCGGGTATCCTCACCAACCCGCTCTACGCCTCGTTCGTGAAGCTGAACCCGACGCAGACGGAAGTGAACGCGCTGATCGCTTCGGGCCTGCCGATCAACCAGCCGATCAATGCCAATGCGGTGCAGTTCATCGTCGATGGCCGCCGCCAGAACCTTGGCCGTTCGCGCGTGCGCGGGATCGACTTTGCTGCCTATGCCAACTGGGAGCTGGGTGCAGTGAAGTTCGATGCTGGTGTTTCCGGCACGTACTATACCAAGTACCTGTTCCAGCCGCTACCGGGCGCTGCGGTTGCAAACGTCGTCGGCCTGATCAACTTCCCGCAGAAGTTCCGTTCGCAGGCGGACATCGGCGCGAAGCTGGGCATCTTCTCGGGCCGCCTGACGTGGAACCATCTGGCGTCCTACACCAACACCACGGTCACGCCGGTGCAGAAGGTTTCCAATTACGATACTTTCGATCTGGGCCTGAACGTTGAGGTTAACGAGCGCCTGCGCATCGGTTTTGACGTGCGCAATCTGTTGAACGAGGATCCGCCCTTCGTAGATACCACGCGCGGATACGATCCGCAGTCGGCCAACCCCATACCGCGCATGTTCTCGATGACGGCAGGCGTGAAGTTCTGATGGCGGCGCTGCTATCGCTTCTGGCGGCGGCCACGGTCGCCAGCGCCAGCCCTGGCGATTGCAGCGCGCTTGAGGGCGCCAGCGGGGACGTGGTGGTCGCAAAGGCCAACGCGATCCCCGCAGGTGTTGCCTTCAGGCCCGACGACAGGACCACCTTCTACAAGTCCGTTCCGGTCGATGTGCCGTTCTGCCGGGTCGAGGGCCGGCTCGAGGGCACCATCGGCTTCGAACTGTGGCTGCCGATGGCATGGAACGGTCGGTTGCTCGGCGCGGGCGTTGGCGGTGACGCCGGGGTGTTCAACTATCTCGACATGAGCCTGCGCGTGGCCCAGGGTTTCGCCACCGTCACTACCGACAGCGGCCACAAGGTAACCGACGCGCACTGGATGCGTGTGCCCAAGGCCCGCACCGATTACGAACATCGCGCGGTCCACCTGACGACACAGGCCGCGAAGTCGCTGGCTGCCCGGTTCTATGCAAGGCCGGTCGCACGCAGCTACTTCACTGGGTGCTCGGGCGGCGGGCGGCAGGCGCTCAAGGAAATGCAGGTCCACCCGCACGATTACGATGGCGTGATCGCCGGAGCGCCGGGGCCGAACATGCCGCTGCAATCGGTGCGGATGATGTGGTTCGCATTGGAAGCCCAGCGCAAGCCGGCGGCTGCGCTAAGCGACGCCGACTGGTCGCTCTATGAAAGCGCCGTCACCCGCGCCTGCGATCCGCTGGACGGCAAGGTCGATGGCATCATCACCAATCCGCTGCAGTGCCGGTTCCGTACTGCCAAACTCCTGTGCAAGCCGGGGCAGGGCGAAGGCTGCCTGACGCCGCCCAAGCTCGCCATGCTCAATGCTGTCATTGCCCCGCTGCGCGATGAACGCGGCAGGGGGATGGACCGCGGCCTGTTCCCGGCCGTCCGCACCCGGCCCGGCCCGCCATCGCCGCTGCTGCGGGCGATGTGGGCCGATGCCGCGCACGATGATCCGGACTGGGACGCGCTGACTTTCAGCCGCACGGGCGACCTTGCCACGATCAATCGCGTCATGCCGCAGCTTCGGGCAGACAGCACCGCCATCGCCCCGTTCCTTGCCGCCAATCGCCGCGCGATCATCTATCAGGGCTGGCAGGACCCTTCGACCAACGCCGGGCCGACGCTCGAGTATTACGGCGCGCTGGCCCGCGATAACGGTGGTCTGGCGAAGCTGCGCGAGGCGGTCCGGCTGTTCATGGTGCCCGGCATGTACCACTGTCGCGGCGGGCCTGGAGTCGACACCTTCGGCGCGTCCGGCCACGCGCCGGTCAGCGAGGACCCGGCAAACGACATGCTCTGGGCGCTGATCCGCTGGGTCGAACAAGGCGTTGCGCCAGCGCGCATCGAGGCCCGCAAGATCGCCGGCGAATCCAGCTTTACCCGCCCGATCTGCGCTTTCCCGTCATCGGCCCGGTTGGAGCAGGGCGCGTGGACCTGCCGCCACGACCCTGCCCTGCTGGCATGGCCCTCTGCCCGGCTGAAACAATGACTGACACACTCAGCGACCTGCTCTGCCGCCACATCGCCACGGCTCGCTGGGAAAGCCTGCCCGACCGTGCCCGTGACGGTGCGCGCCGCGCCGCCTTGGATGCCATCGGCGTGATCCACGCGGCAAGCGGCCTTGCGCGCGAGGCCGCGCCATTCATCGCGCTGGCCCGCGCCAACGGGGCAGGGCCTTGCACGATCATCGGCACGCCGTATCGTGTCCAGCCGCTCGGTGCCGCGCTCGCCAATGGCGCGCTGGCCCACGCGGTTGATTACGAGGACGCCTTTGACCGCGCGCCCGCTCATCCCAACGCCTCGCTCGTCCCGGTCCTGCTGGCACTCGCCCAATCCGCAGGGCCGATCGATGGCAGCCGCTTTCTCACGGCCTTGGCCGTGGGGGAGACATCGCCTGCCGGATCGCGCTGTCGCTGCGCCAGCCGATGGAGCAAGGCGGTTGGTACCCCCCGCCGATCGTTGCCGCCTTCGGCGCGGTGGCAGGCGCGGCCAATCTCCTCGGCCTGTCCCCTCAGCAGACCAGGGACGCCCTCTCGCTGACCCTGTGCCAGGTGACGATGCCGGGCGAAATCAAGCACAGCCGCCGCACCACATTGCGCGCCGTTCGAGAAGCCTTTCCTGCGCAAGCCGCGCTGACTGCCGCCATGCTGGCGCGCGAAGGGGTGGACGGTTTCGAACAGCCGCTTGAGGGCAAGTCCGGCTTCTTCGCCCTTTACGCTGGCGGGCAGTTCGACACAGGCGACCTGACCGAGCGCCTCGGTACACACTACTGGGGCGGTGAACTGACTTTCAAGCCTTGGCCCAGCTGCCGTGGAACGCACCCGTTCATCGAAATGGCGCTCGACCTTTCCGCCCGCCACGGCATCACGCCGTCTGACATCGCCCGCGTCGAAGTCAGTGTCGATGGCATCCAGTCCATGCTGGTCGCGCCACTCGCCCGCAAGCAAGCCCCCGCAACCGCAATCGACGCTAAGTTCTCGATCCCGTTCACCACCGCACTGGCCCTGATGCGCGGCGCGGTGCGGCTCGACGATTTCGACGCCGCCAGCCTTGCCGATCCCGAGGTTCTGTCCATAGCCGCCCGTGTTGAGGCCCACGTCGACTCCCGGCCCACATGGCAACCCGGCGTCGGCGGTGCGATCAGGATCACGTTGACCAATGGCGAAACCTTTGAAGCATGGCTCGATAGCGCGCTTGGCTGCCCTGCGCGGCCACTCTCCCCAGCGGCGCAGCGGGCCAAGTTCCTCGATTGCGTCGGGCGGGCGGCAGTACCGGTCCTTCCCGAAGCCGCCAGCCGCCTTGCCGACGCGATCCTCGGCCTTGATACCGTGGCTGACGTCGGCGCCCTGTTTCAGCCGCCAGCGTAAGCGCCCTGTGCGTCGAGACGCGCCGGTCGCACCGCCAGCACCTCGATCGCCTCGGCCTTGCCACCGAAGTCGACCAGTTCGCCTTCCTCGGCCTCCATCATTGCCCGCGCGAGCGGCGCCGACCACGCGATCAGCCCGGCTGCGGGATCAGCCTCGTCATCGCCGACAATGGTGATCCACCGCGCCTTGCCGTTGAGTCGAAACTGGACCGAGCAACCGAACGCCACAGCCTCCCCACCTGGCGCCGGCATCAGTTCGGCAGTCGCGGCGCGCGTGCTCCAGTAGCGCTGTTCACGCCGCGCCTTCTTGACCTCGGCCTCTTCGGCGCCTGCCGCAAGCAGCGCCTGAACCTTGTCCTCGCAAGCCTCCACTTGCGCCCGGATCAGCGCGAGGCCGCGTTCCGTCACGAGGTTCGGCCCCGGCGGGATCGGCAGTTCGAACACCGGTTCGAGATGTTCGTCATCACTTTCCCGGCGAAACGCGACACTCATGCACAAAACTCCAAACAGGCTGGCTTCTGATCAGCGGCCCTGCCAAAGGACCGCTATGGCACAGGCAACCCGGGCAACGAAAGCGCTCGAACAGGCCGGTATCCGGTTCGAACTGCGCAGCTATGATTATGATCCCGATGCCGAGAGCATCGGACAGGCCGCCGCGTCCGCGCTGGGCGTGGAACCGGCGCAGGTGTTCAAGTCGCTGATGATACTGATCGATGGCAAGCCTGCCTGCGCCATCGCGCCAAGCGATGGCGAAGTCTCGATGAAGCGCGTCGCGGCAGCATTGGGGGCAAAGTCCGCCACGATGATGCGCCCCGGCGATGCCGAGCGCCTCACCGGCTACAAGGTCGGCGGGATCAGTCCGTTCGGCCAGATGAAGCGCGTGCCCGTCGTGATCGACGAGACCGCGCTTCTATGGGACGCGATCTTCATCAACGGCGGGCAGCGCGGCTTGCAAGTGTTTCTGGCCGGAGACGACGCGGCGCGCGTGCTGGACGCGGCCGTGGCCGATATCAGCGCTGCCTAGCCACTCGCCGACGCCAGCCGTGAACGCGCCAGTGCGCAGAACAGTGCCGTCGATGTCGTGATCACCAGCGCCACGGCCAAGCGCAGCGGGTCAATCGGCGCAAACAGCCCCAGCACGCTCATCGCCGAGCCGCTCGCCAACATCTGCAGCGCCCCGGCAAGGCTCGTGGCAGTGGCGGCAAGGCCCGGCTCGGCAAAGCCGATGGCGTTGAATGCCACCGGACCCGCAAGGCCAGCACCAAGGCCCAGTAACAAGATCGGCGCAATCAGCGGCATCACGCCTTCCACCCCGCCGAGCGCCAAGACCAGTGCCGTGCTCGCGCCCAGGGCAGAGCTTGCCGTGCCGACGATCAATGCGCTGAAATGCCGTTCGATCGGAACCACCAGGCGCGTGCCCGCGATGCTCGCCGCCGCCACCCACAACAGGGCCAGCCCCGCCTCGCCTGACGAAAGCCCAAAGCGGTGCACCAACAGGAACGGGGCGGCGCCAAGGAACATGTAAAGTCCGCTGCTGGCCGCCCCCAGCGTTGCTGCCGTCAGCAGAAATTGGTGATTGCGCGCCAGTCGTGCGTAGGATGCGAACAGGCCGGTGCGCTGGTTCGATGCTGCTATAGCTGCCGTTTCGGGCAGCCGCAGCGATGCTGCCAGCAGCGTTGCCGCTCCCGCCAGGACGAGCAGCGCGAAGATCGCGCGCCATCCGGCAAGATCGGCCACGCTCCCGCCGATCACTGGCGCAATTGCGGGCGAAATCAGCACGATGGTCATCAGTGTGGCCTGTGCGCCCTTGGCCCGCTCCTTGCCGAACAGATCCCCCACCATGACCCGCGCCGTCACCACGCCGCAGGCACCGCCCACCGCCTGAACCGCCCGCGCCGCGAGCAGCAGTCCGGTCGATGTCGCCAGCGCGCCCGCCAATGCGCCTGCCATGAACAGCACCAGTCCCGCGATCATCACCGGCCTGCGCCCCACACGGTCAATCAGTGGCCCTGCCACCAATTGTCCGGAGCCAAGGCCTGCAAGATAGACACTCACCACCTGCTGCGCCTTGGCCTCGCCGATGGCCAGGTCTGCCGCGATCAGCGGAAGTGCGGGCACCAGCATGTGGATGGCCACCGATCCGGTTGCGGCGATGGCTGCCAGGATCATGATCGTAGCGCGATAGCCTCTTTGCACCTTCACCTTTTCACCGCCGATGCGCCTCTTGGTTCATACGTCCCGAAAACTCCATGATAGCGCTTGCATGCGCCGTAATGCGTGCTTATGCAACCGATCATGAGCGATCGCCTGCAGGACTTCGATCCGGAACTTCCGGAAGACTTTGACAGCCCCCATGCCGAATATGCGCGCCTGCGCCAGCAGTGCCCCGTTGCCTGGACAGAAGGCCTCGGCAGCTTCTGGGCGGTGACGCGGTATGAAGACGTAAAGCGCGTGGCATCGGATTCGGCCACGTTCATCACTTCGGTCCAGAACGTCATTCCCAAGGTCGCTTATACCGGTCGCCGGCCGCCGCTGCATCTCGATCCGCCGGAACATACCCCTTATCGCAAGGCGCTCAATCCGCTGCTCTCGCTCGATCGGGCCGAGACCTTTGCCCCGCGTGCGCGCGAACTGACCCGTGCCTTGCTGGCGCCGATGGTGGCCCGGGGCGGAGGGGACATCTGCGTCGAGCTGTCCAGCCATCTTCCGGTCCACGTCTTCGGCGAATGGATGCGCATTCCCGAGGACTGGCTCGATACGCTCCACGACAATGGCCGCGCCTTCATCCTTGCGGTGCATTCCAACAAGCCCGAGGTCATGAAGGAGACCTCGCTCCGCCTCTACGACATGGCACGTGCCCTGATCGCGTTGCGCCACGAACACCCGCAGGACCCGGCCTTCGATCCTACCAGCGCCTTGCTGGAGGCGCGGCACGAGGGGCAGCCGCTGCCTGATGACCTGCTCGTCGGCACGGTGCGGCAGGTGCTGGTCGTCGGCATGGTCGCGCCGATGGTCATGATCGGCAATATTTGCGTCCACCTCTCGCGTGACAAGGCGCTGCAGCACCAGCTTCGCGCAGACCCTGCGCTTGTGCCTGCGGCCATCGAAGAGTTTCTCCGCCTTTACACGCCTTATCGCGGCTTTGCACGAACCGCTGTCTGCCCGGTTGACTTGGGCGGCCGCACGGTCGAGCCGGGCGAGGCGATCGCGCTGATCTATGCCTCGGCCAATCGCGATGAAGCCGTGTTCCCGAGGCCCGACGAGTTCATTCTGGATCGGCCCAATATCGCGCAGCACCTCGCCTTCGGTCGCGGGCCGCACAACTGTCCGGGCATCCATCTCGGCCGCATGCAGTTGCGCGTGGCGCTCGAGGAAATCCTCGCTGCAACCAGCGAGTTCGAACTTGCCGGGCCGGTCACGGTCAGCCGCTGGCCAGAGATCGGCGCGCTCTCGGTGCCGCTGCATTTCGCCTGAACCGGCCAAAGAGGGCGCCAGAAGAGAGCGCCAGAAGAGGGCGATTGCATCATAGGTCTGGAAAGCGCTAGCGTCGGCGGGATGAGTGGACCGATCGACAAGACGCCGACCCTTGATGATGTGGCGCTGATGGCCGGGGTGTCTACCGCCACCGTCAGCCGCTTCGTCAACAATCCCGAGGTCGTGGCCAAGGGGACGGCGGAGCGCATCAGCGCTGCGATCGCTGCAACCGGTTACATCCCCAATCTGCTGGCAGGCGGCCTGGCATCCAGCCGATCGAAGATGGTCGCGGTGCTGATTCCGTATCTCACCGACTCGATCTTCAACGATACGATCCAGGCCATGGTCGAGGAACTGTCGGCAGCCGGGACAACGGTCATGCTCGGCCTGACCGGCGTCTCTGAGAAGCGCACCGAGGACCTGATCCGCGCGGCGCTCAGCCGCCGGGTCGATGCGATCATCTTCACCGGGCCGGTCACGCCCCAGGTCGATGCCATGGTGCGGCGCAGCCCGGCCCTGTTCATTCAGGTCTGGGACTTGCCCGAGGACCCGATCGGCATGGCGGTCGGCTTCTCGCACCACGCCGCGGGGCGTGACATCGCGCGCTTCCTCATGTCGCGCGGCTATCGTCGCCCCCACGTCGTCACCGCCGAAGGCGCGCGCGCCAATATGCGGCGCGCCGGTTTTGTGGAGGAATGGCAGGCTACCGGGCACGAACCGCCCAGTGAATCTGCCGTCCAGGTGCCGTCCAGCTTCGGACACGCGCGCCGCATCTTTGCCGAGATCCGTCGCTTGCCAGACATGCCCGACGTTGTGGTCTGCGGGTCGGACTACCTTGCGCAAGGGGTGATCGTCGAAGCGCTTGCCGCCGGGCTGCGCGTGCCCGAAGACCTTGCTGTGGTCGGCTTCGGCAACAGTTCGATCGCCGGCGAGATGCGTCCCACGATCACCTCGGTAGAGGTGGACGGTGCCCGGATCGCGCGCGAGGCCATCGCCGCCATCCGCAAGCACCGCCCGAACCAGCCTCCGGCCGAGCGCTGGGTCGATGTCGGCTTCCGCCTCGTCGCCCGCGAAAGCGCCTAGGGCAGGACTCTAGCGCGTAAGGTATCCGCCTTCCACGGCAAGGCTGTGCCCGGTGACATAGCTGGCCGCGTCGGAGCACAGCCAGGCACTTGCCTCGGCCACTTCCTCCGGCTTGCCGAAGCGCCCGAACAGGCTGAGCGCCGGGGCGAAGTCTTCTTCGGTGAAGCCGGTCGTCTCCAGCGCACCGCGCAGCATCGGCGTGTCGATCGCACCCGGCAGGACGGCGTTCACGCGGATGCCCTTGCCGGCATACTCCAGGCTGCCGGTCTTGGTCAGGCCGATCACGCCGTGCTTGGCTGCGACATAGGCGGCATTGTTCGGCTGCGGACGGAACGAGCTGACCGAACCGATATTGACGATCGATCCTGAGGAACCCTGCGCAAGCAACTGACGGATCTCATATTTCATGCACAACATGACCGAGCGCAGATCGACATTGAGGACCTTGTCGAACACGGCCATGTCAGCCTCATGGATCGGCAGGACATCGGGCGTGATCGCGGCGTTGTTCACCGCGCAATCAAGGCGGCCGAAGGTGGAAACGGTCTCGGCAATCAGCGCTTCGACCTGCGCTTCGTCGGCAACGTCCGTGCGGACGGCGTGAGCCGTGCCGCCCTCGGCGCGGATTGCCGCGACAGTGGCGGCGGCGGTGTCAGCGTTGATGTCCGATACGATGACCTTGGCGCCGCGCGCGGCCAGCAGGCGCGCGGTTGCCGCGCCCATGCCCACACCCGCGCCGGTAACCACGGCGACCTTGCCTTCAAGCGATACGAGATTTGCGTTCACGATCTTGCTCCCTGCGCGATCCACGCGCGAATCTTTGCCATGTCACCGTCGTCGAGCGGGAAGCCGCCGAACGGCATCCGAGCCCCTGAACCGCCATGGTCAATATGCGTGCCTTCCAGCTTCATCACCAGATAGGACTTGTCCGGCGCGCCCGGTTCCACCCGCATGATCGCAGGCGCACCTTCCGAAGGCTTGCTGACCAGAAAGCCGATCGCTGCATCGCCGACCAGCGACATGGCTCCCGCCTCTTCCCCGGTCAGGTGGCACGTCGCACAATTCTGCTCGAGGATCGGAACAATATCCGTTTGATACGAGACAGTTGCTGCAGGTTCTTCAGCGCGTGCCGAGATAGCGAGAGCGAGCAGGCCAGCGCCCAGGGCAAGCCGCTTCATGCGCTCACCGCGTGGCGACCGGCGATGAAGCCGAAAGTCACCGCAGGCCCGATCGTGCCGCCTGCGCCGAGATATGCCTGGCCGGTCGGCGCGGCGATGCAGTTGCCGGCAGCATAGAGGCCGGGGATCGGCTGTCCGTTCGCCGCCAGAACCTGCGAGTTGGCATTGATCTGCGGCCCGCCTGCCGTGTCCAGCGTACCGGGTGCGAGCACGATGGCATAATAAGGTCCCTTCGCAGAAAAGGGATGCATCGTGTTGTTCGGGAACGGGTTTTCAGGTTGCGTCGTGCCTTGGCGCCGCGCCGAGAACAGCAGGTGCCATTCGCGGTCGTAAAGGTATTTGCCCCGCCCGAATTCGGGATCGACGCCCTTCTTGGCATAAGCATTGAAGTTCGTGATCGACTGCTTTGCATTTGCAGCAAATTCCGGCGCAAGGCGCACGCCACCGGTGCGATCCTGCCACCCTTTGAGCTGTGCGTCGATACCCGCAAAGACCTCGTCCCAAGTCTGGCCTTCGACCAGATGCGGCTGCTCGGCCTTGTTGACCGGGAAGGGGAAGGCGCCGCCGAACGCATCGATGCTGCGCTGGTCGAACAGCATGAACATCAGGTGGTTGGGGTATTCCTCGTGCGCCGGGTCGTACCAGAAGTGCGCCTGCGTGCGGTCGTTGTAGTCGCGCTTCTCGTTGACCACGCGCTTGCCGTACTTGTTGACGAGGATCATCGAATCCCCCGGCAGTACGAAGGCGCCAAGGCCGATGCCGCGCGTCTTCAGCGCCTCGCCCAGCACGACCTGGCTGCGCCAGCCGAGCCCCAAGTTGCCCATCATCGCGCCCGCTTCCTGCGCGATCGGGATGAAATCGCCGGTCGATCCCGGCAGCGAGCATGAACCGTAGACGGCGGGCTGGTGCACGTCGCACAGCTGCACGTTGTGGCTGTAACCGCCGGTGCCGAAGACCACGCCCTTGTTTGCCCGGATGCGGATCATCTTGTCGCCCTGCGTGGCTTCCGCGCCAATGACCCGGCCCGATGCGTCCTTGACCACACGGGTGACGCGGGTGCGGGTCAGGATCGGCACGCCCTTGGCCTTGAGCCAGGCATGCATCTGCGAGGCGAGGCTGCCGCCGCCCTGGGTCGAGCCGGAACCCACCGCCGGCTCCAGCGCGCGGCCGGTCGGCACCTTGTTCTCGGGCAGGTGGTCGGCATAGTCGGGGGCGGGCTTGTCCACCTGGAACAAGCGGAACTGCTTGAACTGCACCGCGCCCAGTTCCCGCAGGTGATCAACTGCGGCCGAGCCATGATCGTAGAACGCCTCGACCACGCGATAGCGATTCTCATCAAGCCCCAGCGTCGGGCTGCTGGGATTGTATTGGCGCGGATAGCCGTAGCGCACGGTGTAGCGCAGCGCGTCGGCCTTGGGGTCCTCGATGCCCTGTTCGCGGAAGATGAAGTGGTTGAAGATCCACGTCACGCCACCCGACTTGGCGGTGGTGCCGCCAAGGATAGGCATCTTTTCGACCATCATGACCTTCGCGCCCGCCGCCAGCGCGGTGACGGCAGCCGTGCCCGCCGCCGCGCCGCTGCCGACGCACAGGACGTCGCATTCATGGTCCCAGCCCGCAACGGGCGCGTCTGCCGCCTGTGCCGCTGTGGCAATGCCGCCGGTTGCGGCGACCGCTGCGGTCAGGCCTGCGCCTGCCAGCATCTGGCGGCGGTCGATACCCTTGGTGGGCTGGGTCATGTCACGTTTCTCCCGTCTCATTCGTTTATTGGGCAGGCGCTTGGTGCCCACCCCGTCCGACTAAGCCTTGCGGCGCAAGGCCAAGTCTCCCGGCCCTCCCGCCTGCGGGAGGGCTCATTCGTTACTTTTTCCCCCCTCCCGCAAGCGGGAGGGGTCGGGGGTGGGCTTTCTCAGCGCCGAGTTCACCGCCGCCCGGCGATGTAGTCGTTGATCACCTCATGGAACCTGCGCACCCGGTTCTCCTGCCTCGCCAGGTAGGCATCGTCGTGGCCGAGCGAGTGCAGGCCCTGCTGCTGGGTCACCGCCACGTCGAGATCCTGGATGAGGAAGTCGCCCTGCGGGATTTCGGCGCTGTAGGCGGAGAAATCGCCGCTCTGGTGTTCGGCTTCCTTCCACGGGCGGTTGCCGTAAAGCGTCGGCACATCGGCGCCGCCTGCCACTTCCGGGGCGAGATACCAGTAGTCGAAGGTCGACCAGTTGGGGTCTTCCATGTCGGGTTCGGTGCGGAATACGTGGAGCCCTTCGGGCGTGCCGGTCAGCGTCAGGTTGGGGAAGCAGGTGTGGTGGAACTGGTCGGTCATCTCGTCATCGGCGAGCTTCTCGAAATGGGTATAGCCCCGCGCCGGCCCGAGCTTGCGCCGCGCCTGCTGCAGCGCAAGGCGGCCCTCCTGCGCGCGGCCCTCGAACGCGGCGGGATCGAGGTCCCATTCCTTCAGGACCTGCGCCCACAGCGGCTTCATCTGTTGCGCGTCCTGATAACGGCTCGAAGGCTGCAGCTTCTCGATCATGCGGTTGTGGCCGGTCGGGTACATCTCGAACACGGTGGTCGAGTAGTGATCGTCGATCATGCCTTCGAACTGCGGGTGCACCGCCGGGATGTGATAGGCCTCGTTGAAGTTGTCCGAGGCGAACTTCCAGTTGGTGTTGACCCGCAGCGTGCGCCACACCACGCGCTTCCAGCTGGCAAGGTCGCGGTTGCCGAGCAGCGTCGGGATGGGATCGAGGTATTCCATCAGCGGTACGGCATTGGGATCGAAGCTGTAGAAGATGAAGCCGCCCCAGGTCTCGCAGGGGACCTCCTTCATGCGCAGCTTGGCGCAAGGGGAACCTTGCGGGAAATCCTCCTCGTCCTGCACCCAGTCCAGCGCGCCGTCGATGTTCCACTTCCAGCCGTGGTAGGGGCAGGTGAAGTGTTCGCCGACGCCGCCCTCTTCCACGGTGACGAGGCGGTTGCCGCGGTGGCGGCAGACGTTGTGGAAGGCGCGGATGCCGCCGTCCTTCTGGCGCACCATGATGACCGATTGGCGCATGAAGTTGTGGGTGATGAAATCGCCTGCCTCTTCAAGCTGGCTCTCCCGACCGCCGACATGCCACACGCGCTTCCACATGTGCTCCCATTCGAGCGCGGCGAAGTCCTTCGACCAGTAACGGTCACCGGTGATCGCATCGCCACGTGGTTCGGGGAACTGCGCGCTTTCGTGGGTGGGGTAGGGGGCATCGACTTCGGGGACCTGGATATAGGTGGCCATGATGGAGCGCTCCTGTAACCGGCGTTCTCCCCGAGCGCCGGATGGGGGGTTGGCAATGTCGTCTCTTGTTCTTTTTAGCGTAGCGCCGTTGCCCACCCCGTCCGACTAGGGCCTGCTGCGCAGACCCAAGTCTCCCGGCCCTCCCGCCTGCGGAAGGGCACTTACCCCCCCTCCCGCAGGCGGGAGGGGGCGGGGTGGGCAGCGGTTTAAACTTACTTCGCGTTGTCCAGCGTGCCCGACAGCGGCATCAGGAAATCCATGGTGTAGCGCGTGGCCTTCCAGCCCGCCTCGGTGCGGCGCACGTCGAAGTAGTAGCGGCCGTTGACGGTGACGCTGCTGCCGTCCTTGCCCTGTCCCATGCCGATCACATAGGCGCGCATCGAGGCGGTATCGCCTGCGTAGGCAGTGACCGCGAAGTTGGTCAGGTAGTGGGCGTGATGCGCCATGTTGGCGAAGACGTTGGTGAAGAAGGCGCGGATGCCATCGTGGCCGAGTTGCGGAGTGAGGCCAATGCCCGAAAGGTCAAACACCGCATCCTCGGTGAAGACATCGAGGATTCCATCGATGTTGCCGATCGTATCCACCGCGTGGGCATAGGCGATCATCAGGTCCTGAATTGCCAGGCGATCCTCGATAGGGCACTGCATTATCATTTCCTCTCAGATACTTATGGATTTTGTTGGAATGTTTCCCCGGGGAAACATCAAAAGAACATTACATGAACATTTAATCGAACAGGGGCCGGATCGGGTCGGTCACGCCGTCCCAGCCAGCTGCGCCCTCGGCGATTTTCGTGAAGGCAGAGGTCTGGTTCTCGTCCTCCTCGACGATCTCGATCATGCAGCCCAATGCCGACGAAGTGTCGACGTAGCAGAAGCGCATCGCGCCGAACTTGCCGTCGATGGCCACGGCGAAGCCCTGGTCGACGTAGCGCTGGCGGCAGGCGTCGTAGTTTGCGGTGTAGATGCAGAAGTGGTGGAAGCCGGTCTGCCCCTTGACGATGGTATCCCGGTAGGCGCTCGGGCGGTCGCAGTGCTGCTGGATCAGCTCGATCTGCACGCCGCCCGATTGGGCGAGCGCGACGGAGAAGTCGATGCCGTCCGATGGTGCGCCACGATATGTCGCCTCGGCCAGCTCGATGTGCGGGACCATGTAGAACGGGCCGATGCCGGTGGCGGCGATCCACGCCCTGGCGGCGGCCTCGACGTCCTCGACGATGAAGGCGGCCTGCATGACGTGTGGGCCGACCTGGCCGGGGTGATGGTGGTGTTGGTCATTTCTTGTCCCTCTCCTGTCACGCGGGCGCACGTGCACACCCCGCTGCGACCAGCTTCACTGCGTTCAGCAAGTCTCGCGGCCCTCCCGTTTGCGGGAGGGCAAGTCGCGTCAGTTTTTTCTTCTCCCCTCCCGCAAGCGGGAGGGGTTGGGGGGGCTTGCTGCCCTTATTCCCGCGCTGCCGTCGGATGCCCCAGCACCATGTCGTTCAGCTTTTCATGGAACCGCTGCACGCGCTTTTCCTGGCCCGGAAGCAGGCAGCCCTTGAAGCCGCGTGAGTTGAGACCCTGCTGCTGGGTCGTGCCGATCGACAGGTCCTGATCGGCGACGTAGCCGACCGACACGCCATCGCCGTAAGTCGAATGGCGGGCGATGGCATCATGGCGCAGCGGGGCCATGCCGACAGGAGTCAGCACTTCGGGCATCTTCGCGTTCGGCGGATAGAGGCACCAGTGCTGGAACACGCACTTTTCGGGGTCGGTCGGGTGCGGTTCGGTGCGCAGGATCTGGCACTGTTCGGGCGACATGGTGATCGTCAGGTTGGGGAACAGCGTGCAGTGGAAATAGTCCACCAGCTGCTGGTCGGTCATCGAGGAGTAGTCGTAGCCCGCATCCGCCCCGCGCTCGCGCTTGGCCTTGATCACCGCCTCGCGGATGTCGGCGGTGCGGCCGCGGTATTCCTTGGGATCGATCCCCCAGGCCTCGGCCGCCTCGTAGAGCCCCGGCGGCACGTCGCCGCTGACGTAGTCCTTGCGGCTCGTGGCCTGGTGGCCGATCATCCACATCGCGTTGTGGCCGTTCTCGTACATCTCGAACACGGTGGTCGGCAGGCCATCGTTGATGAAGGTGGCGAGTTCGGGGTGGATCGTCGGGAGGTGGTAGCTCTCGTTGAAGTTGTCGCGGATGATCTTCCAGTTGAAGTCGCAGTCCGCCGAGACATTGAGCACGCGCACCCAGTTGTCGAGCTTGTAGCCGGCAAGGCGCTCGGTATAGGGCCAGAGCCATTCGTGCAGCGGGGCGACATCGTCGTCCATGCACCAGAACACGAACGGGCCCCACGTGTCGCAGCGCAGTTCCGAAAGCGTGACCTTGCCGCAGGGGTTGCCGCCGGCGAAATCATCCGGGTCCTGCACGTGGACCAGCGTGCCATCGGGATCGAACTGCCAGCCGTGATAGCCGCAGGTCAGGCGCGGGGCCGAGCCGACATCGCCAAGGACAAGGCGGTTACCGCGATGGGGGCAGGTGTTGTAAAACGCCTTCACCGAGCCGTCGGCTTGGCGGACCATGACGACCGATTCCTTGCCGAAGTTGTGGCGGATGAAATCGCCCTCTTCCTCAAGATCGGCCAGCACGCCGCCAAGGTGCCAGACCTTGGGCCAGAGGTGCTTGTTCTCCAGCTCCATCCACTCGCGCGTGATGTAGCGGTCGGCGGTGATCGTGTCGCCGCGAACGGCTACGTCGAACTCCGGGGAGTAGCGGGAAATCTTGTCCTGAGCGGTCATTTCGGCGTCCTCTGATACTGTCTCAGACCGGCCAGTCTCGGGTCTGGCTGAAGTCCGTTCCGCGTCGTCCCGGCCGGACCAGCGGATTGCCTGAAAGGAATCCGTCGGCTGCCGGGTCGGTACGCGCCCAGTCCACTATTTCCCGGCGG
Organism: Novosphingobium sp. THN1; assembly: GCF_003454795.1. Taxonomy (GTDB): domain Bacteria; phylum Pseudomonadota; class Alphaproteobacteria; order Sphingomonadales; family Sphingomonadaceae; genus Novosphingobium. Next base: position 597,081 of record NZ_CP028348.1, read on the forward strand.
CGGCTGATACGCCACTCGCCATTCTTGCAGGTATACTCGTCGACATAGCGCCCGGCGACGACAAGGTCCTTGGGTTCGCCGTCTTCGGTGGTGCGGTGCCAGGCGTAGAAGTAGACTTCGCCGCTGGCCTCATCCCCGCGCACGTCGATCTGGGCCTGGCCGATGATGTGCTGGCTGCCGCCAAGATCGGCGAGGAAGCCTTGGGCAAAGCTGACGAACTCATCGGCGCTGCCCTGCATCAGGCCGCAATCGACCCATGCGTCATCGTGGAAGGCGCTGCGGTGGAGTTCGGGGTCGAGCCGGTCCTGCCCGCGCATGTAGCGGCACAGCGCATCGTGGATGTCGCGGCGAGCGCAGAGATCGCGGACTTCGGCCGCCATGTCAAAGGCCATCAGGCTTCTCCTGCCAGGTACTTGTCGACGACCATCTGGAAGTGGCGGATGCGCGATTCCTGATAGTTGCCGAGCTGCTGCACGCCAGTGGCGCTGGCGCGGAAGCCGGCCTGCTGGGCGCGAAGGTTGTCGGTATCCTGATCGTAGACGTGGCCCATGGCAGGATCGAAGCCGGGGGCAGTGGCGTAGCTCTGGTCTTCTGCGACGTGGAAGGGCTCGGCCGGATCGGGCGCCGGCCCGTTTTCGGGATTGGGGCGCAGGAACAGGATTTCGAACAGGGTGCGATTGGGATCGAGCCCGATCGGGCGGAAGCGATAGACCATCGGCAGCGACAGGCCGGGAAACAGCACCATGTTCGGGAAGACATGGTATTCGATGGTGTCGATCATCTCGCTGTCCGAGACGTTCGACAGATCGCACTTGTAGGCCTCGCCCATGACCTTGCGCAGATGGCGGGCCATGACGGTGCGGGCGGTCTCGCCGGGGCCGACGGTAAGGCCCTCGCCACGGGAATCCTTGTCGCCAAGGATCATCGTGGCGAGGAGCTCTTCCTCGCTGAGGGGGGTGGCGAGGTGGGGTGAGTTGACGCCGCTGGCGGCATAGAACCGCGTCACATGGTCGGAATGGCAATCGTACTGCACGTTGGCATCGCCCACGCCCTTGAGCAGCTGGGGGTGGGTTTCGAGCACGTGGTAGGATTCGAGGAAAGCTTCCTGCGCGGTCTTCCAGTTGCAGGGCAATTCCTTCGCCACATGCACCGCGACGTAGCGGTTGGCGATGTCCCAGTCCTTGAAGTGGTCGGGCAGGGGCGCGAGGAATTCCTCCAGGCTGGGGCCGTCCTGCGAAGGATTGATGAAAACGAAGCCGCCCCACTGGCCGACGCGGGCTTCGGGCAGGTTGGTCCTTGCCGGGTCGACGTGCTTGAAGTCCCAGGCGCAGGGGACCGAGGCGAGCGTGCCGTCGTTGTTCCAGGTCCAGCCGTGGTAGGGGCAGCGCAGGTTGTCGCCCGAACCCACGCCCTCGCCGCGCTTGAACTTGGTCGAGCGGTGGAGGCAGGAATTGACGAAGGCGCGGACCGACATGTCCTCCTGCCGGACGATGACCCAGGAGAGGTGGGCGACCTCATAGGTGTAGTAGTCGCCCGGCTCGGGAATGTGATCCTCGCGGCAGACCCACTGCCAGGTGCGCTTCCAGATGCGCTCGATCTCGGCCTCGAAGATCGACTGGTCGAAATAGCGGTTCACGCTGACCGGAGCGCTGCCGAGGTAGGCTGGCTGTTCCATCGTCAGCACGGCGGGCGGCGGGAGGACGTCGTTCGCCACGATCTGCTGCATGCTCGGGCCATCGGGGCAGCGGATGGTTGCGAGGTCTTCCGCGCTCGTCGGCTCAGGCAGGCCGTGGGGTTGATGGCGTCCAGCATCAGGCTCTCCGGTGCCGTCCGGATTAAAACCGGCAGGCTTGCCTGTTTTATGAACCGAGGCGTGAGTCGGCTCAACCTAGCGGTTCCGCTAGGTTTTGGTGGGGGCGCGAAGGCGAAGCGGGACCCCGGGTCAGGGCCCGGGGTGACGATCAACGCTCGATGGTAATGCGGTTCAGGGAGTCCAGACCAGATCGACTCGGCGCAGGGCGCCGACGATGCCGGGGACGGGGGAGAGGTCGCTGTCCGGGCCAAGAGCGAATTCGGGGATGCGCTTCAGCCACTCTTCCAGCGTGATCGCCACTTCCTTGCGGGCGAGTTCCTGACCCGGACACATGTGCGGGCCGGAGCCAAACGTGGAGTGGCGGGCGCGTTTGCGGGCGGGGTCGATGGCCAGAGGATCGGGGTTCACGCGCGGGTCAAGTCCGTGGACTTGCGTCGGGATCGCGATCATGTCGCCAGCCTTGAGGGGAACGCCGTGGAAATCGGCAATGTCGTCGCGCACTTCGCGGGCAATGGAGACGAGGCCGAAGCGGCGGAACAGTTCGTGGACCACTGGCACGATGTCGCCGCCGCGCTGCCTGAGATCGGCGCGCAGGGCCGGGTTTTCGGCCAGTTCGCGCATGATGAACCCGAGCACGTTGACGACGGTATCGAGCCCGGCAATCAGAACTTGGGTGACGATGGACAGCGCCTCGTCGCGCGTCAGGCGGCGGCCTTCTCCGAGGTCTGCGTTGATCATTGCGCTGATCATGTCCTCGCCCTTGCCGCCACGGCGCGCATCGACCAGCGGGCCGACATAATCGAAGAACACGGCCTTGGCCTGATCGAAGGTCATGTCCATGCCGGGGCGGGTCATGCACTCGGCCCAGTGGCGGATTTTCGGCGCTTCGGCGGCGTCGATGCCGACCAGTGCCATGAACACCCGGATCGGGAACTGCTCGGCATAATCGGTGGTGAAGTTGCAGTGGCCCTTGTGGGCGAAGCTGTCGATCAGGCCGACGGCGGTCTGGCGGATGCTCTCGGTCAGGCCGCGGATCGCGCCGGGATTGAGGTGCGCGTTGAGCAACTGGCGATAGGGGCGATGTTCGGGCGGATCGATCGTGGTGGG